>JAIPFP010000052.1 GCA_021736575.1 Pirellula sp. | reverse complement strand
ATCACCATCAACCATCTTTCGACTTCGCTCTGCCATCTAGGCAACATCGCCGCTCGCACGCGACAGGCTCTCGTGTTTGATCCTGCCAAAGAGCAGTTCCTTGGAGCGAACGATAACACGGCAAAGCTACTTCGCCGAGAGTATCGCGAGCATTGGGCCACTCCAACCTAGCGTGATGCGTTTTTGCGTTGTATAACTTTTGCATGCCAAACAAGAAAAAAATCCTCATAATCGGTGTCGGAGACGATGGCGCAGAAGGCCTTACCAAACAGGCGGCAGACCAGATCGGTGCCGCCGAGGTTTTAGTGGGTTCAGCAACCCTTTTGGCTAAGTTTCCGCACTTCTCGGGACGCAAAGAAGCGGTTGGGCCGGATCTTGATCGACTTGCCAATACGCTCGATCTCTCCGACAGCAGCACCGTTGTCCTTGCGAGTGGGGACCCGCTTTTTTATGGGACGGCAAGGTTTCTATGCGATCGATTGGGAAAAGACCGATTTGACGTCTTACCGCACGTGAGCAGCATGCAACTCGCTTTTGCGAGAGTGAAGGAGAGCTGGGACGAAGCGTACTTGACCAACCTCGCGTCTCAACCGCTGGAACGGGTCATAGATCGCATTCGTTCCGCGGAAAAGGTTGGGGTCTTTACGTCCGAGGATGTGCCCCCGGCTCGCTTGGCCGAAGAACTCCTTTCCAAGGGGATTTCGTACTTTACCGCTTACGTTTGCGAAAATCTTGGTTCGCCCGACGAACGCGTGACGCGGTGTGCATTAGCCGATGTCGTCAATCAGCGTTTCTCGCCATTGAACGTCATGATTTTGGTACGTCAATCCGGCGTTCCGGATCGTCAAGCGGAATCGGATAGCCGTCGGTTATTTGGCAATCCAGATGAGCTTTTTCGACAAAGCAAGCCTAAGCGTGGGTTGCTGACGCCCAACGAAGTGCGCTCGATTGCACTAGGTGAAATGAGTCTCAAGTCGACGTCGATCATGTGGGACATCGGGGCAGGGAGTGGTTCTGTGGCGATCGAAGCGGCCCAAATCGCAAGGCACGGCAAAGCCTATGCGATCGAGATGGACGCCGAAGACTATAACTTGCTGGTCGAGAACGCACGGCATTTTGGTGTTTCGAATTTGGTCCCAATTCTCGGCGAAGCCCCCAAAGCTTGGGAAACCTTGCCCGATCCCGAAGCTATTTTCGTGGGTGGCACCGGCCGTGCCGTCACGGAATTGGTGACGCTCGCTTGGCCGCGACTTCAACCCGGCGGCTGTTTGATTGCCAACATGATGAGCATGGACTACGTGGGTGCGCTGCAACAGCTATTTGTGTCCAACATGGGAATCGAACCGATGCTTTGGATGATCCAAGTCTCACGCGGTAACTATCAAATGGACAAACTACGGCTCGAGTCTTGCAATCCAACTTTCTTGCTCAAAGCTGTTAAGCCTCGATAACCACTTAGTAGGATAGACATGATGACGGAGCAATACGAACGCTTGGATGTGATGGTCGTTGGAGCCCATCCCGACGATGTCGAGATCGCTTGTGGCGGAACCATTGCGGCCATGGTTGAACAAGGTTACCGCGTTGGGATCATCGACTTGACCGACGGTGAGCCAACACCGCTAAGTCCATCGCCGGAGGTGCGTCGTGCCGAAGCCGAGGCTGCCGCGAAAATACTAGGCGTTCACGTTCGCAAGATCTTGGATTTCACCAATCGACGCTTGATGGATGGGTTCGAGGAACGGGTTGCGTTGGCCAAGGAGTTTCGGCGTTACCGGCCGAAAATGGTAATCGGCTTTGGGAACAAAACTCCGATGGCTTCGCCCGACCACTATCAAGCCATGCAAATCACCGATGCTGCCGTGTTTTATTCGCGATTGACCAAGTGGGATGACATCTTCGAAGGTTTGCCCGTACACACGATCGAGCGACAGCTTTACTTTCGGCTGCAGTTCGAACCGGCTGCCCTGGTAGGATTCGATAGTCAGATCACCGTAGACATCAGTTCTACCATTGAAAAGAAGCTGGCCAGTATCGCATGCTACGTAACTCAATTCCCGCCAGCCAAAGCACACGTTTTTGATCGCGTCCGTGGATTGGCGATCGCGGCGGGTGCCGCAGCGGGTTGCTCGGCTGGAGAGGTGTTCGCTTGCACACGGCCGCTTGCGACCAAAGATCTTGTGAGAGCCGTTGGCCTTAAATGACCCCTGACATTATTTTTGGGGCGAAAGCTTTGGATCGTATTTCGAACCAGCCGAAACTTGCGTCAACGTCATGCGGATTTTCGTTGGAAAGAACTTCTCGAAGTCGGCTCGTTTGTGCGCGTGCCCTGAACCACCGCTATTGTCCTTGATCACCAAGTCCATTTGTTTGATTCCTTCCGTCCAAACAATCGAGTCATTTTCCCAAAACGATTTCATCGAGATGTCTTTTTCATACACGCCGACCTTTTTATAGATGTCGGTTCCCAGGCAGCCATATCCATTCTTTTGTCCTTTGTTGGGGATATAGCAGATACTCCATGTCGTCGGTTCGTCGCCTGCCGGCTTGTCTATTACCTCCAGTCGAACATGAACGGTTCCATTTCGGTAGTCGATGGGAGAGGTCCAGTCCTTGGGTCGATCGACATTTAGCATTTTGTCTTTCAAGTAATAGTGCGACTTGCTCGGCGTCGAATGGTCCGCATCCTCCTTCGTGTAGTCGAAAGTAACATCGAACAGAACGAATTGCTCGGCCGCGCAAGGAGTGGATGCCAAGCAACATAGCAACCCAATCAACAATGAACTAAGGTACGATGTCGCTGGAAGAACAATAGCGAGACAGGGAGAGGGACAGGCGATTTTCATAATGCTCTTTCAGTTGGTCGTGTTGCCGTCGTTTCCGATCAATATGTTGGTGATGGCTTTCAATGCCTAGTGCAACGGGTTCACTTACCTTTGCCGAACAGCAGCGTTAAGTATTCGAATGCAAGATCGTAACCTTCGGGCTCTTTGCTTGCCCTAGGGCCCGCGATGTTGAGCGTTCGCACTTGATTGCGTGTCAACCAATCCCGGACCCGCTGCACGCGTCCGGGGTGAGTTAAACAAATCTTGAGGCAAGGCTTGCATTGCTTCAAGGCATACCGCCAAGTCAAGAACGTACCACCTTGGAGAACGTTAGTATAGAGGACAAGGGTCGCATCCGAATCGAGGACATTTCGTTTCGTTCGGTCTGCATATTGAGTCGACTCCAACTCTTCCAATTCGTAACAAGCGGCGATTGGGCCGTCCTCCGCCCGTCGACCATTTGGGCACCAGCCGCCATGAAGTAATCCAACGAAAATGGCAGCATCGAGGGCAGCCCTATCTACGCCTGTTTGCCCACCCGATACGATTTTTTCTACCCGAGTGGTTTTTCGGACAAGCTTGGATTGTTGTTCGTCCATGATGAAGTGTTAACTAAGGGCAAGGTCGAGGCGCAGGTTTCGATCGCAACGATTTTATCGAAGACCCTCTCACCGTAACGACCAGCGATTATGGTATTGTTGTCGCATGGTTGCAAGTTGCGAGATATGTTTCCTTTGGTTGTTTCAAGACGAACTGGGCGTTCGACTTGGAGCAATCGACCAAGGTGACGAATGAACTGCCATCGACCCCATTATTCCACTCAAACTCAAATGGAAAGAGCCACCCGAAGGAAATCGTCCAACGATGAAAAACCCAATCGCAGCAGTAGCTTTGATTGCGATTCGGCATCGATGGATTCTATTCTAGGCTTGAAAACGCTTGGCGAACGCAATCTGCGGTTCGATCGGGCGGAGCCCTGGCGAATTCAGGATTTGCCTGCACCACTCAAACCGAACTGCTCCCACACGGTCTTGGAATTGGACGCCATGCTTCGGCGTGAACGCCTTGTTCGCCTGCTCGATCGGCAACAGGCATGGTATGATTCCGCACAACAAGCTGCAAATGCAGCCGAACAACTCTTGTTATTGTGCGAGCATCACCAACAATCATGGCTTCAGAGCCCGACCCATCCCTAGCAAACGCATCCTCACCCATCCAACGCGTGCTTATCGTCGGAGCAGGCTGGACCGGCCGACAACTGGCAGGGCAAATGGTTGCACATGGCGTAGAAGCAACCCTGATCGATAACAGTCCCCAGGCGCTCACTCTCTCGAGGGCTTGGGTCGAATCTCAACGCGAGGCGTTTATCGAGCAGGGGTATTGGCCAAATTTTAGTGCCACAGAATTATCTCAACGTCTCAATATGGCGGAGTCCTTGGCTGATATCGACCAGTCGTATGATCTCGTTTTGGAGTCGGTCAGCGAACAGTTTTCGCTCAAACGGCGAATCATTCAAGCTTACTCCAAGCGATTTCCTTGGCCGACCATTATTGCATCGAACAGTTCGTACTTTACCCCATCGATGATGCAGCCGCATGCTGTCTCGCCGGAACGATTTGCCAATTTTCATTTTCACGTCCCAATATGGCGTGCAACGCTGGCCGATATCGTGCCCGGCCCGTTAACAGAAGCCTCGACCACAACGCGATTGACTGAATTTGCCATTCGAATCGGCCAAACTCCATTGGTGCAAACAGTGGAGAATCCAGGTTACGTATTCAACTGGATGCTCAGGGCACTCATGCAATCGTCGCTACAATTGGTCGACCGTGGGGTTGCGGTACCGGCGGATATCGACTTGGCTTGGAAAAAAGTCACAGGAATGCCTATTGGGCCTTTTGGGATGATGGACCAAATAGGAGTCGATCTCATCCACCAGACCATGTCCCACGCAAGGTTTGTGGACGGCGATGAAGTTTGGCAGCCACTCATCGATATTTTGCAGCCGTATATTGACAGGAATGAGCTAGGTGTGAAGACGGGCCGCGGATTCTTTGACTACGAAAGTGAGTCGAAAGCCATTGACCTTGATTGAATCCTAAATGAGACTGTTCGGCTGATCTTCAACTTCCGTGACAACTACCCTAGAACCTAGCATCCATATGCTTACTGCAATCATTGTCGTTTTTGTTATTGGTTATTTGGCTATCGTTTTTGAACACCAGATTCACGTCAATAAAGCGGCCTCGGCCATCTTGACGGGAGTTCTTTGCTGGGCCATTTACGCTGTAGGCTACGACCAACTCGCACCGCAATCCGCCTTCGAAAAGTGGGAGCGAATGCACGTGGCGAGCGAAATGGCCGAACATGCAACGACCGAAGAATCTTCGAAGGAAACCGTGAATGAGGCGCAACCGACCGAGAGCCATTTGCCTTCGAAGTTGCTTTTTGTAACAGAGTACCAGCTAGGTCATGCGTTCGTGGAGATCGCAGGTATCCTGTTCTTTTTGATGGGCGCCATGACCATCGTTGAATTAGTCGATGCGCATGAGGGTTTTTCGCTGGTGACGGCATTCGTTCGTGCTCGAAACAAAGTAACGCTGCTTTGGATCGTCGGTTGGGTCACCTTTTTCTTGTCTGCTGTTCTCGATAATCTCACCACGACCATCGTTGTCGTGTCGTTGCTGCGTAAACTGGTGGCGGATCGTGAGACGCGATTGATGTACATCGGTATCGCGATTATCGCAGCCAATGCGGGTGGCGCGTGGACCGTCATCGGGGACGTAACGACCACCATGCTGTGGGTCAAAAACAAGATTGGGACCGTCGAAGTCATGCGAGATTTGTTTCTTGCAAGTTTCGTTTGTTTACTCATTCCGCTTTTGGTCGCGTCGCGTTGGATGAAAGGGGACTTGCCACCTGTTTCGAAAGGCAATCCCGATGGCGATGACAAGACGATTCAAACTTGGCAAAAAGTGCTTTTTCTGGTGCTCGGGCTTTTGGGCTTGATGAGCGTGCCGATATTTAAGGCTTACACTCACCTGCCACCTTTCATGGGGATGGTGCTGAGTTTGGGTGCGTTATGGTTAGCCTCTGAGTTGGTCAGTCACACCATGGATGAGAAGACTCGAAGCATGACGGGCGTTTTATCGGCGCTGAGGCGAGTGGACATGTCGAGCATCTTGTTCTTCTTGGGGATCTTATTGGCGGTGAGCGCACTTGGCAGTGTCGAGATCCTAAAGAACCTGGCAGTCATGATGCAGAATTCCATTGGCAACCAATCGATCATCGCGATCATCATTGGGCTAGTCTCGGCGGTAGTGGACAACGTGCCATTGGTGGCTGCGGGCATTGAGATGTATGCATCGACTCCGCCGAATGATCCGTTTTGGATGTTGCTGGCCTACTGTGCGGGAACCGGTGGCAGTTGTTTGATTATCGGGTCCGCAGCAGGTGTTGCCGCCATGGGACTAGAGAAGATCGAATTCATGTGGTATGCCCGCCGCATCGGCCCGTTAGCGTTCCTTGGCTATTTCAGCGGAGTAGCAGTCTATTTCTTGCAGCAATGGCTCGTGCGTTAATTCAATCCGACTCGCCGCGCGACTTTCCCGGTCATGCTAGATCAATATGGAGCCGTCGGAACCGGCTCCGGATTCCCACTGCCGACGAATCTCTCGCAAACCATAAGCGCACATTTCGAATTGGTCGCTTAACCGGTGCAACAATTCGTTCGGAACTTCTGAGTTCTCGTCGGCTTCGATTTCGCTTGCGATTTCGTACGCTTTCTTCCCTTGGTGGCAATAGCTGACAAATTGGTCGGTTCGGTCAGGGCCTTGTAAACCGCGGAGGGACTCTGGATAAAGGCCTGTCCAGAACAGAGTAAAGTCTCCGATATGTCGGTGAACTTCGCGTTTGGCTAGACCGATACGATGCTGAGCTTCCGTCATCATCGTCACAACTTCGGTTGCGCGTTGGCCATTGAGTTGCCGAATACGATGAAGTGTGTCGGTCTTGGTAAACCGAACAAGCAGTTTGCTGATGTAGTTAACCAACTGGGTATCTGCGACACCTAGTTGGGAATGAAACGCATACTCAGAAAGACCAGCGAAGAATCTCTCAAGCGTGTGATTAATAGAACTGCTAGACGCATCGTTTTCGAATTGCATGTGGAAGAGCTCCGTATCAAAAACAGGAACTGTCCTACCCCTACTTCAAAATATTTACTCTACCCCTGCGAAGTCAAGGTTGTTTTGAGAGAATTTGAGGATTTAGGCGAGCGGCAGGTTGCAGTATCCCAACCCGAAGCGTAAGCGAGGGATTGCAGTCGGCACCTCGCTAACGCTCTTAGGCGAGCGGCAGATTGGAAACTACCAAAAGGTGATTGGGACCAATGTCCCGATCCGTTGTTTGGACGGGACATTGGTCCCATCCTACCCTCCGTTTCATCCGGTATCTTTCACCCTGCCGCTCGCCTTAGTTCCTGGATCTTAGACTTAATGATTTCAGTAGCCCTGCGGCTTTACCCGAATCGATTGCAAGTGCTGCGCGGGCTGTGCCGTCGATGAGCGAATGCGTTACCCCGCTAACCCAAAGTGCGGCTGAAACATTTGCGAGCACGATGTCCCGGCGAGGCCCCCGGATTCCGCTGAGTATTTCCGTAATGGCCAATGCGCTTTCGACTGGACCATCTACAACCAAATCCTGGATGTTGATCTTCGACAAGCCAAATGATTCCGGAGTCCAGGTTGTTTGAGTCAGCAACCCTTGTTGGATGTGCAAGACTCGCGTGTCGGCGGACAAGCTTACCTCGTCGAGCCCGTCTTCACCACGAACCACGATCGCCGCTTCGATTGGCAACTGCAACAGCGTAGCGGCGATCTTGGTTTGTAGCTCTTCTTTGCCAACGCCGATGACTTGAAAGGTAGCACCTGCTGGATTGCATAATGGACCGAGGTAGTTGAACAACGTCGGAACCGATAGCGAACGTCGAACATTTGCGACATGCTTCATAGCCGGATGCAACATGGGCGCAAAGCAAAAGCAGATACCTAACTCGTTGAGACAGTCCTCCACCACCTCGCGCGGAGCGTCGATTTTGACCCCGAGCTCACTCAGGACATCTGCGGAACCGGTCGCGCTGGTAATCTTTCGATTGCCGTGCTTTGCGACGCTCGCACCTGCGGCGGCCGCAACGATTGCGGTTGCAGTTGAAATGTTGAAGGTTCTAGCTCCGTCTCCGCCGGTCCCGCAAGTATCAAGCAAACCGTGGCGTTTGGTGCGGATGGGCGCCATCATCACACGCAAGGCACGAACGGCTCCGACCAGTTCCGAGACCGATTCCCCTTTTTGACGCAAAGCAAGGAGTAATTTGCCGATTTCCTCGTCAGAAAGTTGGCCTGCAAGCATCCAAAGGATTGCTTGTTGCATCTGATCGGCGGAGAGATCGACATTGCTTTGTACCAAATTGAGGAATTCTTCGAGCATGTTTGGTGTGAGAAGATGGACTCGCGACTAGCGAACGACGAGTAAAAGACATAAAACTAATGATAACCGGTTTTCACAATTTGACTCGATCGAAAGTTATTTGTTTAGCATGGCACGAAAAGTCATCATCGATTGCGACCCAGGAATTGACGACGCGGTTGCCCTGGTCATGGCTTTGTTCGACCCTAGGCTGGACGTGGTTGCGGTGACCTCATGCTCTGGTACCGTCGAATCCCAACGCAGCACGCAAAACATCCTGGGACTTCTTGAAAAGCTAGATCCACCACGCCATCCGCGTGTCGGCGCTGGTTCGGATCCAGATGACGCCCCGGTTTCCGATGGCCGATTTTTGCATGGAGAAGATGGGCTTGGTAATTTGGGCTTAGATCTTGTCAATCGCACACACATCATGATGAGCGAAAAGTTGATTGCGGATCGGCTCCGCGCCGATCCGGGCGACGTCACGATTCTATGCCTTGGCCCCCTAACCGGAATTGCAAGAGCTTTTCAGCGAGATCCGAGCATCATCGAGGCTGTTGACAAAATAATCATGGTCGGTGGCTCCACGGACTGTATTGGAGACGTGACTGCAGCGGCAGAGTTCAATATGCATTTCGATCCCTCAAGTGCAACTGCCGTGTTTCGGTCCGGAACCACCAAATCCTTGATCCCTCTAGAAGTCACGAATCAAGTTACGTTCGATTTGAATCTCCTGGGAATCCTGCCTGCGAAACAAACACGTGCTGGCGTTCTGCTTCATTCGATGCTGCCCCATCTGTTTCGTACGCTTCGACAACATCGTGCCCAAGAATCCATTGTTCTTCAGGCGGTAATCGGTGTCGTGTACTTGCTCGAACCATCCATGTTTGGATCCGATCAATTTTCGGTCGATATCGAAGAACTAGGAGAACTGACTCGGGGAGCCACTATCGTGGATAGACGTCCGTATGCCTCGAGTCGTCGCGATTTGGAAATTGTCACGCGAGTCGACGTCGATGCGGTGCGCGATTGTGTGTACAACGGCCTGAAGTTCGCGGGCCAATGCACTGAAGGGCTCTGATGCTGTGACTCGCTCCCGTATCGGTCCTTTAGCGCTAGAGTCTCCATTGGGCGATCGCGGCTCCAACATCTATCGCGCGCTGCACATGCAACAGAAAGCCCAAGTGGCGGTGCGAGTTTTCTCGGTGCCGATGGGGATGACGCCTGAGGCTAAGCAAGAATTCGCCGAACAACTGGAAAGCCTGAAAGCCCTGCGGCATCCCGGCATCGTACGATGTTATGGAGGCGGATTCGATGCGAAAGATGCTTACTTGGTTTATGAATTGGTGGACGGTGATTCGCTTGATGTCGCCTTAAAGAAAAGAGAGCGATTGCCGTGGGAGTCGGTGCTTGACTTTGGTTTGCAACTGTGTGAGGCATTGCAAGTGGCACACAACGCTGGCTGGATCCATGGACGAATCCGCCTCGATAAAGTCATTCTCTCCAAAGATGGAACCAAGGTAAAGCTTTGCGACTTTCGGCGGGGGCCCGGCTCGCCTGTTCCACTATCGGCCGAGCAGTTGGCCTACTCAGCACCGGAAACCTTCGCCGAAAAACCAAAAATCGATGCAGCTTCGGATTTGTATTCGGTAGGTGCCGTTCTCTATCATGCCATCACTGGCGAATCGCCGTTCGTCGCCCCCAACCCGTCGATGATGAAGCAGGCGATCCGCGAGAATGTCGTGGCACCCGTTGCAACTCTCGTCTTTGATTGCCCCGTTTGGCTCAGTTCCATCGTCGAACAACTGATGAACAAGGATCCGCTGAAGCGACCTTATTCCGCGACCGCGACAGCCTTGGCGTTGCACGAGGCTCAAAGGCGTGCCAATGCGGGAATGAGTGTCGCCGAACATGCCTTGTCTGGTTTCAGTCCGCTGCAGATGAATACCGATCGAGCGGAAGCCGCTAAGGCGTTGGGGCATAAAAAGAAAAAGCAGAAGCGACGCATTCTTGACGGAGACGAACAAGAAGCACCAGGGCTTTTCGAACGACCATTGGTCTTGCTCGGTTTGCTGGCCGCTATCATCTGTCTAATCACCTACCTGGTTTGGCCTCCGGGTGAGAAAACGCTACGGGCTAGAGCCGAAGTCCTGATTGCACGAGATGATCTCGGATCACACAACGAAGCTCGGGATAAGTACCTCTATAACTTGATTGAACGATTCCCGGATGGTGAAAATTCGCTTTGGGCAAAAGAGCAACTTGACCTCATCGAGATGGAAAATGCCGAGTCGCGAATTCAGAGCAATCGCCGTTTCGGAAGGGAACCTTCGAGCGAAGGAGAACGCAAATATTCGGAAGCGAGCCGCTACGAATTGTTCGGGGACCGCGTCACCGCGCTCGAACAGTATCAAGGGATCGTAAATTTGCTAAAGGACGAAGAAAAGGAACGAGCCTTCGTTAACTTAGCCCGCCGCCAAATCGCCAAAATCCAATCGAAGCCCCCGAGTATCGAAGAACTTCGAAAATTCTTGCGTGAGAAATTGGATCAAGCTGACAAAATGTACAGTAGTGCCGATGCCATCGGCGCAAAGCAAATATGGGAGAGTATCGTCAATCTTTACAACGGAAACAAGGAGATGCTCCCAATCGTTGAACAAGCGCAAGCCAAGCTGAGTAAACTAAGGAACTAGCAACTCATGGACAGCAAAAACGCAACACGTCGACATATGCAACAAGCCCGAACCTTCACTGCGATTTTTCTCTTCGTTACCTGTCTTTTTTGGCTAGGCTGCGACAGAGCAAGTTCAACAAAAGACGTAAAGACCGATCCAAACCTCAAGAGCCCCAAGGAAGGTGAAAAAACTGCGGCAACGGTTGAGACTCCTGAATCGCCGGAGTCGATCGCTCGATCGGCTTTGGCACGAGAAATACTCGACGCTTGCTTTGCGAAATACAAGACCCTCAAGAGCTACGAAGACCGCGGTAGGCTGATTGTCAAGCTGCCAACCAAAGACAATCCAATCGAAGATACGGATTCGATGCGGATCGCCTACGAAGCCCCCAATCGATTGGGAATCCAAGCCCTCGACTTGCAAGCCCTCTCGACCAACTCAAGTTGGGAAGCCGTGGTTGGAAGCAAGATCAGCAAGCCCTTTGGCAATCAACGCTTGGTGCGACCAAGCCCCGCATCGCTCGATTTGAAGTGGTTGCTCGTCGACAACCTTGGCCCGTCCTTGGACAGAGTCGTTTCAGGCACCCCCATTCAGATTCAACTGCTCTTTGATGCCAATCCCCTTGCCTATTTGTTCAATGAAAAAACCAAACTCACACTGCTGCCCACTGAAATTTTCGATGGTGTCCAGTGCGATCGAGTCCAAATCACTTCCACGGGATTGAAAAGGACCTTGTGGATCGATCAAAAGGAGAAGCTGCTGCGAAAGTACGAGATGCCGATCGAACTCCTTGACCAAGTCCCGCCTGGTTTACCAGCCGATCTTGATAAGTCTAAATCCGAACTCTCGATCGAACTCGTCGGGGTCAAGGCGAATGCAAGCGTCGATTGGTCCGCGTGGCAAATCCCAAAACAATCCAATGAAATTGCAGTGAGACGGTTTATCGAAGCACCGCCACGGGACTTGCCGCCACTCGTGGGCGAAATCCTCAAGCCATTCGATCTTCGCGATGCGGATGGAAACCTGTTGCTGGATTCCGCGCAACGTGGCACCAAAACCATTTCGGTGTTGTGCTGGGTTGGCGACGATAGAGTTAGCGAGGACGTAAGCGAGTCTTTCGTTAAGTATGTGATGAATGTCTCGCGAGAGCTCGATCGTCTATCCTTGAGCGGATCGACCGAAATCATTATGGTTTCGACCTTGCCTGCCACCAAAATGAAAGAGGCCTTCCAACGCTGGAATTGTACCTTGCCGCTCGCGATCGATACCAAAGGTCTGACGCAGAGCCTGTTTAAAATCAGGAGCCAGCCCGCGATCGTGGTGTTGGACAAACAAGCCATGGTGCAGCATGTTGACGAGTTCGGCTATTTGGATAATTTGCCGATAATCGTGGAGGAGCTTCAAAAAGGTGTCAATCGAGCCATGCGAAGTCGGCAAAGCAGTCTCGACGACGAATCGCGATTCGCTTCTCGTCTACAACGTGTGATTGTCGAAAAATCAAAAGCGGACGAAGTCGGCCCGATCGCCTCGTTTCCATTCATGTTTCATCCGCTAACGGAAGCCTGGCATGCGAGCTTTGATGCCAAGATCATTGCGGCAGGTGGTGAGCAATTCTATCCACAGAAGGGCCGAACCTTGGTTACGCCCGATCTGTTTGCAACCAACGCCCCGCTCGCTCGACTGATGACAGTCTTGGACGAATTGGGCAATCTCACCATTCTTGACAGTGTCGGGAACAAGCGAGTCATCGCATCCATTCCGATCGAAAAGGCAGATAATGCAAAGCGAATCCATATTCTGCCCGATCCTTGGGCCCATCGCTGGGTCGCTATTGTACCCGAAGGCTTGCCGCGATATTGGCTGGTTGAAATGCCGGCGAACCTATTCGACATACCAAAAGTAGCACCGGTCGAGGCACTCGAGTTTCCGCTTGGAGAAAACGAATCACCCATCGCTTTCGTTTGGACCGTTCAAGGAAACAAACCAAGTCTAAGCATTGCGACGGACGCGTCCAAACTGCATGTCCTGGATCCCGAACAGTCAAAGCCGTTCAAGGGATCGGCAGTCAATGTCGCTGCGATTGTCCCAACGCTCAACGATCGAGGCGAATGCATTGCTTGGAACGTTGTCGACTTCGATCGTCAGATCACCGAAATCGAGGGGCTGCCGACGGACGATGTCTCGTCAACCAACGAACGCGCAGAGACGACCGCCATCAAGAAGCTCCCCTTCGCTCCAGAGTTAGGTGCTTGGACCTGGGGGCGGAGTCGCGAGCGGACACTCATGTTGGGTATGGCTCAATTGCCCAGTGGCGAAACCGGTTCGATTTTGCAAAACAGCAAATTTGAACCGTTGCTCACGCATCCCCTGTCGGTGCGAGCCGACCAATGTAGAAACCTCTCCTCGACGATCTTGGCCAACGGAAACTTCTACTGGCTTTCAACGGCGCCTCGACGCGTACTGCATTTGCAAACAAGTGGCCAAGGGTATGCGGATCAAATGTCGCTTGGTAAACCCATCTTGAGCGCTGCGATATTCCCGGATGGCGACCAATTGCGAATGGTTGTCGCTGTGGACAATGAAGTTGTATGCTGGAAAGTGCCGGTAACTTTACCAACTCCAATGGCAGCCGCAGCAACCAGCGGGCCGGAATCAGTAAGTCCGTCGGAGAAGCCGCGTGGATAGACAGCGCCTCGAGGCCGTTTCGGTACGTGTGGCACCCACTAACGCCTCATCTTTTGAGATTGCTCCCCTCGCCCCTTTTAGGGGAGAGGGGCTGGGGGTGAGGGGTTTCGCACTGTGGTTTGGTCGGAGTTATGATCGTCGATTCAATGCCTTGCTTTGTCCTAAAAGTATTAACAAATCGCTGGACCGGAGGCATGCAACTCGTGGGTCCCCCCCTCACCCCCCGGCCCCCTCTCCCCGAAGCGGGGCGATAGGGAGGAAATCTCATCTATTGCTTAAACTCCACCGCGGCAGGCTTGTTTTGTTCATTCTGATTATCCAATGCTTGGCATGTCATTCCGTCAACGCACAGTCTAGTGAAGATATCGATTCGAACGAGTACGTTCGGTCCGCACTCGAGGTAGCCAGAGAATGTGCGAAGCCGCTTTCGAAGAACTCCGAAATAGCAGATGCTGTCGAGCTTCTATTCGAATTCAATCCACAACATCGGCATCGCTTTGTCTTGCCTCGCCATCCCAACGCAGCGCGAGCCAACTTCGAGCAAATGACAAAGTTATTTGAAAGCAAAGATTCGCTTGAGGCGTTTCGACAATCCCTCGAAAAGTTGGCCCAAACGCTGGACCAACTTGCCATCACGAAGGAGTCGAATCAAGACTTAGAGTCCGGATATCGACTGAGATGGCAAGCGGCTGGCCTGCGCTCGATTGTGCCTGTTACGGCTGGCCGCAAAGAGCCCGCCAAGACAACTTGGACGGAAGCGACTGCGATAGGTACCATGAAGTTGACACCAAAGGCCTTCGTCAACCATCCCAAAACGCTATGGCCTGCCGGTTCCTACTCTGTGGTTTTGACACCCAATTTTGAAATCGTGTCGCAAGCAGGTGCAAGGCCCACAGAAGATGTAGCGGAACTTTGTGAACAAGTGTTCGCGATCTGGAAGCAGATCTTCTTTTCGGTTTGGGCGGATCATCGGACGTCTGCACCCGAATACGCTAGGTCACAAGGTTCGAAGTTTTCCGTTACTTTGTTTCGCGACAAGGCTGCTTACGAGAAGGCCCTTAAGCCGACCGAACGCAATATTGGGATCTCGACTGGCTTCTATGACCCCAATCGAAGAATGGCGCTGTTTTATTGGGACGGCCAGAAAACGATGGAGACCGTTGTCCACGAGTTGGTCCACCAATTTTTCTTCGAGGCAAATGCGCAGGATGTTGCACTGGATACAGATAATGGCCCTGGCTTCTGGATCATTGAGGGAATCGCATTGTATATGGAGTCCATGTCGACGCGAGCTTGCGGCGCGGGCATCCTCGCCGATGTTGGCGGCTGGGATGCGCCGAGGTTTCAAGCGGGACGATATCGTCGGCTAAACGATCAGTTTTGGAGCCAATGGGACGAATTTCGGTCCGCAACGGGGACCCGATTTCGGCGAGGAAAAGACATTGCCGTTTGGTACAGCCAAGCCTGCGGACTTGCCCATTTATGGATGGATGGCACAATGGAACAGCGAAGGGCACTCGTGAAGTACATCCAAAGCGTCTACGCCGGAAAAGAAGAGGCTGCGTTGCTTGGCGAAATGAACGCGGACGAACGATTGCGAACGGCCTATGATCGCTTCTTAGTGTTGGGGCCAACGGCGGTCTCAATTCGACCCTTCTATGCGATCCGCAAGGAAGCCGTTCTCACACGCTGTGATGTAACAACGAAACAAATATTCGAATGGCCGATCGGGTATCGATCATCAACATGGCTAGAACTGTCGTTCACCCAAGTCGATGACGAATTGTTTGCGGGCAATACCGATCCAGTCGAACCTCCATGGAACGTCCGTCGCTTGGGTCTTGAGTCGACGAACGTGACCGACCGCTCGCTGGAAACACTTTCTCAGATGAAAGACCTGCAGGAATTGGATCTGTCCAATTGCAAAGTTACCGACACCGGCATCGCAATGCTTCGTGGGAACAAGTCGATCAAAACGCTATGGCTGACGAACTGCGACATTTCCGACGCAAGCATCGACGTCTTGCTAACGATTTCGCAGCTCGAATCCATCCATCTCAAGGGAACCAAGATTAGTCCTAATGGTTGGGAGCGATTGCTCAATGCGAGGCCGAGACTAAAAAGCAAATCCGAACGCCCTTAGCGGCTTGACCTGTGGATGATTGTGCTTCGTAGCTACCGAAGATGGACCTGCGGGTTGCCATCTCAGAGGCCAAACGGGATGTCGAGCAAATACCAGGCGAAAAACAGGATCACCCACACGATCATGGTTGCCGCCGAGTAGGGGAGCATCATCGCGACTACGGTTCCAACACCTGCGTTTGGCTGCCAACGGCGGGCGAAACCGACGACAAGTGCAAAGTGTGGCAACAGTGGGTTGATGACATTCGGCGGCGAATCACTCACACGGTATGCGGCAAGCACCACGTCTGGATCGACCCCCAATTTCATAAAGAGTGGAACGAACACGGGTGCCATGATGGCCCACTTCGGGAGAATGTTAGGGACTGGGACGCTTAATACCAAGCCAATGAGAATGAACGCGATGAGCAGAGTCACGCTATTGAGGTTTGCATCCTTGAGCGCGTTCGCCAAGTTCACAGCAAGCACGGTGCCCAGATTGGTGAACGTAAAATAGGCGACGAACTGAGCGATGACAAAGAACAGGAATAATAGCCCGGCCAGGTCGGCAAAAGTTTGTGTGATCGCGTCGATGATTTGGTCCGCCGTTTGAATCGTCTTGGCGCCCAGGCCGTAAGCGATTCCCGTTACCAAAAACGCCAGCATGATCAAGAAAACCAGGCTAGCCATAAAAGGTGAATCGCCGATGATGTCGCCGGTCACGGGATTTCTAAGCGGAGCGCCGCTGGGAAATGTCAGCAGCGAAACCACCGCGACAAAAACGAGCATCGTCAGAAAAGCGAACCAAAGTCCTCGAGACTCTTCCAACGACAGGCCTTTGTTCTCTGGTGTTGGCGTATCTCCCTCGTACTTGCCAAGTCTCGGTTCGACCAACCAGTCGTTCACCAACGTACAAACCACGATCAACATCAAGCTCGAAGCAGCACCGAAATAGAAGTTGGCAGTTAACGAGATCGACTGCGTAGGATCGACGATGTGGATTGCGTCGTTGGTCATTTCGGCGAGGATACCGTCAATCGGTTTGACCAGAAAGTTAGCGCCGAAGGCGGCTGCCACTCCCGCGAACGCGACCGAAAGTCCCGCCAGCGGATGCCGCCCCATACTATGAAATGCAACTGCTCCCAACGGAATCAAGACCAGGTACCCCGCATCGCTGGCAATACTCGAGAGCACCCCTAAGGTCACCAGAATGGCTGTCATGGCTCGAGGCGGTGCAACGATCACGATCTTGCTAATGATCGCGCCGATCAAGCCTGATCGTTCGGCTAAACCCACGCCGATCATTGCCACCAAAATGATGCCCACAGGCCCAAAATTAATGAAGTTGGATACAACCGACGTGAATACGAAGCGAATTCCGTCCGCGGACAAGAGGCTGCGAACCGCTGCGGTCGCTTGTTCGAGTTCATGGGTTTCCGGATTGATTTGCTGGTAGGAAACACTCGTGCCCAGCCATTGAAAAAGTTGAGATAGCACCACCAACACAACGATCAAAAGTAAAAACAAAACCGCCGGGTGAGGAACCTTGTTGCCCAAGTACTCGATTCCATCTAGAGAACGCTGGAAAAATGATTTCGGAGCTTCACTAGTGTTGGGCATCAGGAGGACCTAGACGTACGATGAGAACAGCTAACATTATCAAAATATTCGATTCGACATTCTAATTCGACATTCCGTTAGATGCGAGATGCCCTCTTGAATGGATCAAGAGAAAGATTTGACTATGATTGCTATATTGTCCCCCCGCAGTTAAAGTATCGCGATATTAGCGTCGTTGATGGAATACCTTGGATCCATTGGATGTGTTGCACAGCATCGGCGTTGATTCGATCGTCGTCTTCCCGTCATGAAAGCCATCCGTCATGGAAACGTATAGACCCATAGTTCGTAGACTCTGGCGATGCCTGATAGTGGGCGCTTCGTTGTTGCCATTCGCGACAGGCTGCGATTCGAAGGTTGTACCGCGTGCCGAAGTTATTCGGCCAGTCAAGACGATGATCTTAGCGGCTGGCGAAGACACGCGTACCCGTTTGTTCCCTGGCCGGGTCGAGGCGTCACGGCGAGTCGAGCTTGCGTTTCAGGTATCTGGAATACTCGCTGAATTGCCTGTCAAAGAAGGTCAGAAAATCGAGAAGGGTGAATTGATTGCTCGTCTTCGCCAGGATGAGTTCCAAGCTCGGCTGGCCTCGCTTGAGGCGCAGCTTACACAAGCTCGGGCTGGGCTCTCGGCATTGCAGCAGGGTGAGCGGGCCGAAGAGCAACTGCGACGAGGCATGCAGGCGCGATCTGCCGAAGCTAGGTTGGCCAACGCGAAGTCCGAATTGGATCGAAGTGCTCAATTGGTGCGGTCGAATGCGGTTTCCAGGTCGGAATTCGAGTTGAAGCAAACCAATTATCGTGTTGCACAAGAGGACCATCAAGCTGCTTTGCAGTTGGTCGAAAAGGGGTCGATCGGTCGCGAAGAGGACATTCAGGCGAAAGAAGCCGCGGTCATGGGGCTTGAGGCTAGGGTGGTCGAAGCCAATCTGAACCTGTCCGATAGCACGTTGGTGGCTCCCTATACGGGTGTGATCGCCCAGCGATTCGTGGAGCAAGGGCAAAACATTCGCGCGACAGAACCGGTGGTGCGTTTCCAGGATATCGAGGAAATCGAGATCGCGGTGGACGTCCCCGAAACCGTGATGGTGCAGGACATACGAACTGCGGACATCGTTCGGCTGGAGGTCGAGGTCAGCGGTGCTCCTGGTCTTGCGTTTCCGGTTCAGATACGAGAGATCGCCCAAGTTGCAGATCCGACGACACAAACGTTCAATGTTCGCGTTGCACTTGAAGCCCCGGCGGAGGTCCGAATGCTCCCTGGTATGACTGCGACCGTGACGGCGGAGTATCGACGCGCCAAGATTCTCGGGCAACGCATCATGGTTCCCGTTTCTGCCGTCGCCAAAGACTCCACCGGTGAGCAAGCCGCTTGGATCCTCGAAGCGAATGGAACGGTCCGTCGACAAGCCGTCAAAATCGGTTCGATCGTTGGTGGAGATGTGGAGATTTTGGAAGGTTTGGAACCAGGCCTACGCATCGTGACGGCGGGCGTGACGTTTCTAAGAGATGGATTGAAGGTCCGCGATCTTGGGGGTGCATTGAGCGGCGGACCGGAAGGGGGCAATTGATGAACGCTGCCGAATTCTCAGTTCGCAACAATCGAGTCATTTTCGTCATGATGTTCTTTGTGTTGATCGGTGGCCTGGCTGCCTACAACCGATTGGGACGACTGGAAGATCCTGAGTTCACGATCAAAGAAGCACTGATCATCACTCCCTACCCGGGTGCCAGTGCGGATGAAGTCGCCAAAGAGGTAACCAATCCCATCGAGATCGCGTGCCAACAGCTTGGGCAGCTAAAACGTGTCGATTCCGAGTCGACCCGTGGACGGTCCATCGTCTCGGCAATCATTCAGGATAGCTTCGACAAGAACACGATCCCACAAGTTTGGGACGAACTTCGACGCAAAATCAATGACGTTCAAGCCCAGCTACCACCCGCAGTACGTGGCAAGACATTGGTCATTGACGACTTTGGCGACGTTTACGGCATCTTCTTCGCGGTCACTGGCGAAGGGTTTACTCAGCCCGAATTGCGTCGCTATGCCGAGTTCCTTCGACGCGAATTGCTACTTGTCCAAGATGTTAAGAAGGTGGACTTGTTTGCCGAACAACGAGAAGTCGTTTTCCTCGAGATCTCCCGTCTGCGGTTGGCAAGTCTTGGAATCAACGAACAAGAGATCTACGCACTTTTGCAGGCCAACAACATCGCAGCAGACGGCGGGCGCGTGCAAGTCGGCGACGAACATATCGCCATCGATCCGACGGGCGGGTTTGAGACCGCAGAAGCCATGCTGGACATGGTCATTGGATCCGACAGTTCCGGACGGCAACGTTTCTTGAGGGATATTGCAACGTTGGAACGGAGCTATGAAGATCCGCCAAGACGTCTCTTGCGTTTCGACGGAAAGCCTGCCATCGGTCTTGGCATCTCCACCGTTCAAGGTGGGAATGTGGTTGCGGTAGGAACGGGAGTTCGCAAAACCCTCGAAAAACTCGAAGTCAACCAACCCATCGGTATCGAAATTGGTGAGATCAATTTTCAGCCCGAAGCGGTCGAACTCGCTACCAATGAGTTCATCTGGAATCTTGGCAAAGCTGTCGGCATCGTTTTTGTCGTGTTATTTTTCACCATGGGGCGGAAGACCGGTCTCATTATCGGCGCCGTACTCTTTCTGACGATCATGGCCACATTTTTGGTCATGTACTTGATCGGTGGTCTGCTGTTGGAACGCATCTCGCTGGGGGCGCTGATCATCGCTCTGTGCATGCTGACAGACAACGCGATCATTATCATTGAGAGTGTGAAGGTTCGTATCGAGGCTGGCGAAGACAAAATGAAAGTGGTTCGCGAAGTCGTCGCGGAAAATCAATGGCCGCTCTTTGGCGCAACAGCGATCGGCGTGATCGCATTCGCAGCCATCGGATTGTCCGAGGATAGTACCGGCGAATATTGCAATTCTCTGTTCTGGGTGATCATGATTTCGCTCAGCCTGAGTTGGATATCGTCGATCACAGCAACTCCTTTGCTGAGTTACCTGTCCTTCAATCCGATTAAAGATGCCAAGACGTCCAATAGTAATAGCGATCCTTACAATGGCATCGTTTTTCGGTTCTACCTCAGTCTCTTGAAGATGGCCTTGCGATTTCGCTGGGCGGTTGTGATCTTGTCGATCGCGTTGTTCGTTTGGTCGCTCTACGGTTTCACCAAGGTCGACCAGAGTTTCTTCCCGCCTGCGACGCGACCGCAGTTCATGGTGGATTGTTTTCTGCCCGCCGGTACCCACATTCGTGAGTCAGAGAATTTTGCTTCGTCCATCGAAGAGTTTCTTCAGAGCCAGCCCAACGTGAAGCACATTTCCTCGTTCGTCGGCGGAGGAGCACTTCGATTTTTGCTTGTTTACACTCCGGAAGGGCAGAATAGCGGTTTCGTGCAGTTCTTGGTCGAGGTGAAAGACGCCTCCAGGATTGACGAGTTGATAGCCACGGTTCAAAAGCAATTGGACGAGCAGTACCCGAACGCCAATACGATCGCAAAGAAGTTTTTGTTGGGACCTGGAGATGGTGGTCGTATCCAGGCGCGATTTAATGGCCCGGATCCATTGGAGTTGCGTCGGCTTGCCGGCGAAGCGATTCGAGTGCTCCAGGAGGATGGGGGCACGCTGTGTGTCCGAAGCGACTGGCGTCAGCGGGAAAAGTCGATTCGTCCCGACTTGTTTGAGATGCAGGCCCGTCGCAATGGGATCACGCGAGCGGACGTGTCACAGGCGCTTCAACTCGGTTTTGAAGGTTCGGTCGTGGGTTTTTATCGAGAGCCGGGTAGTGCTGGCGGAGGGACGTTCCCGCAAGAAACACGATTGCTCCCAATCGTGGCTCGCCCACCTTTGGAAGAAAGAAGTGATGTGGATCGGATTCGCAGTAGTCAGATTTGGAGCCCAGTTGCGCGGCGGATGATACCACTGAGTCAAGTCGTGTCTGGAGTCGAGATGGATTGGGAAGATCCTGTCGTGATGCGACGCAATCGAACGCCCACGGTCACTGTGCATGCGGACCCACGGTCTGGACTGCCCAGCCAACTGTTCAATCGCATTCGTTCGGACATCGAGCAGATTCCGCTGCCAACGGGATACGCCCTTGAATGGGGTGGCGAGTATGAAAATTCGAACGATGCACGAGCAGGATTAATCCAGCCACTACCCCTTTCGTTCGTTCTGATGGTGATCATCGTCGTTTGCTTGTTCAATTCCATACGTTGCACGGCCCTCATTTGGGTGATTGTTCCTTTGGCATTGATCGGTGTCACGGCCGGGTTGTTGATCACAGGGCAGCCGTTTGGCTTCATGGCTCTGCTAGGCGTATTGAGTCTGGGTGGTGAGCAAATCAAGAACTCGATTGTGGTGCTCAGTCGAATCAAGACTGCCGAGGAAGAGGGCAAAACTCCCTATCAAGCCATCTTGGATGCAGGAGTCAAGAAATTGCGGCCAGTGCTCATGGTGGCAATCACGACGGTGTTGGGTATGATCCCGCTCACACAAGACCCATTTTTTGCAGCCATGGCCGCTTGCATCATGTTTGGTTTGTCCTTCGCATGCGTTCTGACGATGCTCGTGATGCCGGCAATCTACGCGATCCTGTACAACGTCAAGGTACCGAACGAGGATCGCCCAAGTCCTCCTCGGAAAGTTGCTTCCGAATCTGCATGATCGTTTCATTCTCTCGAATAAGCACATCCGCATATGTTTTTCATACCAATTAGCCGTTGGGCGATAGCCCCGGTTTTCCAATTGCTCGACATTCGTCGAGAACCGGGGCTAGCGCCCTTCGGCTATCAGTTTGTTTCACCCGAAGACTCATACCGATGTACTTAGCAGTTATGGGTGAGAACGTCTCACGTTATTCTCGAAACAATTCCGCGTTGCGTCATTCAAGTGTCATGTTTGCAAAGGAAACAAAGATTGTCATCAAAAGCCACGCCCGACAAACTAGCCAAAGCGCCTTACGTTTCGACCGGTCACTTGCCACCTCCCGAGATGGTACGCACGTTGGTGACCGAGGCCTACGAGCAATTCAAGACCAACACGGAGGGCAAAAACTCAGGGGTCTACCCTGCGCTTGCACGTGTTCCGAGTGAACTTTTTGGAATCTGTGTGGTAGGAACCGATGGGAATTTTTTCTCGGTTGGGGATGCACTCCATGAGTTTACGATCATGAGCGTCTCCAAACCTTTTGTGTTTGCACTCGTGTGTGAAGCGTTGGGGCATGAAGCCATGCGCGAAAAAGTCGGAGTGAACGCAACTGGTTTGGCATTCAACTCGCTTGCAGCCATCGAACAGGGTGGCGAGGGCAGAACCAACCCGATGGTCAATGCTGGGGCGATCGCGACCACGAGCTTGGTCCCTGGCGCGACGCTGGATGCGAAGTGGAAATTCATACACGAAGGATTGTCGCGATTCGCAGGCCGCACCTTGCCGCTCAATGAAGAGGTGTATGCCTCGGCATCGGAGACCAATTTTCGAAATCAAAGCATTGCCAGGTTGCTTCAGAGTTTTGGTCGGATCTACATGGATCCAGCAGAAGCCACGGATCTCTACACCAAACAATGTTCGCTGAATGTAAGTGCCAAGGACTTGGCGGTCATGGGTGCAACCTTAGCGGACGGTGGAGTGAATCCATTGACGAAAGAACGAGTGGTGGACGCATCGGTCTGCCACTATGCGTTGGCTGTGATGCTCACGGCTGGTTTGTACGAGACCTCGGGCGATTGGATGTATGAGATCGGACTGCCGGGCAAGAGCGGGATCGGAGGCGGAATTGTCACGGTATCACCTGGCAAAGGTGGCCTTGGTACGTTTGCTCCACCTCTCGATCAAGCGGGCAATAGCGTCAAGGGACAATTGGTAGCCAAGTTCCTGTCCCAGCAACTTGGACTGGACCTACTTGTTTCGCAACCGGGCGTTTGATCGTACCGGCGGTGAAGCAGTTGATCGCGTAAGATGCATTCGAGAACAAAATCAAAGTTAGACACTACTCAAAGAAACAACGGCCGATGTCAAAAAAGAAAATGCATAGCGCGGGTGAAGTAGCTGAGGTTCGCGATTCCTGGGTTCCGATGATCGTCATCGCGATGGGCCAAGCGCTGATGTCGTTTAACGTGGCTGCGATTCCGGTTTCGATGGGAGGGATGGTTAAGGACTTTGATACGCCACCGACCACGGTCGGGACTGCAGTTGTTTTTTATTCGCTTGGCGTTTCCGGTTTTATCATGCTCGGAGCCAAGCTTGGGCAACGCTTCGGGGCGAAGATCTTCTTTCAAGCGGCCGTGGGATTGTTCTTGGCAGCCATGGTGACGATGGTCCTCAGTCCGACCGCTGAAATCATGCTTGCTGCTCAAGGTTTGGCTGGATTTGCAGGAGCTGCACTCGTACCAACCTTAGTGGTCTTGATCGCGAATCACTACTCGGGGAGACAGCAAGCTGAGGCGGTGGGTTGGTTGGGTTCGGCCCGCGCGATTGCAGGGGTGCTGGCCTTCGTGATCGTCGGCTCGGTCGCCACCTTTTTGAGTTGGCGATACGCGTTCGGGTTGCTCATTATCCACGCGGCAGCCATTCTCTTGCTAAGCTTCAAGCTCAAGCCATCGGCGGCGCGAACGGATGTGAAGATCGATATTCTAGGAGTGATTCTATCCGCCATCGCCATCATCTGTATCACTTTCGGATTCAACAACCTTCGCAATTGGGGCGTACTGCTCGCAAGGCCGGCAGCGCCCTTCGACGTGCTAGGTGTATCCCCCGCGATTTTGATGATTGTCGTCGGGATCGTGATTGGAGGCGGATTTTTTATATGGACACGCAGGCAAGCGGAAGTTGGCAACACGCCACTGTTGGCACTCAACGTGGTCGAGTCACCTCGTGAGTGGGCGGCGGTGGTCGCGTTGTTCCTCGTCGTCGCCGTCGAAGGGGCAATCAACTTTTCGGTACCGCTTTACATTCAAATCGTTCAGGGGCAGAGCGGATTGATGACATCGGTTGCCATGATGCCATTCATGCTCACCGTCTTCTTCACGGCCATTTTGATTGTTCGGCTCTATGGACTCTATTCACCGCGCACGATCGCCCGAGGTGCCTTTGTTTTGGTTGCGATCGGTACGGCTTGGCTAGCCTTCACTGTAAGCAACGATTGGAGTACGATCCCCGTCATCCTCGGACTGATTACGGTCGGCTTGGGCCAGGGTGCTCTGGTGACGTTGCTGTTCAATGTGCTGGTTACCGCCGCCCCAAAAGAGAACGCTGGGGATGTCGGTTCGCTGCGCGGGGTGACACAGAATCTAGCTGCTGCCGTGGGGACATCGCTCGTTGGAACGATGCTGGTCGGCTTGCTGAGTTCGATGATCATCGCTGGTAGCGTTAGCAATCCTGTGATTACGGCGGAACTCAAGGACGAGGTCAATATGGCCAATTTGAATTTCTTCAGCGATTCGCAGTTGAAGGAACGATTGTCAGGCACATCTGCGACTCCCTCGCAACTCGATGAGGCCTTGAACATCAACGCGGATGCACGTACACGCTCGTTGAAGATCGGATTCTTGTTGTTGTCAGGACTGGCACTCTTGGCGCTCATCCCCTGCAGTTGGCTTCCCGATTACAAGGCGGGTGAAATCCCTGGAGAAAAGTCCAAGTGAAGCCGATCCGAATCCTCCATGAGACCCAATACGTCTATTCTCAGCCGGTCCACTTTGGACCCCATCGGGTCTTGATGCGGCCTCGGGAGGGCCACGATCTGCGCATTGTGGGCTCGCGCATTGAGATCGAGCCTAAAGCATCGGTCCGATGGTTGCGCGATATCGAGAACAATTCGGTCGCGATCCTCAGCTTTTCGGAGCCTGCTGAGCGATTGCGTGTTTTTGCTGAGATCGATGTTGATCTTAGCGAAGACAATCCAATCGAGTGCTTGATCGAACCCAGCGCGCGCGAGTATCCGTTTCAATACCCTCCACACGAACAAGTGGCATTGGTCCCCTACCGGCTACCCAGTTACCCGTATGATGGCCCGGCCCTGCATCATTGGCTATACGAATCCTATCGCAATGGTCAGGCGATCGATACTTTTGAGCTGCTCATGAGTTTGAACACACGTATCTTCGAGTATTTGCAATACAACGAGCGGCATGAAGCCGGGGTTCAATGTCCAAATGAGACACTCGCAAAAAAGACGGGTTCGTGTCGTGACTACGCAGTGCTCATGATGGAAGTGGCCCGCTATTTGGGGTTTGGAGCGAGGTTTGTAACCGGTTACATTCAAATGGCAGAAGGGCAGCATGGAGCGACCCACGCTTGGACCGAGATCTATCTCCCGGGAGCCGGTTGGCGTGGGTTTGACCCAACCAATAACAAGCTGGCGGGTTCAGAGCATATCTCGGTTGCCGTGGCCCGTGAGCAAGAAAACGCGGCACCGATTGCAGGGTCGTGGGCTGGACCGTCGGATGCCTTTGAGCGGATGGAGGTTTCGGTTCAAGTCGCACAGCGGTCGTCGGTCTAACTATTTTAGACGCAATACTGTTAGACTATTTGTTTAACAGTCAGCCAAAGGCGTACTCGATAGCATTCACGGATGTCTGCGGCTAACGGTTACAACGAAATTTTTCGAAAATGGGCTTCGTTGAACGGTTAACGGTTAAACATTTTTTGGGTTATAGGTGATTCGATCAAGCGTCCCGAATCGCGCAGGCGCGATAGCGATAGCGATGGGTGATGAGGGAAAATGACGAAAGTTGAAAAGACGCCAACCGCCGATGTCGATCATGTTCTCGAATTCATGTATCGCTTTGGCCAAGCCATGCTCGCATGCGGTGAGCAGACAGCCAAGGTGGAACTCGTTCTGCGCAGGATTGCTTCCGCGTACGGAATGCGCCGATCGAGAGTCGTCGTTTTTCCGACGGCACTATTTATCAGTGTTCATGTCGGTGAGGACGAGCGCGTCACTCTAGCAGAAGGACCGACGCAAGGACTACGGCTCGATCAGATCGCCGACGTCTACGAATTGGGTGATCTCGCCCAAAAGGGTGAGATCCAGCCGCGAGAAGGAATTGATCGATTGGCGGGAATACTGAAAAAGCCCACCCGCTTTGGAGCTGTCGGGATCATCGTCGGTCACATCATCCTCACCGTTGGTTTGGCGTTCGTGTTGAACTCGTCCACGGTAAATGTCATCGCCACCGCAATTTTGGGTGCCGTAATTGGAGCGATCATAGCCTTGAATCGAGACCGAACCATCCTGGCAGTCCCGGTTCCGGTCCTGTCGGCCATTCTCGTTTCTTCTCTTGTGTTCCTTGGGATCAAGTATGGATTGCCCATGGACCCTAGGTGCTCGTTGATACCACCGTTGGTCTCATTCCTCCCGGGAGCCCTGCTGACCTTGGGGATGGTGGAGCTGGCGTATGGCGACATGGTTAGCGGATCCAGTCGATTGATGACCGGGTTCATTCAATTGGTGTTGCTTGCGTTTGGTTTGGCGGCTGGGGCAGCGTTGGTGGGATACAGTCCGGAAAATTTGGTGGATACCTCGCGACCTATGAATGCGACGGGTTGGGCGTTGTTAGCGCCTTGGGCAGGTGTGATTGTTTTTGGGATCGGCGCCTACCTGCATTTTTCTGCGCCCCGCGATTCCTTGCTATGGATGTTGTTTGTGCTGCTGGTCGTATTTGCCATCCAGCAGCTCTCCTATCAGTGGACGGGGAGCGCTGCCGCCAGTGGGTTTTTTGCGATGTTGGTTGTAACCCCTCTCGGTTATTTGATCCAATTAAAGTTCAACGGGCCGCCGGCCATGGTTACGTTTCTCCCCAGTTTCTGGTTGCTCGTTCCCGGTGTGATGGGACTGATGAGCGTGACACAGTTGCTAAGCGATCGCGCGGCAGGCATCGACGGGTTGATCAATTCGGTTTTTTCATTGGCTTCGATTGCGCTCGGCACGTTGGTGGGCGCGTCGCTCTACAAGTGGCTCACAGAAAGATTTGGCTGGTGGCAACTGCAGATCGGTCGCGTGGAGACGTACTTCCGACGCAGTCGACGACCCTAGTGCCTCGACTACGACGATCTTAATGGGTAGTGGGTCTTGTTAAAGATCCTTGCGGCATAGGATCTTTAACAAGATCCACTACCAATTACTCATAAAATCGACGTGGCTGATTCACCCGTGCAGGTCGGCGTCGTGTTATTTTGCGAGGCCTTTCATGTCTGCTTGGATGCGTTCATCCAATTGCTCGAGCACTCGTTGTGAATTCACCACCATGCCCGATCGTGGCCGGTCCAAATCGAGAATGAGCAACACGGTCAGTGTGAGCAAGATCATTAGCTCGGTCGAAGCCGCTGTGTGTAATCCGGGCCGTGAACCGTAGACAAACCCAATCATGATTGCACTTGCCATGGGAAACAACAGCAGCAGCAGCAGAACGGCAGGTGGTAGTCGATTCACCAGCGCTGAATCTCGTGTGGCAGAGTTGGACATCATTTCTGAGCACGACGCAATCAAAAGGTGGAGCGTGGTTTCTCGTTCTACCTTCGGCTCTGCCGCAGCCAGACTAGCCCAGATGGAGTCTGCGGTTTCAGCCGCTTTGGTCTTCGCTTCCTGTGCTCGAAAAGCACTAAAGCCAATTTTTGAAACGTCGACGCGGGCTTGCACGTATTTCTCTAGTTTTTCCAACATCTCAGGCCTTAAATCCTCGGGCAGAAAGACTAACCGCTTCCAAAACTTTTCGATCGAGTTTGTTTCTGCTATCAGTGACGAAAAGCGAAGCTCATGGCGAGTTATCACCAGAGAGAACGTAAAACCGAGCAGCAGCGCAAGCAGCCCTAACGAAGCGGACATCACGAGCGAAGCATCCCCTTCTCCCCCTTCCCGACTAATCCGTGAACGCCACCATCGACCGATCGCAGATCCCAAGACAAGCAATAAGTAAAACATAATCCCAACAAGCCAAGTCGGGAAAAAATCGAGAATTTCCAAGCCCCACCTCTGGTATATGAACGTGTAACGCGGCGGGTGAGCTGAATTTTCAAGTTTCGAAACCCATCCTCAACCAGAATGCATACAGAGCGCATCCACTTAGTCTGCGGCTATTGTTTCGAGTCGCCGCGATATCTGCAAGTCCACTAACTTCATTTAAGCATCGATCTTAACACGGGCCGCCGCTCGTGGTGCGGTCTTGCCTAAAAACCTGAACGAACCGCCGCACAAGGCCGGCGGGATTCGAAATACCCCAGGCTTGCCCTGGGGATTCGTTATGCTTTTTGGCTAATCATGACTATTTGAAATCCATCGTTTCAAAGACTGAGCCACTTTGCGTGGTTTACTACAGCTTGCCCGCAGCTTTACGGAATTGCTCAAACCGCTCACGCAAAGATTCAGGAGGACGGACACGCGAGCCTTCTTCCAAAAGCCCCTTGAGATCATCATCCTTGTCCTCCACTGTTCGCTCTCGGCTCTTGGCTGGACGCAGCCCAAGTGACTTCAACGTTGCATCCAGTTCCCGCTTCTTGTTCGGGTCGGTTTTGGCAAGTTCCTTGGCCTCGGTCCATCGATCTATGAATTTTTGCATGTCGTCTTTTGTCCAGTTCAATCGCCTCAGAAGCTCGGGATCGGGCTGGTCCTTTTGTCGTTTCAAATAATCAAGAGCCAAGTCAGTCGTTTTGTTCGCGTAGTCTTGGTTGACTGGGTCGGCCTGATCTTTTGAGCTTGCGTCGCCGCCATCGCTTAAGCTGCCTCCACTGCCAGCACTCCCGCTATTGTTGGTGCCTGCCGACGCACTCCCGGCTTTGCTCTTGGAAGGATCGCCTTGTTTGGGTTTTCCTGCCGGGCTCTTTGAGTCTCCATTACCATCGCCCTGCTTGCCATCGCTCTGTTTGCCGTCGCTTTGTTTGCCGTCGTCCTGCTTGCCATCACTCTGCTTGCCGTCACTCTGCTTGCCGTCACTCTGCTTGCCATCGCTCTGCTTGCCGTCGCCCTGCTTGCCGTCGCCCTGCTTGCCGTCGCCCTGTTTGCCATCGCTTTGCTTGCCGTCGCCCTGTTTGCCGTCGCTCTGCTTGCCGTCGCTTTGCTTGCCATCACTTTGCTTGCCATCACTTTGCTTGCCATCACTCTGCTTGCCGTCGCTCTGCTTGCCATCGCTC
>JAIPFP010000333.1 GCA_021736575.1 Pirellula sp. | reverse complement strand
CCAAAAGCAAGTAACACGGTTGCAATCAGCCCAATCGGTCCAAGGTTACGTGGTGGACGATCAAGACCGAGAGGTTGAGGGTGCACTCATTTCCTCGAACGAGGATTCTAGGTACTTCTCGTCGGCTAATGTCATGACACGCTCCGACAATCGAGGTTGGTTCGAATTTCGGGGTGTTGCAGGGAACGGAGCTAAGCTACGAGTCGTCATGCCTTCCGGCGAGACGGGTTTCAAGGACTATGGCATTTCCGACAGTACGAATGTGCTATTGATTGAACTCAAGAAGCCGACCTCGCTCGAACTCAAGTTCGCCAATGCCAGCGGTGAATCGTTGGAGGATGTGGACGTTTCCTTGGAATGTTGGGAGGACTCGAAAGCGATCGAGTGGTCGGCAAAGTCCAATCAACAAGGGAACGTGATTTGGTCCAAGGCTCCAATCGGACGCTTGGTTTTCAAAGCCACCAAGTCTGGCTATCACGATGCGTGGATTCCAGTCGAAGTTGACGGACCTCGATCCAAGTCGATTGTTCTCAACCGTACCTCTCAATTTGGAAGCCGAGTTTTGGACGCTGAAACCGGCGCTCCGATCGATCGATTTATGGTGGTCCACAATCCGGAGAATCCCGAATCAAGTGCCGCCACCTACCGGGCTTTGAGACAGGAACTTGTTCCATGGAATTTAATAACGTCCGTTCCGAAAAATGCTCTTTTTGGAACGAATGGACAGTTTGCGATTGAGTCCATACCACGCGACGAATGCAAAGAAGTTGCGATTCATGCAATAGGTTTTGAAAGCTTGCGGTTCAAGTTAGATGACGAAACTGACACAAGTACATTGCAAGAGTTTCGATTACGGAAACCTCTTCCGGAACGAAAGGATCTTGCTTTCGTCTTGAATCCCGATGGCGAAAGCGCGGCTGCAGCCAACGTATTGTTTGTCTCGCACGGCCTAATTCCCATCTCGAAAGGGCTGGATCCCTTGGTGATCTCTTTGTCTTGGCCCAACCCACTTTTGCAGCAATCGGATTCCACGGGAGCCTTTCGTTGTTGCGCGCGAGCCTCGCAGGATTTTGTTGCAATTTGGAATGACCAGGGATCCTATCTGGGGCTTGTTGACGATCTAGTCCAAGGTAACAAGATTAAGCTTGAAGCCTATTCAACCGTCGAGGTTCCATTGTCGGCAAGAATGCGGACTGGGCCGTTCAACCGATTTACGGTGGAACAAGAAATCAGAGGATTACGAGGTGGCTCCGTTGCTCGATTGATGACGGAACTCGCCCCGAATCCGGCTGACTTGGATATGCTCATTTCCGACCGCGTTCCGAGTAAAAATGCTCAAAAAATTTGGCGTTCGTTTTCTCCCTTTGCTGCGAGAATGCATTCGGTCGTATTGGAACGGAATGATGCCGTTAGGCGAGGGCCAGACTGAGTTGTGAAGCAACTACTCGATGAACCCGAATTCGTTTGTATTGAGCAATACTAAACATAGCTCGACCAACGTCCGAGTCGCTAAGAAGGCTTTGCACGAATCTAGCTCCTCTTCTCGCGGGTCTCTTTGCAAAATGTCACGAAAACCTTGCGTGACCTGTCGTTCTACCTCCGTCGATTCGTTTTGGATCGTTGCTGCCATTCTTTCGGCTGCTTGCAAGGTCAGGCTACCATTCATCAAGGCCAATGACTGAGGTGCCACGATGGAGCTTTCGCGGCGTCCGCAGGAAACCATATTTTCAGGCAAATCAAACGTTTCAAGCCAAGGGATGCGAATCGTTCGCTTCTGGATCAAGTACAAACTTCGAACGGTTTGATCGGATTCGGGAGATGGGTACCAGCCTTTGGTCTTGGTTTCATTGTCATCGAGGACCGCCGGATTGGCTGCCAATGTTTGCTCGTCCAGCACGGGCCAAACAGGTGGTCCGCCTGCTCTTTCCTGTAGCAGGCCCGATACTTTCAAAATCGAGTCGCGAAGCTGTTCGGCACTCATGCGCCGCAAATGTATATGCAACGTTGCCCGTGGATCCTGCTCGGACGACGTTTCCTTTGCAATCGATTGTTGTCGATACGTACTGCTGCCAGTAATCAGTCGATGGATATGCTTGAGCGACCACCCGCTATCGATCAACTCGGAGGCAAGGTAATCGAGCAGTTCAGGGTGCGTCGGTGGTGAACCGGTTACTCCTAAGTCGTTTGGGGTTTCTACGATGCCTTGTCCAAAATAGCTTTGCCAAATGCGATTGACCAAAACTCTCGCGGCCCAAGGATTATCAGGAGACACGATCCAGCGAGCCAGCGTCAACCGCCGGCCCGTCGACGACGGATTTTTGGGTTTTGCCAATATTGGTGGATTGGGGAACAAGACGGATGGGAAACCTGGTTCCACAGGTTCCTTTGGCGTCCGATGGTCGCCACCTGCCAAAACAAAAATCGGTTGCAATGCATTTGGGTTGTCCTGCATCAACAGCCCTTGGGTGAACGAACGCCTGGTTTGCTTCAGCGATTCGATCTTCGATTTTTCCATTGCAACGCTCTCGCGTTCTTCGGGCGTCATGCACTCCTTGGCTTGCTTCTCGTCGATCTTTTCCGGTTGCCGAGCGATGACCGCGTTGACTATTGTCGCGATCATTTCATTGGATCGTTGGATGGATTCGTCGATGAGCTTGTTGTGCTGCCCAATGGATTGCTGTTCGTCAATTAGATCGACAGGGACTTTGTCCGCGTGTTGACTGGCGGCGAAGAAAGCTCGCATGCGATAGTGGTCCGCATGCGAAAGCGGATCGGTCTTGTGATCGTGACATCGACAACAGGACATGGTCAGACCGAGCATGGCGTTGGCGGTTGTTTCCGTGAGGTCCGATAGCAGTTCGGCTCGCGCGCGATCTTGCTCGTTAAACAAGGCAGCCGCGTTGTCTTGAGGACCAAGTCGCAGATAACCGGTTGCGATCAAGCTATCTTGTTCTTCGATGTTCTTGGGAGGACCATCGAGTAACTCATCGCCGGCTAATTGTTGCTCTATAAACTGGTCGTAGGGCATATCCCGATTCAAAGCCCGAACAACATAGTCACGGTACCGCCAAGCGTTGGGCCTGAACTCATCCCAATCGAATCCATTGCTGTCGCTATATCGCACGACGTCCAGCCATGTCCGCGCCCAATGGACTCCGAACTCGGGTGACAGCATTCTTTCCTCTAACAACCGATCGTATTTGTCGGGCGATGTGTCATGCATGTACGCTTGAACTTGCTCAAACGTTGGAGGCAAACCGATGACATCGAGGAATACCCGACGGACGAGTGCTTGGTCGGAAGCGACCGGAGCGGGTGCGAGTTGTTTCGCTTCCCAATCGGCTAAAACAAATCGGTCGATCGGATTTCGGCACCATTGCACGTCGACAACATCCGGAACAACAGGGCGCTGAATGCGACGAAGAGACCATAAGTCCAATCGATTGCCGCCGAACAGAACTCGAATTGGGTTTTTGGAATCCGACCAGGCATCCCCTAGTTCGGCGACAGGTTGTCCGTCCGCTTGCATGGCAGGGACATCCGGTGGCCACTTGGCACCTGACTTTACCCAGGCCTTAAGGACTGCAAGTTCGCTCGCATTCAAGGGACGCTTTGGAGGCATGACCAAATCGCCATCTTCGTGTTCGACTCTGGCCAATAAAATCGACCCGAGCGATAACTCATCCGTGTTTTCGGCTTTTTCCAGCACTGGCCCATTGTCTCCGCCGGACCAAAGAAAACGGAGCGAGTCCAAGCGAAGATTGGCTTCTTGTTTGTCTGGACCGTGGCAGGAAAAACATTCCCGACGCAAGAGCGAAGTCGCTTGTCTATCAAGATCTGGATTCTCGTCGTACGCATTCTCTTCGTACGCATTGGCTGACGGCAAAAGCAGGATGGTGGCCAGCAACCAAGATCGCAAAAATCCCCATTTCGATTCCATGTGCATGGCGTCTACACCAACAGATCGAGAAGAGGTTGGGCTGTGCCGGCGACACCTGTAATACGTTCGTCACGACCGTTCACCGCAAACGAGAGCTCTTCGAACTTGATCCCCATCGCGGTTAAGATGGTTGCATGAAGGTCGCGAAATTGAATTGGGCGTTGGGTAGCCATCAGTCCCAACTCGTCGGTTGCGCCGATTCGCATCCCAGGTCGAACTCCGCCACCTGCCATCCAGAGGGTAAAGCCGGCTGCATTATGTTGACGCCCTAAATCACCTTGCATCATGGGAGTCCGACCAAACTCACTTGCCCAAACGACTAGGGTGGAGTCCAACAAGCCGCGTTGTTTGAGATCGGCGAGAAGTCCCGCTACGGATTGGTCGGTCCAGCGAGCACGCGGATCATGATTGTCTCGCAACTTGGCATGCGCGTCCCAGCCGTCTTTGTCTGGCATGTCATACAATTGAACGAAACGAACGCCCCGTTCGACTAATCGGCGGGCGAGCAAGCACTTGCGAGCAAAGTTCTGCGTTCTCGGCTCGGGCTGATCGAGACCATACAATTTGTGAATATGTTCGGGTTCGTCTTCGAAGTTACCGACTTGCAACGCCGCTGACTGCATTCGATAGGCCAGTTCGTAGGTTGCAATGCGAGCATCGATCTCGGTAAAGCCTGGGTGGTCATCACGATGGATCTGATTGAGCTTTTGCATCAGGTCGATCGATTCCCGTTGACCTTTCGCCAGCTTTTCCGAGGGTAACAAGTCCAATACAGGGAGGCCTCGGTCCCGCAAGCGGGTCGGTTGAAATGCAGGTGGAAGAAATCCGTTGCTATAGTTTGCGGCGCCACCGAGTGGACCTGCATCGAAAAGAACGACATAGCCTGGCAAGTCTGTGTTTTCGGTACCGAGACCGTAGGTAACCCAAGAGCCCAAGCTCGCTTTGCCAGCTCGAACATCTCCGGTGTGCAATTGGTAGCTTGCTGGGGCATGATTATTGGAGTCGGACTGCATCGAATAGATCAGTGCGATATCATCCACATGTTTTGCCATATGAGGAAAAAGGTCGCTGACCCAAGTTCCGGTTTGGCCATGTTGAGCAAAGGAATAGGGGCTTGCCATCAGTTCGTCTTTGCAGCCGTGAAAAACGTTTGCGTGTCGAGTCGCTTCGACGGCTTTGCGAATCGAGTCCGGCACGGGCATCCCATTCAAGCCTTGCAGGGTGGGTTTGTAGTCGAAAGTGTCGATTTGGGATGGCCCACCCACCATGAACAGAAAGATGATGGATTTCGCACGCGGAGCAAAATCTGGCTGCCTGGCTGCGAACGGATTCAATGGATCCATGGTTCGCGAGCGCTTGAGAGAATCGCCCCCAATACTCAACCGATGGTCGAGTGATTGCATGGCCAGCCAACCCAACCCCATTCCAATACGGCTAAGGAAAGGACGTCGCTCGAAGGGCGGAGAGTTGTGGTACGAATCGGATTGTTTCATGCCGCGAGCAAGCAACCATGTTGCGGAGGGACAACCATGAAAACGTCGGATAAAACGTTTTAGAGACTTGTCAATATAGCCTAAAGACCGGATCCAGTCCAACAAAGGACGCCCGTCTCGACCGTGCATCTTTCGGAGTCGATCATAAAATGGGCAGTCAGGTTGGCTAGGAATGCCCTTGGGTTTATCCCTCATCTTTACCCACATCTTTTGATCTTGCTCCCCTCGCCCTGTACTCGGGGAGAGGGGTTTACATTGTGTTTTGATTGGTTTTTTGATCGTGACTTCAATGTCTAGCTGCGTTTCAGAATTGTAAACAAATAACTGAACCGGAGGCTACCACGTCAGGGCTCTACCCCTCACC
>JAIPFP010000332.1 GCA_021736575.1 Pirellula sp. | reverse complement strand
ATCGTCCACCATCGGTCAACAATGTGGATTCGCCGGTAGAGATATCCTGTCGAAAGATTTGTCCGAACTCATTTCCGCCAACATCTTTGGTGAACAGAAAATATTTACCCTCTTTTGGCTCGTAGATAGCGTTACCCACGGGTTCATTGAAAAACGTCAGTTGATATCTTGCTCCACCGGGCGACGCGACGCGATGGACTTGGTTTGAGTTGGCGAAGCGAGTGGAGATGAGCATGGAACGCTCGGTTGGATGCCAATCCAGGACCGCCGCAGCACGGGCTTCGGTGTACTTGCGAACTTTGTCGGCGAGTGAAACAGGAATCGAAGGAATACCTTCGGTTTTAAGGTTGTCTCCCGGCTTAACAACTGGCTGCACCTGCGCGGTTTCCTGAGCATCGACGGTGCCTGGGTTCCAAAGCAAAATCGGAATCGTTGCGCAAGCGAGTGCGATCGGAGTGCGAGCACGGACAAAGAATGGTTTGAGTTGCATGACTAGACTCTAGATTGCAAGTTAGATGGCGTAAGAGTTCCGCTTTCGTATCTTAATCTTTTTTTACGGCAATCGTGAGCCTAGCATGAGAATCGAGGCCGAAAAACGACCTTGCGCCAAATGATCAAAATAGATGTTGCAAGCAGAAAGAAAAGGCTGGATGGCTCCGGGACCGCAGTGAGGTTGGACTGGAGGGTGATTGCCCCCAAGGTGATGTCGGCTCCGGCGCTGGTAGTGTTGTCTCCCAAGAACAAAAAATTCGGCAATATGTACGGTGGCGATCCAAAGGCCGTGTAGTTGCGAATCGATCCCGTAAGCAACTGATTTCCTCCCGTGAACAATGCATAGGAGTTATCTTGCACACGAAGACGGTAGTCACGTTGGACGCTTGTATCGAAATTGATTGTTTCCCCATGTGTGAATAGCGGAGATGACTCTTGGGCCCATATTTGATTTCCCCAGAATCCTAGTTCGATCCCGCGCACATCACTTCCGATGAGTGAGACGGAGAACCCCGCTCGATCATTGCTGGAATGATTTTCGCTTGAAACAGTTAAGTTGAAATTCAATTCAAAACCGTTTGATCGGTTTAAGCTTGGGAAAGTGCCGTTTTTCAAAGCTGCCAACGGTGTGTAATTGCTGTACCCTGCGCTGGCAGCAAGGTCTGTAACCAACCGAACGCCGGTCGTTTGTCCTGTCTGAGTCGCGGTCCCTCCCGTGGTTGCGTAGGAAAGCCATGGTTGATTGGCAGGAAGTCCATTGCCGTCAAAGAGCGTGATGAGTTCGGCTTTCAGCGAATGACATCCAAAGGAAACGTACAGTAGAATGCAATTGAAAAAAGCGATGTAGGTTCTGTTAAACATTCGAATAGTCACCCTTTTCTTGGTTCGCGAGCCGCACGCCCAATGGCATTTAACGTACGTCGACAAGTTTCGCCGATGGGTCTAAGGTAGTTGGGTCAAAACAGCTATCAAGTTCATGTTCAGGCTGTTCCTCCTGAACTGCCGTGTCAGTGTACTTGAACAATGAGCGAATTAACAAGATACTTGAAGAAAAGCATCTGTTTCTTGTACCCTGACGCTCCGTTTTTACTTTGCATCGAATAAGTACTTATCATGAACATCCATTCGAAATGGGCTTGGTGTTGCGTTTGGGCGTTTGCCATATTAACGATCGGAGCTGTCCACGTTAATTCGCAGGAACAGCCCCAACCAAACTGGCCGCAATTTCGCGGCGGCGACTCGACCGGAGTTTCCGAGAATCGCGGCTTGCCCGATAAATGGTCCGCGACCGAAAACATAGAGTGGAAGGCCGAGATCGAAGGCCGAGGTTGGGGGTCACCTATCGTATGGGGTGACAACATATTCCTATCTAGCGTTGTCAATTCTGCCGAGACCGAACCTCTCAAGAAGGGGCTGTATTTCGGTGGTGACCGGCCCAGCGTACCGCAAACGAAGCACCAATGGAGAGTCCTCTGCCTGGATTTGACAACTGGCAAGACGAGGTGGCAACAAACCGTTCGCGAGGGAACTCCGACCGGACCTATTCATTTGAAAAACAGTTATGCATCGGAGACACCGGTTACCGATGGCAAGTACGTTTACGTTTGTTTTGGAGGCGTTGGGATCTATTGTTTTGACTTCGCTGGAAAGCAAATATGGAATTATGATCTGCCCGCACGGCCGACTCGAAACGGATGGGGAACGGCTGCGTCACCAGTCTTGCACGGCGATGTGCTGTACTATGTCGACGACAACGACCAACAATCGATGCTGATCGCGATTGACAAATTGAGTGGCAAGAAACTCTGGAGCGTAGATCGGGACGAAAAGAGCAACTGGGCGACGCCGTTCGTTTGGTCGCATGACGCCAACACGGAAATCGTCACTGCGGGAACGAGGGCCGTTCGCAGCTATGATTTGAAAGGGAATATACTGTGGTCGATCAAGGGAATGTCGAGTATCACGATAGCAACTCCCTATGTAGCGGATGGTTTATTGTATGTTAGCTCGGGTTACATACTTGATCCAGTGAAAGCGCTATATGCGGTGAGACCAGGTTCAAAAGGGGATTTGACTTTGGCAGATGGCCAAACGAGCAATGAGTACATTGCTTGGTCAAGCATGACGATAGCTCCCTACAATCCAAGTACGCTCGTTCATGCGGATCGGCTTTTTGTGCTCTACGATCGTGGCACGGCAGCATGCTATCGCGCCAAAACCGGGGAAACGCTCTACGCAAGCAAGGCTTTGAAGAGGGGCACTGCGTTCACCGCTTCACCTTGGTGCTATAATGGCAAGTTCTTTTGCTTGAACGAAGACGGCGATTGTGTTGTGATTCGCGAAAGCGATTCGATGGAGATATTGCACACCAATAGCCTTGCTGAAGGCGAGCTATGCTTGTCGACTCCTTCGATTGCGGGCGATCGACTATTGATCCGTGCGGATCAGCGACTTTATTGCATACGCAACCAACAGTAACAGCTGGGAAACAATCATGTTTGGAATTGGGATGTCGGAGTTATTGCTTTTATTGCTCATGTTCGGAGCAGGGATTTTTGTGGCGGGTGGGATTGCGGCTATCGTTCATTTTTCCAGCAAGAAATAGCCTATGCAATCTGCCGCTCGCCTTATGTGATGAACTGCAAAATTGGCGGGGTGATTTTCAAAAAACGGGGCACGGGGCGCGTGGCTGGCGGCTGTGTATTGGCGGGGCGAATATGGCAGTTTGTGTCCCCGTTGCGGGCAACTCATACTGCCGTCTTGTTGCTCAGAATCAGGCGATATTGAGCGCCGTTTGGATGGTGTTCAAATCCTCAGCCGACAATGTTGAGTATTCCCATACAAATAGGCCGCCAATATTGTTGTTTTTTACTTGATCTAGGAAGTAAGCCAGGTTTTCAGCATTGAGCCCGGCCGGCGTAAGAGCCAAAATCACTTTTTTAGGATCGCCAACGATGGCAATCGTGCGGGCGATTGCCGGGCCGACATTGGCGACGATATCGGACATGTTCCACATCGCGTCGGCGTAACACATCAGGCAAAAACGCTGGCAAGCGCCGCTTTTGGCGATTTCAGCCACCGCAGAGTTGATAACCTGGCCTTCAGGCGAAGCTTGCGGGTTGTTATAGCTCCAGCCGGCCAAAAATGTGTAGCTCGTTTGCAGCCCCGCCAATTTCTGCATCGCAAGGGCGATATTGCCGGTATTCATGTTGCATTCATCATCAAAATCAACCCCCGACCAGCCCAGATTGCGCGTGGCGGCGTCGATGGCATCTATTGCGCTCTGGCTGGCCGGTTGCGCATCCGGGCTGCAATACGCACCGCCATAAGCCCACATCACACTGCCGTGCGAAGCTGGCGGCGGCGTCGTCGCAGGTGACCAAAGCCCTCCTGTCTTCAAATTGGTGAGGTCTGTCACCATGCCGTAAATCGCATAGGAAAATGAAGCCGGGGCTGGCTCGTTCAAATATTGCGACCAGCCGCCTAAAATATAGTTGCTCATTATGAAGTTCCTTGTTGATGGGGGATATGGGATGCTTGCGTTGAGGAAAAGAGCCCTCAAAAAAATGTACACCATCTGAAATGCCTCGTACACCCCGTGCTGAACAGTTTGACCCGACTGAAGTTGGTATCGTCCACCTGATCCAGCGTTGCGTTCGAAGTGGCCCTTCGATAGGTGCCGACTTGATGGCCCTTAAATAGGTGCCAGGCACGAATGGCCCTTAAATAGGTGCCAGGCACGAATGGCATCCATATCGTCGCTCGGACTCGACCCGACATTATTTGTGAAAGGTCAGACCAGGATGTCGCGTTGCGGCCATTAGGTGGGCCATTAGGTGCGGCCATTAGGTGCCAGGCCATTAGGTGCCAGGCCATTAGGTGCCAGGCCATTAGGTGCCATTTGTCCGTGATGTTGCAGCTATGGATCTGCGATTGGGACTGGTTGGCGATCGAGTGAGTCCGGCCCTTGCGCACAAGCTCGGACGACTGGCTGCTGACTTGCCACAGCAACCCGCGATCCAACAACTTGCCGAACAGTTCAATGTTTGCTTTTCCGTCGATACCTATCGAAGTGTTGTCGAGTCTTTGAGTTATGAGGTTCGATACTTGCATGACAATATCGCGATCGACATGTTGGCCCGATGGATTGAAGATGCTAGGAAAAGTGAGGGAAAACATGAGGTTTTGCTGCTAGTAGGACGGGACGGCGTTCATGTTCCGATGCGAGGGTGTTGGAAAGAAGCGGGCTGTGCGACGCTTGCAGTCTACGACCGAAAGCGAAAGCGACTTGGAACGATCTATCTGGGTGAGATGCCACAATCCAAGCAAACGGAATTGACAAAACGTTTGACGAATGTGATCGAGGGAACTCTGAAGGCCGCGGGTGTGCTGCCTCTCAAACTGCGATACGTAACCGATGCTGGTAGCCTCCCACGCGGGTACTTTCGCAAAGTTCTCGCCAAGATGAAACATCCCGTGACGGGAAAGGCATTGGAGTGGAGTTGGGGAGTGGATTTCTTTCATGCCTGTGAGTACGTCAGCAAGTTAGCAGATTCACTTTTTGGTGCGGGCACGACGGAAAGTCAGGACTGGTTCAAAGAGAATCGTCACACGCTACGACACGTCAAGAACGGCGTTCAAAAAGTTGTGACTCGCGCTGCACAGCACAAACGTCGCTGTGGCCTGAGAGGATCGGAAAAGGAGTACAACGAAGCGAAAGGCTACCTGAGAAAATATAGTGCCAATATGGACTATGCTCATCGCGGAATCGAAGGAGACCCGATTGGCAGTGGAGTGACAGAAGCTGGCTGCAAAGTCATCTTCAATCAGCGTATGAAACAATCAGGAATGCGCTGGAGCAAAAGAGGAGGGCAATGGATAGTAGACTTGCGTACGGCATGTCGAAGTGGGCTGTGGGATAAAATCTGGAATCGCTATCTGAGTACGATTGACCAACCAATAGACATAAGTCAGCCGAAACCCGAAAATGAGCTCGTCGCAGCCTGAAAAATCATTGGTCGACAAGCGACTGCACCCCATTAGGTGCCAGGCACCTAACTTGACAGGGCGGGTTGCCGACGGTACAATCGTTGCAAAGGAGATTTGAAATGCCTCGTACACCCCGTGCTGAACAGTTTGACCCGAACGAAGTTGGTATCGTCCACCTCATCCAGCGCTGCGTTCGAAGGACCTTTCTGGCTGGATTCGATGAAGCGACCGGAAAAGACTATTCCCATCGAAGAGAATGGATTCGCTCGCGTATGGAACGACTCGCTTCCGTCTTCGGTATCGACGTCCTTTCCTACGCGATTCTCTCAAATCACC
>JAIPFP010000331.1 GCA_021736575.1 Pirellula sp. | reverse complement strand
TCTAATACCTCCTGCGGGTAAAAGTCAAGCAAGTCTGGAGGCAGTGTTCGATGAAAAAACGTGATCGACGAAAGCGACAAACTATTACGGCACAAGCCGCCTCCAAGCTTTCATCTACTGAAACAAGCAAAGAATTAGTGAGACCGTTGCGGCTATACTCAAGCCAAAGACGATGGAAGATTTTCCTGAAATGATTGCGGAACAAGAGTCATTGCAAAGAAGACTTCGTGATCCGTTTGGCAATCAGATTCCTAACTCGTTAGGCGGACTGCCTAAAACGCTCCCGCAAGTCGGTTTTGCCCCATTCATTTCCGCGAATCCGTCCCCCAAGCCCCCTTCACCGTTTTCCGATTTTCACAATGGAGTACCGACAAGATGACTAGGCATAGGTTTCATTGGTTGATGTTTGGGTTCTTGCTTTCGCTCGCGTTCGTCGCCGATGCGAAAGCCATGTATGCTCCGAGCATTGGACGCTTTCTGTCTAGAGATCCAATCGAATTTGAGGGGAGTCAATGGAATTTTTACGAGATAGCAAATTCTCGAATACACACTGGGTTAGATCCCAGTGGTATGTGCGAGGTCGAGAAATGCAAGGATCAAGAGAAAACCAAAGATCTACCAGCATGTCCTGAGAAACCACGAGACGACTACTTAAACGACTTTTACAAGGACAAGAAAAAGAAGCTAGGTATCGAGAACACCAAACTTGAAGTTAAGGCACATTGCAAGAAGGAAGACTTGAAAGACAAAGACAAATGTAAGCCTGGCGGAGGAAAACACTACAACTGCTATTCGAAACCGTGGAAAGACATCGAAAACGATCCTAAGAAGGAAGACTATTTTGTTGGATCGCTGGTTTGTTGTAAATGCTGCAAAGACACAGACAAAGGTCCTAGGACCACGGACGGTGATGACGGTGGTGACTGTTCTGGAAACTCAAAGCACCAATGACGCCATCGTCACGTGAAGTAGATTTTCTTGAAGAGTGGCTTCTAGAGGCATGTCTGGGGACATGGAAGTGTGTCCCTTTGCATTTTCTAGACAACTGTTTTGAGCTTAATCTTTGTGGACACAATAGGAACTCCCAACAGGTTGCGTCTAGCCTTATGTCGCTCAGTCGAAAGGGTTGGATTGTAGTGAGCGGCGTAGATCTAGAGAGTTTTGATGCGTTGGTTGCCACAATTGACTCAGATCCAGTTCCTCCATTCGCGACATATTCGCTTACGCTGGATGGGCTGAAGGAATGGGAGCAAAGAGCAAAACCAGATTGGAACCGATACGTTGAACTCGTTACCAATGATGAGACGTCGATTCGAGCAATTGCTGGAAGCATCTTTATGGGTGTTGTTTCTATGGACAAGCACGCAGTCACTGAGAGGCTCTCTATTGACTGGGAATCCCTAAGAATTACGGAGATAGCAGACTGGCAGCCGTTTTTGCATAAGAGACTCGATTTCGGTTTCGACTTGCGTGCGAGCCTTTCTGAAAGGAAGCCGGCCTGTGGCCGAGAGGAATACCGTCCCCCCGTTTCAGAGATTTGGTTCCGGACCGGGGTTACTCGACGCGAATAATCAGAAATCAGACAGAAATCGGGTAAAGATGCCCGTCGCCGGGCAATCAGCGGTACTATCTCCATGAGGGAATTAAACCCGAAAGATCCTCCAGTGATGCCGACGTATCCCACCGGCCTTCCTGATCCGATAGATCCTAGAGACCCTTGGGCTAAACCGAAGGGTAATGTCACAACTGGATACTTGGTAATTTTTTGCAAGAACAAGAAGGGAGATGTTACGGATCAACGATATATTCCGCTCGTGTCGAGATACGAGAACTCCGTCCGCCCTGGTGGGGAAGGTGAAGGTGAACCAGGAAAAAGTAGTGCGTATCACGATGTTGAGCAGCAATGCCTGTACCTGCAACAGCAATTTCTGGCCGGTAAAAATGTTGCTCAGCCCAAGGACCCCTGTGACTTCTCCAAGTGCGAATTTCACTGCTTTATCAACAACAATCCATGTGCCGAATGCGAAAAGATTACTGATGTTCCAATCTATCAGTGCCCCGATGATGAGCCAGTTGTCTTGCCTGACGGAAGTTTTAATCCGAAGTGTAAGAAAATGAAGCCTAAGGAGCGATAAGTGAGCCTCGAAATTTTGGAATCTCTTCAACATCTCTGTGTTGCCGGAGTGCTGTTGGATAGTCAGTACGGCAGTTGGAGCTTTGGAAAGGATGTAACAACTGTTGTCATTGATATGCGACAGGGACCTCATTTACACTTGCGAAAGGCACCGAATCATCCGTTTTTTGCACGTGCAGATATGGTCTTCTATGTTGAAAGCGCTGACCGTCGCACCGAGAATATTAAGCAGTTCTCATCTATTGAGGAACGGATTCGCGGTAGAAGTGTGGTGCATTTCTTACTTAAGGACGGGTTGACGCAAGGTCACGTTTGCGATGGAATTAGAGAGTCGTTCTATATGCCCGAAAGCAGTATCGAACGCATTCCTATTCTGTCGATTAATTTAACCGAACGAGTAACGGCTAGTACCTTCAGATCCGCAAGCAATGGTCGTGACTGGTGGGGACAAATGTGGCATGATGCGCGGCAGTTCATCAACGCTTCCGAGGCGGAGATTTTGGCAGACCTCCCCGAAATTGAATACCATCGGTCGTATCAATGCGTTACTGACGGTGCGTGGGTGCAGATTGTGGTAAAGGATGAGAGAATCGCATTGATTGCTAGTCTAAATAGCCAATGGAATATGACGTGGTCCGATCGAAACGTACAAGAAACTATCTCCTATGCGACTCACATCGCACCCATTTTTAAACACTGTTTTTTACCAATTGAAGAAGCTTTGAAGAAATTGAACGATTTCCTCAAATGTCGTTCGCTTGACGGATTTGTTTCCTACAAGCATGCGATCGCAACGAATAAAATCGAACTCAATTTGTGGGATGAGGAAACTCGTCTCGAAACGTAATGTCGTCGGCATGACCCACGATACTGGCGCGATTATGGTCCTTGAGAATGGGGCGCGAAACGCATCTCCACATCGCTACAGCGGCTGCCAATTGGAGTTGGGGATCGACCAAGCTACGGTTTTCGCCAGTGGCATCAGTCGGTCACGGAACGCAACTAATTGCTGACTCGCCCATGGCGACAGACACTACTCGCCATCGTCGCTGAGCAACAACGATTGACCGTGCACCAGACTACCGCCAGAAAATTTTGTTGCGTTTTGCTTCCGCGTGCCCTCTAATACCTCCTGCGGGTAAGAGTCAAGCAAGTCGGGAGGCGGAGTTCGATGAAAAAACGTGATCGACGAAAGCGACAAACTATTACGGCACAAGCAGCCTCCAAGCTTGCGTCTACTGAAACAAGCAAAGAATTAGTGAGACCGTTACGGCTATATGCCATCTGGACGTTGAGTGCGCTTTGTGCGTTCGTCGTCACTGTTCTAGGTATTTGGAGTCTCTCTGCGCCGTCGCAAACGGCGATTAAAACTGCGAATCCTAGATTGCGAGCCACGCAGCCAAAGGAGCCTGTTCTTCCAACCTTCGCTGACTTGACCATGATGACCGAAGAGGAGTTGAGCAAGCAGGACATTGCTTTACTGAATCTACGAGCTACTGATGGATTGCCTGGCACAGAGAATGTGAACGTTGCACAACTGCTGGCTCAGTTAGATGGCTGGGCGAAGAAGGTCAGGATAGACACCGATCGCAACCTCTACCAGTTCTTACAAAAGCCGAACGAATTCAACAACTCGGAAGCTTACTTCCGGATGTTGATGTTGGTCACAGTTTTGCAACAGGACTTCGGCGTTCATTACAACTTGGAGCGAGTCAAAGATATTGACTTCACAAAGAGCCAAGATCTTTTCCTTCACGGTATGGTTGGCAGTTCGAACGGTGGTACTTGTGTCTCGATGCCAGTCCTGTACACGGCGGTCGCTCGACGACTCGGTTATCCCGTCTACTTGGTGAACGCGAAGGAGCATCTATTTTGCCGATGGGATAAATCTGGCGAACGCGTGAATGTCGAAGGCACCAATCGAGGATTGAATAGTTTCGCCGATGATCACTACATGAGCTGGCCGCATCCGATCGCTCAACACGAAGTAGATGCCGGACTTTATCTGAAATCACTTTCGAACGCCGAGTCCTTTGCGGCTTTTCTTGCCGTACGGGGCCATTGCTTGGAAGACAGCGGCAATCGTTCCGACGCTGCTGTAAGTTATTCGCTTGCTGTGAAGCACTATCCACATCCGATGTATCGCGGTTTTCTTTCACGACTCGTTCGTCCCAAGACCATCGATGACTTTCCAGAGCTACTTGCGCAGCAAGAACGATTGCGTCAAAAGCGCGATCTGCAATTCAATCAACTTGGACCACCAACTTCAAATCCGAATGCGTCATTTGGGTTCGGTAATCCCGTGACGCAAGGGAATCTAAACTACGATACCTTCAACCACTTTACACCGCCAAACTTTTCTAACAATCCCAATGGAGCTTCAGGAAGATGAATCATCGACGAATTCTAATCGCATTGTTTGCATGCCAAATGGCAATCCAGTTCGCGAGCTCTGCTCTAGCAATGTACGACCCAGGACTGGGGCGATTTTGTTCGCGGGATCCGATTGGGTATGTGGGAAGTGAATGGGGCTTGAATGACTTTGGCGATAGCAATCCGTTTAATTCACTTGATCCAACAGGTCTTATAATTGTTAAGACAGGTCCTCATGGTGGTAGCTTGTACGGTGGATGCGAAACTTTAACTACAGTAAAGACTGAGGTTGTATGCAAATACTTCAAGCTAGGTTGGTGGTCGCTTTGGCAAAAAGAAATTCGATTTCCATATGCGCCCGGTATAGATGCGACGAAACTGTGTCGTTCAAATACGCCTTCCAAGTGGGTGTTTGAGCGTGTAGGCTACGAACGAACGACTACCACGACTACCTGGTGTCGTTCTTGTAGTCCTGTCGCGGTAGGATTATGCAAACCATCATTCAAAGTTGGACCCGTTGAGTGCGTAATCACTGCTACGGCAGTTGTAGGGAAAATCTATTTAGACAATCAGCCTGAAGTAGACGAGAAAAAAGAACCGTGGGATCCTCCATCTGAACCCGATATAGATAACGGTGGAGACTGCTATTGCATGTGCAAAGTAAACGGCAGTAGTAATGAACCAATGGGGCGGATGAGTCGAGCCGAATGTAAGAAACTGCCCTTTGCGAAAAGCGGTGTCGAATCATGCTATTGCAAAGGCGATAAATAATGGGTCTTGAACAGCGAGTTGCGACAGCGGTAGGTAAATGGACGGGTTGGGACATGGCACAAGCCGAAATAGCAACCTACGACGACAGTGGAAAGCATTATTTATTCGGCACCTTCGGTTTGAATGATGGAAGCAGTAACGATCTATTTATTCAATTTAATCAGCTGTTTTGTAGCGAAATTATCAACGATTCTGTATGTATTGCGGTTGCGGTATATGCGCTAAGGTTCAGTGTGTGCAGTGGCTGGTTCCCATTTCTGATACATGATGACGCTTTAGCTCCTTTAATTCCAACGAGCGAGAATTACTTGCATTACAGAAATTTCGTAAGCTCAGAAGCTCAGCAATCGTATTTCGATACTCACCCGGAGTGCATTAACTATTCATGGCAAAAAGTGCGCAGCGTTGGAGTTCCTTATTCGGTGGTTTCCAACAAACGAGCTCTGATTTATCGCAATCGTGACCAAGTTATTTTACGGGAATGGAGTTGGGAAGAGGTAAAAGAGACCTTCATACGCGGTGAGCGTACATAATGAACAGCGTTCACCTAAAGACT
>JAIPFP010000330.1 GCA_021736575.1 Pirellula sp. | reverse complement strand
ACCCGCTTTGTCGTCAGGCAAATCTTTAAGCGGTTTTCTTGGTGGGGCGCACCAACGTTGATTGTGGCAGAGCCGCAAAGGGGACAGGATTTGGCACGGCGGATGCAACGGGAGATCGACCAAGGGTTTAGGCCGGTCGGGTTGCTAGTGGATTCGAACCAATATTGGGCTTTAAGTCAGTCGCTGGAAGCTTTAATAGTGCCGGTTTTTGACATTCGAACCGCGGATGAGGTTGCGCACAAACTCGGGGCTACTTGGGTCATTGTGTCGCCATGTGCCAACCGAGAAATGGCCCCGATTCTGGATAAATCGTTGGCCGCGATTCCGAATCGCATCCTTCTGTCGTCTAGCCAAACCGACATGAGTATATGGGACCAGATGTTTTGCATCGGTTCGTCTGCGGGAATACGTTTTGGAGGTGCACATCCAAGCTCCATCGAGCTAGCAGCCAAGCGATTTCTGGACCTTTTTCTGACTTCGATTGCTTTGGTGGTTGGCTTCCCTTTTTTAGCAGCGATTTGCCTCCTAATACGGCTCAGTTCACGCGGGCCGATCTTTTACTCTCAAAATCGTATTGGCCTTGGCGGTCGCGAGTTCCGTGCTTGGAAATTCCGTTCGATGCAAAAGAACGCAGATCAAGTTTTGGAAGAATATCTGGCAAACAACCCTGCGGCCCGTTGGGAATGGAATGAAACGCACAAATTGAATAAGGATCCACGTGTTACCTCGATTGGCAAGTTTTTGCGAGCGTCCAGCCTTGACGAATTGCCACAATTGTGGAATATCTTGCTCGGCGAGATGAGTTTGGTAGGCCCTCGCCCGATTATCGACTCACCCACTTACGACGCGAGTTATGTGCATGACTACTCAGAGGAATTCGAAGCCTATAAAACGGTTCGTCCTGGCCTAACGGGTTTGTGGCAGGTAAGGTGTCGCAATAGTGGCGTGTATGAGCTTCGAATTTATTGGGACATGTACTACATTCGGAACTGGTGCGTCTGGCTAGACATGTATTTGATCTTGAGAACCATCAAAACGGTCCTCATGCGTGAGGGGAAATAGTCGGCGAGTGGTGAACTGTCTGTCTAGTGACTCAACGATCGCCAAACGTCCTTCCGGAAGTTTGTTGATAGAAATTTAATAGAAGGTCCACAGAGTAACGCGTCAGCGAAGGACTCTCCCGAGTTCTTCGCTGACGCGTTGGTTTTTAGAGGACAAGCGGTAATCACAATTCAAAGCGCCAGCGAGGGACCAGTGCGTAAAGGACGACAAAGCCACTCGGCCAAGTCACCCACAGGCACGAAGTCCGCGCTGAGGCCGTAGGCAATCGGAAAATGCCGATTGCCAATCGCGACAACCAGATTGGCCACTGATCGAAACCGAATTGACCCAGCTTGCCAATTTGAAAGAAGAACCCGAGATCGTCGAACAACTGCACGCTTTGCGAAAACGATAGCCAGCATCTTCATTTGATGGGTACCTTTGTCAGATGGTTCCTCTTCATCAGGAGAGATTGCAACAACTCCTCAACGACCCGGACGAGTAGCTTGAAGTTTAGCGCAGCGCTTCCGCTTGCATCCAAAACTGTTTCGCTGTTCGTGAAAATTCGTGCGATTAGAAGCCATCATTCCCGCCGCGAGCCAAAAAAATCCTAAAGCTTTCATTGCAGATCATCCGGTTTCGTGGCTACTTGCTAACCTATGTTCGCGCCCTAGATTATTTCAACTACCCATCGCACAACTCATATTTACCGACCCTATCCTTTGGCAACATAAGGTAGACGGGTTTCGGAACTCCGAATGAGAACTAACCCAATGAGAATTAGAAGCCGAATCGTCGACGCCTTACCGCCGGTGGCGCGAAAAAGTATCAGCGGAATGAGACGCATGGTATTGAATTGGTCCCGCAATTTTTTCCCATCTGACGTGATTACTAACCGCGGTATACGCATTGCGTTGGACAAAGAAATGGGAGATGGGCCTCTGCGAGCACTTCGAGACGGAAGCTACGAAGGCGGTGAACTGGCCGCGATCGAACGGTATATTCGACCAGACGACATCGTATTGGAAATGGGAACCGGCATCGGATTCATCACGCTTTTTTGTTCTCGAGTTGTCGGGCCCGGAAATGTTCACACATTTGAAGCGAACCCAAGTCTCGAATCGAAAATCCAAAAGAATTTTGCACTAAATGACATGTTTCCGAAGCTGACGATTGCCGTCTTGGGAGAGTGCGACGGGGAAGTTGAGTTCCATTTGCAATCGGAATATTGGTCCAGCTCAAGATTAAAATATGCCAATTCGACGCAAACCGTAATGGTAAAACAACTTTCTGTTAACACAGTCCTCGAAGCGATTCGCCCAACCATGATCGTAATGGATATCGAGGGTGGCGAATGTGAGTTAATCCCATTAATGAATTTGACAGGCGTCGAGCGATTCATGCTTGAGCTGCATCCATATGTGACAGGTGAAGAAGCGGCAAAATCGGTCGTGGATCGATTGCTTTCGGCCGGATTCGTGGAGCGGTGGTCGTGCACAGATCACGCGCACATTCTTTTCGAAAGAGTTTAACGAAAACAATAAATGCTTTCTCAACCAACAAAATCGCCAAACATCGCCGAGGAGCAAGGTCTTCGATTCGTTCGCGGATGGGAGATCGCGGGTCCTATGCAACTCCCCCATCTGAACAACAAAAAAACTGTAACTTTTTCGCGATGTATGTGACCGTTCCGTTGGCCCTATTGGGATCAATACCGGTGATCCTGATGGCCTACTGGTTTCTCTCGCCCGCGCGGGCTGCAACCCTGGCATTTGCATTCGGGACCTGTTTCCTGCCCAATGCGGAATTCCCTGTGACAGGGCTGCCCGATTTCTCGAAATCCATGATGCTTTCATTAAGCTCGATTCTTGGAATCCTCGCGTTCCATCCACGTCTGCTCGGTTTGTTTCAACCCAGCATTGTGGACGTCGCCGCACTAAGTTTTTGCATCAGTCCGTTTGCGAGCAGTCTGAGCAATGGCCTTGGCATTTATGATGCCGTTTCCTCGACACTAAACGCGACGATTACATGGGGGATCCCGTACGGAGTTGGCAGGTTGATCCTCAACAGTGCTGCGGACGTGGAACAGGTGACAGAGGCGATTCTCGCGTGTGGGCTAATTTACGCGCCGCTTTGCCTTTGGGAAGCGGTGCAGGGACCGTACTTGCACAGGCTTGTGTATGGATTTCACGCGCAGGACATGGATCAAGCGATTCGATGGGGTGGATGGCGTCCCGTCGTCTTCATGCGGCACGGATTGCAAGCGTCGCTTTGGATGTGCTGCTGCACTATCATTGGATTTTCTTGGGTGTGGCTTGGCCGCGCCAAGGGGATGACATTGGCGTTGCATCTCGTCGTTGTCGTTTTGATCGCGGCAGCCTTTTTATGGATGCGGTCTATGGGCGCGTACATCTTGGCGTCCGTTGGATGCGCAGCGGTTCTGTTATCGCAAAGGCTGGGGGTAGCTTTGCCGCAGGTTGCGTTAATGGCGGCCATTGCGATCTTTCTACCGTTGCGGATTTCTGGAGTATTGACAGGTTCCGATGCGGTCGATTGGCTCCGCACGAACGTGAGCGAAAAACGTGCCCAGTCGCTGGAGTTCCGTTTGGACAATGAAAGCATGTTGATTGAAAAAGCAATGCAGCGACCGATATTTGGCTGGGGTGGGTGGGGAAGGAACCGGGTTTACAATTCACAAGGTGAGGATCTTTCGGTTACCGATGGTCTTTGGATTATTGAACTTGGTACTCATGGCTTGGTCGGACTCATCACCCTTTTCTCACTACTCCTTTCCGGTTCCATTGCGTTCGTGTGCGCATCAAGTCGACTGGCCACGAACCTTTCGAAGGTTCAGTTCGCAGGGGCTGCAGGATGGAGCATCGCAGCGATCCTATGCGCAATCGATGCGATACCCAACGCGATGTTCGTCCCTGTCATAACCCTGACGACCGGCGGGCTGGTCACCCTTTCGATGCCTGGATGCTGCTCAGCGAACCGAACTGCGGTTCTTGTGGCTTGCGATGCGACTTACGGTCGGGGTACTGAAGAAGGTTGGTACAGTCTTGACTCACAATAATCTTGATGCTGGGGGAACGCTGCGGCCAAACATGAAACCATTATGCAAACACATCTAACTGAACGAAAAGCAGAAGTTCCAGAAACGCTAGAAGCGAGGATTGGCGAGGTGAAACCGTATCTGGTAATCCGGCCAACCGCCGGTCTAGCCGCCCTCAATTTGCATGAGATCTGGCCTTACCGTGATCTTTTGGCTACCTTGGCCGAACGGGATATCAAGGTCCGTTACAAGCAGACCTCGTTGGGGGTGATCTGGGTCATTTTACAACCACTGCTGGCGGCGGGTATTTTTAGTTTTGTATTTGGAAGTATTGCGAATCTGCCGAGTGATGGAGTTCCCTATTTCCTGTTTGCCTACGCGGGTATGCAAGGCTGGACCTTGTTTAGCAACGTGCTAACACGCAGTTCGGCCTGTCTCGTTGGAAACGCTCACCTCATTAGCAAGGTGTACTTCCCTCGCTTCATCTTGCCGCTCAGTACGCTTGGCGCGATTTTGGTGGATTTTGGTGTGGCCATGGGGATGATGGCGGTATTGATGGTCGTGTATCAAGTGGTACCGGGCTGGGGGTTGCTGCTTTTGCCTCTCTGGATGGGAATCCTAACTGCCCTCGGGATGGGGATTGGTTTGTGGCTGGCGGCATTGACGGTGCAATACCGCGATGTCGGATATGTCTTGCCGGTGGCGATGCAGATGCTGATGTATGCGAGTCCCATTGCTTACGCGTCCTCTGCGGTGCCCGAGCGGTATCAAGCCCTGTTTTTCCTCAATCCGCTGGCTGGGCTTCTCGATGCATTCCGCTGGTCGTTGTTGGGCGTAGGGGCACCCCGCTGGGATTCGTTGGCAGTATCCGCGATCGTGTCCGTGGCAGCACTGATTTTCGGCGCGTTTGCGTTCAAAAAGATGGAACGCAAGTTTGCAGACACGATTTAACGGATACGATTCAATGGTGGCTGACCAAATGATTTGTCGAATCATGGTGTTCCTAGAACCATGAGCGCCCTAGATGAGGGAGAGCGTCTTCGAATTGTCGTCTTGGGCGCAAGCGGGTTTCTGGGATCTTCCATGACTCGCCATTTGGCGAATCGAGGGCATGATGTCATCGCCTACTGGCGGCAGCCAAGGCCGGACATTGCGAAGCTGCCGAATGTCACCTCCATGATCGGCGACCTGCGCGATGCTTGGGTGCTCGGAAAGGCCTTTCACGATACGGACATCGTCTATCACTTTGCCTCATCAACGTATCCCAGTCGATTCTATTTTGATCCCGGTTCCGAATACTCCGAGGCACTGCAACCACTTTTGGTCATGATGGAAACCGCTCGGCAGCATCAAGTCCGCAAGATTGTATTTCCGTCGTCGGGTGGGACTGTTTATGCAGACATCGAAACGCCTCGCACGGAGGATTCGCCAGTAGATCCAAGATCGCCGTATGCAGTGTTCAAACTGGCAGCCGAGCAGCTTTTGCATCACGCTGCTCGGCAAGGTCACTTTTCAGTCGATGTGTTTCGCTTAGGAAACCCTTTCGGGCTTGGCCAGCGAGCGCGACCGGGGCAAGGTGTAGTACCGCATTGGATGGATGCTCTGAACAGACGAGAACCGATCGTGATTTTCGGGGATGGTTCGGCCGAGCGAGATTACGTGTACATCGACGATGTATGCCGAATGATGACCATGTCGTGTTTTGATATCGACCAATCGGGGACCTACAATGTTGGGACGGGGGT
>JAIPFP010000051.1 GCA_021736575.1 Pirellula sp. | reverse complement strand
CCTGGTGGAAGCCTCGATCGCCTTGCCAGGGCATTTGTCACACGACGCAATCGTTCCCAAGACCACGTTGCAACGCTTTCGTCGCGGCTTTTCTCAATTGATCACACCCATCGAGCGAGTCTTTGAGGCCATTGGCAAACCTTGTAATGCGGCATTGGATTGGTTTGGCGAGCGATTCTATGGTCCCATTCTCCGAGCATCATTGACCTATCCCGCGTTGCCGATAGCTGCGGGTTTTTTGGTCGTAGCGACCGCTTTTGGTATGGTCCGTTCGGGCATCGTTGCATTCGAATTTTTCCCGAACCTAGACGGCAAGACGATCATCGGGCAGGTTGTTTTTCCTGATGGAACTCCCGTTGCAGTCACGAGCGAAGCGACACGGCGAATGGAAGCAGCAATTCGGCGCGTCAGCGAACAGATTGCAGAGAAAGAAACGCGTGAGGGAAACAACAAAACACCTCCCCCTCAGGATCCGAGTGCGCCGAATGGACCGGTTGTTTTGACCTTTCTGCAAGTTGGTTCGGTTGCGAAGGGGGACCCTGCTGCTGGCGATCGGATCTCTGGATCGCATGTTGGGCAAGTCCAAGTTGAGATTCACGAAGCCACGGTTCGAAATGTCACCAGCGATACCATCATCAAAATGTGGCGCGACGAAGCGGGCATTTTTCCTGGCGCAGAACGGGTCACTTTTCAATCGCAAGACATCGGGCCGGGCGGTCAAGCGCTTGAATTTAAAATCCTGGCTCCTCGAAGTGACGTCGTCGCACTCGAAGCCGCTGTCGAGGCCTCCAAAGAAGCTCTTAGTAAATTTTCGGGCGTGTACGATGTCCGAGACGACTCATCGCCGGGCAAGGTCGAGTTTCAGTTCAGCATCAAAGAACGCGCCAAGGCACTTGGAATAACAGTGGCCGATCTTTCAGAAACCGTACGCAACGCCTACTACGGTGCGGAGGTGATGCGATTGCAACGCGGTCGGCATGAGGTCAAGTTGATGGTCCGTTACCCCATGGATGAGCGTCGCTCGATTTCGGATTTTAATGACTTGAGAGTCCGTGGGGCTGACAACATCGAGCGCCCAATCACCGAGTTAGCGGACATCGCGGTTACGCGAGGCTACTCCGAAATCAATCGACTCGATCAATTGCGAGCGATTACGGTAAGCGCGGAAATCGATACCGCGCAAGGGAACGCCGCCCTTGTGGCTAGCAATCTTAGGCAGACGCTCGTGCCAGAGCTGCTTGAAAAGTATCCAAATCTGCGGTTCCGCTGGGAAGGTCAGCAGCAAGAGACTGCCGAATCCTTCTTCAGCCTCGTGATTGGTTTCACCGTGGCGATGTTCTCGATGTATCTGTTGCTCGTGTTCGAGTTCACTTCCTACTTGCAGCCGCTGATCATCCTGGCGATCGTCCCGTTTGGAATTGTTGGAGCGATCTTCGGTCACGCGTTCATGGGACTGCCGCTCACGCTTTTCAGCATGTTTGGAATGGTGACACTCTCAGGGGTCGTGGTCAACGATTCGATTGTATTGGTGGATTTCATCAATCAATGCATTCGCAAAGGCATGCCGGTCAATGAAGCGCTCATGAACGCAGGCTCGCGGCGATTGCGGGCCGTGTTTCTAACGAGCGTGACGACGGTTGCGGGTTTGCTCCCGATGCTATCGGAGAAATCGCTTCAAGCACAAGCGTTGATTCCGATGGCGACGAGCCTAGCTTTTGGCCTGATCGGTTCGACTTGCCTCGTATTGCTTATGGTCCCGTTTTTGTACAAAGCCTATGCAGTACTGACGTTTTCGAAAGAGCAAATGGCTGGTGTTGAGCCAATCCATCATCATTCGGCGGTACCTCAGTCGTCGGTGGACTTTGCAGTCAAAAGCGATCAGCTCGCGGCGACTTAAACCTAGTTCGGCCCAGCTCCGCAATCCCTGAATGAATGTAGCCTTGGGATGAAACTTGCGTTAAGTTGGATCGTGCATAGTCCCTGTTTTGCGACATCCGTCTACAATTCCGGCTGAACTCTCGCAAGTAAGATTTGCCCAAGCCAGATTGAGTGTGCAAAGAAAGTTGGATCCGATGGTTAATCAATTTGAATCGTCTGCAGGTTGCCAGTGTGGAAAAATTCTATCGATCCTCTTTTTACTGACGGACCTATCTCCCATTCGTGAATTAAAAGCCGACGATTGGCCGATGTGGCGATGCGATAGTACAAGGAGCGCTCGGTCGTCGGAACAGCTCCCCGCATCGTTGGTCGTTGAGCATTTGCTAAAGGGGACTACCCGAAAGCCCACTTGGGAAGACCCGTTGAATGCAGATATCATGAGCTTCGATCGAGTGTTTGAACCGATCATTGTAGATGAACGTCTGTTTCTGGGGTTCAACGACTCGGACAAAGTAGTGGCGTATGACCTAAATACGGGGAAGCCGATATGGAGTTACTATGCGGAAGGGCCCGTGCGCTTGCCCCTGGCTGCCGCAGATGGTGCAATCTTTTTCTCGAGCGACGATAGTTGCCTTTATTCGCTTGACGCAGCGACCGGTGCACTGCTTTGGCGGTTTCGAGCCGCACCGCTTGAGAATCGCGCGATCGGAAACAGGCGACTGATCTCCGCTTGGCCAGCTCGAGGCGGGCCCGTCATCTATGGAGACCAAGTTTACTTTGCGTCGAGTATTTGGCCCTTCATGGGGACCTTCATTTATGCTCTCGACAAGAAGACCGGCGACGTTATTTGGCTCAACGACGAGACTGGCTCTCAGTACATCAAACAACCTCACAGCGCACCGTCGTTTGCCGGGGTTGGTCCGCAAGGTGCATTGCTTGCGACTAAGAATACGCTGATTGTCCCGGGCGGGCGATCGGTGCCAGCCGTATTCGATCGACACTCTGGCAAGCAACTTTATTTCGAGTTGAATGCGGCAGGCAAAGGAACGGGCGGTTCGTTTCTCACTGCCAGCGAAGACTATTTCTATGTTCACACGCGATACAAAGGGACGCGTCAGTTTTCCCTCGGCGACGGAGTTAAAACCGCGTTCATGCCCAACGAACCGGTACTCGCGGGCGAAACACTTTACTCGGCAGAGTTGGTCGATGGCCTCGCAAAGATCTGTGCCTGGAAGACCGATGGTTCCAAACGGTGGGATGTTCCAGGTGAGGGACGAGGCGATCTCATCCTGGCAGGGAATGTTCTTTATGCGGCCGGACCTACGGCAGATGCGAACGATACAAAGAGTTTACTAACGGCAATACGCTTACCCAGCCAAGAATCATCAGCCCAAACACTTTGGACAATGCCCCTTGATGGAAAGATCGAACGCTTAATCGCAGGGAACGGAAAACTGATTGCCGTCACTTTGGAGGGAGACGTCTACGTGTTAGGAGACGCGGAGGGTAAACCGATCAAACCAACTTCGGAGATTGTCATTGCGGGCGTTCACAACAACCCTGCGAACGCTGAAAACTCAGCAGACATCGCCGAGCAAGCCAGAGCCAAAGCCAAAGCATTGCTTTCGAAAGGCGATGCAGCCGGATACGCGCTCTGGTTTGGTGCGCGCGATCCAAGCGTACTGAATGCGATTGTTGAGTCTGCGGTGTTCGACCAAGTGGTGGCTGTGGATGAGGATCTGAATCGTGTTGAAGCCTTGCGACGTGAGTGGGATGCAGTCGGTTGGTATGGAATACGCGGTTCCCTGCATGTGGCAAAGCCAAGTTCTTTCCTCACACCGCCCTACTTTGCAAACATGATTTTTGTAAGCGAAGAGTTTGCGGAAACAACCTTGCAAGATCCGACGTACCTTCGTCAAATCTACAACTCGGTGCGCCCTTACGGAGGTGTGCTTCAATTGCTCGCGTCACCAGACAAGCTTGGCCAGCTGCTGACCGCAATTGAATCGCTACAACTGGAACAGTCGTCGATTCGACTTTCGGAAAATAGTATTGTGATCGAGAAAGTTGGCGCGTTGCCAGGAGCGTCCGATTGGACGCATCAGTATGGAAATGTCGCCAACACAATCAAATCGGATGATCGGTTGGTCAAGTTACCGTTGGGTGTACTTTGGTTCGGTGGAAACAGCAACACCGATACGCTTCCGAGGCATGGGCATGGACCACCTGAGCAAGTGGTCGGAGGACGCCTCATCCTTCAAGGCATGAACTCGCTAACGGCTCGCGATGTTTATACAGGTCGAATCCTATGGCATCGAGCGTTCGAGAACCTAGGTACGTTTGATGTCTACTTTGACTCGACTTATGCGGAGACGCCATTGGACCCTGCCTACAATCAAGTGCACATACCTGGAGCCAACGGTCGAGGAACGAACTATGTCGTGACAGAAGATCTGACCTACGTAGTCGAGGGGGATAAATGTCGCGTTTTGAATACTGCGACAGGAGAGAATGTTCGCGATATCGCATTGCCTCAAAAGGACGCCAAGAATCCTCAGGAATGGGGCTACATCGGAGTCTATGAAGACGTGCTGATCGGCGGAGTTGGTTTTGCAAAATACCGTTCACGGCTTGAACTGGGCGTCGAGGAAGAGGATAGCCAACTGAGCAAGAGCAAAGCAGGATTCGGAACGAAGAGTTTAGACCGAGCGGCCAGTATGTCGATCGTGGGCTTCAATCGACACACCGGCGAACAGCTATGGGAGGTCGATGCGAAGCATAGTTTTTGGCATAACGGAATTGTCGCTGGAAATGGCAAAATCTACGCGCTCGATCGAAATCCAAAAACGGTCGAAGACCTGCTGAAACGTCGCGGCCGCGAGTTGCCAAAGACTTACCGGATCATTGCGTTGGATGCACACAATGGGACAAAAGAGTGGGAAGTCAACGACGGTGTCTTCGGAACTTGGCTTGGCTACTCGGCCAAGCATGACATGCTATTGCATGCGGGAGCAGCAGCCAGTGATCGATTATCTACCGAAGTCGGACAAGGAATGGCGGTTTTCCATGCGAGCGATGGATCGGTCGCATGGTCCAAGTCCTCGCTCGCTTATTCTGGACCATGTATTTTGCACAACGATCTCATTATCACCAATGCAAACTCCTACACGGAGTCCGCTGGTGCATTCTATCTTGTCGATGGTTCGCAAAAGATGATCAAGAACCCGTTATCTGGTCGCGAACAGCCTTGGAAGATCACACGAGCCTATGGTTGCAATACGATTTCAGCATCGGAAAACATGTTGACTTTTCGATCGGGAGCAGCGAGTTACTACGACTTGCTTACGGAGAGCGGGACCGGTAACCTGGGTGGATTTAGATCGGGTTGTACTTCCAACCTTGTGGCAGCCAATGGGATACTAAATGCTCCTGATCTGACGCGAACATGCAGTTGTTCCTATCAAAATCAAAGCTCGATCGGGTTGGTTCATATGCCCGAGTTAGAAACGTGGACCATTGATAACTCGGCCATCGTTCAAACCAAGTCCGATCGTATATTAAATCTAGGGATCAACCTGGGGGCACCGGGCGATCGGCGTGATTCAAAGGGTGTTGTTTGGTTGGAGTTCCCAGTGGTTGCGGGTGATTCACCGAGTCTGGGTATTGAACTTGACGGAGCATACACGACGTTTCAGGACCATCCAGCCACGATGCCGGGTGCTCAAATGCCTTGGATCTCAGCCTCAGGAGTGCAAGGTCTTTCTCGTTTGCGAGTTGGATTGAAGACGACGAATACTGTCCCTGCGAACGCCGAGATTTCAATCGCGAATCCGTCCGTCGAGGCCGAACAAGCAACCGAGCCAAGTCCCTACCGAATCAAGATGATCTTTGGATTGCCGAGAAGTGTTGAACGCACTGCACGTCGATTCTCCATCACCATAAACGACAATGTCGATTCAATTGATATTGAACTCGATCCATCCAAGGGAAATGAAGTAATGCATACAATCGATCGAGTTATACTCGGCGATGCGCTTGAATTGAAGTTCAAGCCGATTGACGGCCTTCCTATCCTTTCGGGAATCGAACTTACGAAACTCAATGAGTAGCGATAACACATGAAAACCACAAGAATCACAGCGCGAAGCTGCGTGCAATTGTTCCTAGGGCTTGCATTTATTGCAAGTTGCGCTTCCGTCGCGATGTGCTGTTCGATCCCCGTCTTTCGTTACGCACTGGAACATTGGACGCCTGAACCGTTCATCGTTCATGTCATTTCCAAGTCCGAACGAAGCGCAAGCGAGTCGGACCTGTTCCATGAGCTGAACCTATCAAGTAACAATGCCAATGTTCGAATCAAGTTGTTCGATGGAAAAAGCGGCTCAACCGACCATGACAAACTCATAGCTCAAGACTACACGAATCTAGATTCTGCCTGGATGGTCGTGGAAGCTGCTAAACGACGTGATGGCGAGTCGCGGGTGATTTGGGACGGACCGTTCACATCGGAATCGGTCCATCAGTTGCTTGACAGTCCTGTGCGGCAACAGGTATGCGATGGGCTTGCCGACAAAATTTCCGTCGCCTGGGTTTTTCTGGAGTCGGGTGAGCCCTCGGTAGATAATCCAAAGTTCGCGAAGCTCGAATCTGAGTTGCGGAGACTTGAAAATGAGATCTTGTTGCCTGTGATTGAGGAAGCGGATTTAAAGGACCTTTCGAAGAAACCCGACGAGTTAAAGCTTCGCTTTGCAACCCATCGCATATCGCGAAACGACCCGGATGAAAGAGCCTTCATAAGGATGTTGTTAGCCACCGAATCGGACCTTGTTGAGGAATTTGCAAATGGAGCACCGATGGTATTTCCAATCTTCGGGCGTGGTCGCGTTCTCTATGCTTTGGTTGGCGAAGGGATTGCGACGGCAACGATCGAGGAAGCTAGCCGATTTTTGGCGGGAGAGTGCCAATGCACAGTCAAAGCAGACAATCCAGGCGTTGACGTTTTGATCTCGTACCCTTGGAATGAGCGAGTTCAAATCACTGAGCCAAAGAAGGATGAATTGCAGGTAACAGGATTAATGGTTCCAATCCCTTCCAAAACCCGACCGAATGCCAAAGCCAGAGAATCCGAAGGCGATGCGAGCATGGTTTCGGAACCAAGAGAAAAGTTTAAGGAGCAACCAAAGAAACTCCCTACTGCTCAGCCATTCATGTTGTTCCTTTTCGGTGCGTTAGCTTCTGTCATCGGATCGCTAACGCTTGGTTGGATTTTTGCCGGCGGAGCGAAGTCTGCCGTAGGATAGGCTGCCAGCGCTGCCAGCCTGTCATTTTCCGGTAGAAAGGCTCGAAGACGCTGGAAGCCTGTACCGCCAAAAGATCGAGACCATAGGGATTTCATTTAAGTGTTAATCAACATCCGATTCGATACGCAAGTTCGGAAATTGGCCGGTTGTAACCGAATGTCGGTGCACGTCGATGACTCCCCCTCGCTGGAACAAATCATTCGTCAAGTTGCCAATCAAGGGACAGCACAACTGCGGGATAACTTGCTGGATAGCCAAGGATCGATCCGGTCCTCGATACTCGTTTTCTTGGATGACAACCTAGTTGACAAGGACAAACTCGTGAAGCTGCATGAAGGATCGGAATTGACCTTTTCGACTTTGATTTCAGGCGGGTAGAGGTAAAGTAAGCTGAGAGCGAAAGGCGCAAGCCGTCCGGTGAAACCGCCTGTCCCATAATCCTCAATCCATTCTGTTTTCCGCAACCTTCAACGATCCAAAGTACCATGAACTTCAAGAGTTTGTTTGCAAGCCAATGGTCGCGACTGCGCCTTGGTGCTGTTTTGTCATGTTGTACTTGCCTAACGAGACCTGCCATGGGTCAATCAACGGCCGAATTGGCTTTGCCTGCTCCCGCCAAGGGTGTTGTTCGAGTCGCGACCTTCAACGTTGCTCTGAATCGCAAAGAGGCAGGGCAGTTGGTGCAAGACTTGAAACAGGGGGACGAACAAGCAAAACGAATCGCCGCCATTGTTCAACTGGTGCGACCGGATGTGTTGTTAGCAAACGAAGTGGACTACTCAGGCGGAGAAGCTGCAAAGATCCTGCTGAATGAGTATTTCAAAAAACCACAGAATCCTAAGCTTCAACCTGAAGCTTGCGATTTTGGCTACTACTACACGGCTGCTGTCAACACGGGCGTAAGTTCGGGGCTCGACCTCAACTTGAATGGACGCAATACCGACAGCGATGACGGCTGGGGCTATGGCGCATTCCCTGGTCAATACGGTATGGCCGTTTACAGCAAGTATCCTATATCGGATTCGGCAGTCCGCACTTTTCAGATGTTCAAGTGGTCTGACATGCCAAATGCCAAGCGACCGAAGTTGGTCGACAAAGTGACGGGAGCTGAGACGTTCTTTCATTCCGATGCAGTATGGAAGCAACTTCGATTGAGTTCCAAATCGCATTGGGATGTCCCGATCAAGATTGGGGAATCGACGTTGCATGTAATCGCGTCGCACCCAACGCCACCTGTCTTTGATGGTCCCGAAGATCGCAATGGATGTCGCAACCACGACGAAATCCGATTGATCCAAGATTATGTGGAGGGAACAGCCGAGGCTGGGTACATCGTGGATGACAAAGGCAAGGCAGGTCCGCTCGCACTGTCCGCTCCATTCGTCATCATGGGCGACCTGAATTCCGACCCAAACGATGGTAGCGGAATCGCACAAGGGATCATCGATTTACTTTCCTCGAAACGCGTCGCTGCGAACTTTGTCCCAGAAAGCAAAGGAGGCGTCGAAGCGAGCAAGCTGCAAGGCAAGGCAAACGAAAAGCACAAAGGCAATCCGGCGAATGACACCGGCGATTTCAATGACAACAGCGCAGGCAATCTGAGAATCGACTTTGTATTGCCTTCCAGCAATTGCAAAATCGTGGGTGGGGGCGTCTTTTGGCCAACCGCCGACCACCTTAAAGACATCGATCCCAAGTTGGTCGACGCTTCCGACCATCACCTTGTTTGGTTGGACATCCAGTTGTTGCAATGATTTTCTGATTTTTCGTTATGAGGCTTGCCGCTCTGCCTGGGAACGCACCGCTTACGAGACGCTGCCTGGATTTATCTTCGCGGTGGATCGACTTCGAGTAGCAATTCCTCGTTGGGTTTATCGGTTATCTTGACCTTCAATAGTGGACTCTGGGGATTCCCGTATTTGCCACCAAGCTGATCTTGCGTCGCAGCCCCACCGCTTTCGCTCGACAACGAAAATCCACTTGACTGTCCGCTAGATGGCTTGCCTGGCCAAACGATCGTGACGCCGTATTCGCCGGGCATAGCTCCGTCATCGGCTGCATTCGTTGTCAAAACAAAGCGTCCTTGAGCGTCCGTGGTAGCTACGGGCTTCGCGTGATTCAATCGTTCTTTCTCGATCGGATGGAACACCACAAGTGCCGATGCGCATGCAACGCCATTTTTGGTTTGTACTTTGCCCTTGGTTGCAACTGGAACCTGCTGGTTCGAGCCACATCCCGTGAATACGACCACCATAAATACCAAACAGATTCTTCGCATGCGCACCGCTTCCATCACTCTCATGGTACTTTGTCCGTTTCATTCGTTCGCGTTTCGAACGGTTTCCTTACAATCAATTACTCAAAGGTTGGACTGACTTCGGCTGCGGTCCTGCTACCGCCGCTCGCTGTGATGAGAGCCGCATAAATCTGCGGGGTAATCGACGCGCTAATGAATTGTGTGCTGCCATCGGTCATGCCATGTGTTGCTCCGCCCGAATGAAACGAGTAGGTCTCGTTGTTGTTGTGGCAATTGATAACGCAATTACCGGGCGCATTTGTATTTGTCGATGAGATGGCGCCGTCGAGCCCGTAGTCGTTTTCGTGGTGTCCCCAACCGCCGTCCGACAAATATCTTGATGTGTCTTTCTTTCCGCCAACGTAATAGTCGGGACGCCCAGCGTCTTCGCACATTAGAATCGTGTTGGTTGTTCCATCCAAAATATCAGCCATTCTACTCGATTTTCGGTTTGCCGAGCCGAGGACTGGTTGCATTCCGCTTCCTCGAAGCTCGGGGCTCAGTGCGCTAAACAAATCATTTTGAGTCAAGGTAGATGCATAGCCAAAGAAGGTGATCGAACCTGGATTGATTGAACTGCAAGTCGCATAGTCGGTTGCGGCAAGGTCCTGAAACGGAAAGTTTGTTCCAAAATTAAAGCGTCCGGTGATCTTGCGATCCGAGCCGCCGGGTGTAGAGGGGCAAATGAATCCAGGGATAATTGTTTTTAAGGCCAACTGATTGTTTGGCGAACCTGGAACCAACGCGGGAGAGGAGAACCAAGGGTATTTTTGGTCGTAACTGTTGTAAACGGCGGTTTGTTCCATGTAGGGCAACAGATAGATGCTCCAGCAATGCACAATCGCAGGATAAGGAGCGCCAGGCTGACCGGTGCCGCCAGGCGGCAATCCGATATCCACATATAAACTTGCTGGCAACCGTTTGAAGGCACTTTCATGATTCAGCGTAGCCAGACAGATTTGCTTCATGTTGTTCGAGCAGCTCATTCGCCTAGCTGCTTCGCGAGCGGCCTGGACAGCCGGCAGCAATAGTCCAACGAGAATTCCAATAATGGCAATGACAACCAAGAGCTCTACCAGAGTAAATGCACTCGGCTGACGGGCTGACCGACTTGTTTTCACTTTGCGACTCCAAGGGAAACGAATAATTGAGTCAGACGCATCTGACCACAGCGAGCCGCGACCATTCTGATGGCTGCACTTTCTCGACCGAATTTGGAAACAGCATCCCATCCAAGTGTGAACGAATGATTAAGGGAGTAAGGTGGAGATGGTTAAGGTTTAGCTAGTATGTATCTTCACCAATTCTTTGCTAAATCAGCTCGTGCATCGCGTGAACCAATCCGTATACTGTCACGATACATTGCCCACTCCCTATGAAAGGATAGCTTGAAATGTCGCATTGGTTTCGATCCATAGTCCACGGTTGCGCAGCAGTCTTATCGGGCTCTTGCCTTCTTGTGCCGATATGTCTTTCGCAGGACAAGAACGTACCTGCGCCTGGTGTCGCTTCACCGAGCACGACCACACAGAGCCGGTTTCCCGGCAAAACGGAAACCGGTTTTTTGCTACCCAACGGATGGCATCTCACCCCAGCTGGCAAGCAAGTGGAAACGACCGACTTGCTCTTGAACATCTATCCTCTCGCGGACAATCGACGGGTCCTAGCCGCATGTAGCGGATTCAACCAACACTACCTCGCTATCATTGATCTGCAAGAACAGAAAATCATCGCGAAACAACCTGCGTATCAAAGTTGGTATGGCCTCGAAGTCAATGCAAAGCAAAACAAAGTTTGGTGGTCCGGTGGCGGAGCGAGCATGCTACACACCTTTGATCTCGATGAAAAAGGGTTGACGCGGACGAGCGAATTGGAACCGGATGTTGCCACGCTATCACCGAAGGATTTGGCAGCGCTTCGGGCGAAACTCGTAAAAGAAAAGGGTTTTAAGAGTGGCGTTTGCATTGACGAAAGTCGCGGCCTGCTCTACGAACTCAACATCAATGCAGGGCTTCTGATCGTAACCCCAACCGCAGGCGGAGACGCAAAGACTCTGGACATCGGTGGACGTCCTTACGATATTAAATTAGGCGAGGGCAATAGGCTGCTGTATATCTCGGATTGGTCTGGTAGCCAAATTCTCGTTGTCGACCCAGATGATATGCGAGTGGTGTCTCGCATCGGGGTCGGTGTCCATCCAAATCAAATCGCCATCCATCCAGAAGATGGTAGAGTATTCGTCGCGTGCGCATCGAGCAACGGCGTTTGGGTTATCGACGGCTTGCGCGGAATCGTGACGGAGACCATCTTGACGAGCCTTTTCCCAAAAGCACCGGAGGGGAGCACTCCAGATGCACTTGCGATTGCCCCAGATGGAGAAACCCTCTTCGTTGCCAATGCAGATAACAACTGTGTCGCTGTCATCGATATCGAAAATATCAACCGAAGTCTCGTCAAGGGTTTCATTCCGACGGGCTGGTATCCAACTTCGATCGCCGTCACGCCTGACAACCAAAAGCTTTTGATCGGTGTTGGAAAAGGAAATCAATCGAAACCCAATCCCATCCCGAAAACCGAACGGCCTGATTCCGAATTGACAGAGACCGAAAAGGTGGTCAAAAGCTTTCTTCCGTATCCTTACATCGGCACGACGCTCAGCGGCGCACTCTCCATCGTCGACATGCCCAACGAGGATCAACTCAAGGAATATACGCAACAGGTATACAAGAACTGTCCGTACTCCGATGAGTTGTTGACGGCAGCACCCTCGAGCCAACCGACCGCCATCCCAAATAAAGTTGGCGATCCAAGCCCGATCAAATATGTCATTTATGTTATCAAAGAGAACCGGACCTACGATCAAGTTCTCGGCGACTTAGCTACCGGTAACAATCCAAAAGGCAACGGCGATCCATCGCTGTGCATGTTCCCTCGCAAGATCACTCCCAATCAACACAAGTTCGCTGAGCAATTTGTGCTCCTCGACAACATGTATTGCAACGGACAAGTAAGCCGGGACGGGCATCCATGGAGCACGATGGCTTATAACACCGACTACATCGCACGCGATTGGCACTTGACCTATTCGCGACGTCTTGGAGTCGATGATGACGACGAAGGAGACTTGTCCAACGCCCCCTCCGGTTATATATGGGATGCCTGCTTGCGTGCAGGCGTCAGCTATCGCAGCTACAAAGAATACGGTTCGCGTGTTTCGGACGGATCGGGAGGTTTCAAGATGGAGGGCCGCGTGCCGGGATTGGTGGGTCACATGTGCCCTAATTTTGGCGTCAATCGAGCGGGTGGACGCGAACGGGACCATGAACTTGTTGATGTTATGCTGGAGGAATACAAAGAATTCGTTGCCAAGGGGAACATGCCTCGGTTGATCATTATGAGTCTTGGCGAAAACCATACGGACGGAACGAGGCCTGGAGCGTTTACTCCTCAGGCATGCGTTGCCAGCAACGATTTGGCGGTGGGCAAATTGGTTGAGGCGGTCAGCAACGGCCCACTTTGGGGCGAAACCGCTATTTTCATGATCGAAGACGATGCTCAGAATGGCCCGGATCACGTAGACGCGCACAGGACAACAAGTTTTGTGCTCAGCCCTTGGGTCAAACGTCAAACGATTGACAGTACCCAGTACAGCACGGTCAGCATGATACGAACGATGGAATTGATCTTGGGACTCCCACCCTTGTCTCAATACGATGCGGCCGCACGCCCCATGTTTGGTTGCTTCACGAACAAACCCGATTTGACACCTTACAAATGCGAAGCAGCTCAGATCGATCTTGACACGCAGAACACGGCGCTTGCCTACGGTGCCGATCGATCGATGAAGATGGACTTCAGCGAGTACGATCGTATCGATGACTTTGAGTTGAACGAGATTCTATGGCGGGCGGTCATGGGCAAAGATGCGCCGCTACCACCGGCCGTTCGAAGAGCGATTGCTTTCCGATCCACCAAGCTGGAAACATCCAACTAGAGCGTGATCTAGCCTTCGTTTTTTGGGTACGCTCTTCGTTGTGCGACGCTCCGCGTCGCACAAATCACGATGGGCGCAGCGTCGTGCAACTTAGTCCACTTTTCAAATTTTTGCTTCGTTGCGGTGGTGTCAAACGATAGAATGGGGAGGGTTTACCGGTAGAACGAGCATCGCTTTTTTAGGAGAGTTTTTTTTTCGTGAAGAGCCCCTTTCCTGGCATGGACCCGTTTTTAGAACGCCATTGGCAAGACGTTCACTCGACCTTCATGGTATTTGCCAAACAACAATTGAACCGTCAGTTGCCGAGTCAACTCATCGCCCGTGTCGAAGAAAGTTTGGCGGTGGAGACCGATGACGGACGAGTGCGAGTCGTCTATCCGGATGTCAGCATTGCGGTTCAGTCAGCGCGGTCGGCAGTTTTCGAACCAGAACCATCCAATGTTGCGGTGGCGGATCCATTCGAAGTTGCTCTACCTCAAACAGCACCGCCACAACGCCATTTGGAGATCGTCGATTCAAGTAGCGGCAACCGGATCGTTACGGTGATCGAACTGCTAAGTCCGGTCAACAAAACCATGCCAGCCGGGCGAGCCGCGTACCGCAAGAAACAGACGGAGTACATCCAGGGGATGGTGAACTTGGTGGAGATCGACTTGCTGCGAAGCGGTGAGTTTGTGTTGGCCATGCCGGAAGAAGATTGGCCAAAGGAACACCAAGCACCTTACAAAATTTGCATCCGCCGTGTCGAACGTCCTTGGGTGGCAGCGGGAATTGGAATTCAGTTGCAGGAGAAGTTACCGAACATAGCGATTCCACTACGCTCGCAAGATCGCGACGTGGTTTTGGAATTGCAGCCAATCATCGACGACTGCTACCGAGACGGACGCTACTACACGATCGACTATGAACGGCCATTGAGCCCCGCGTTATCTCCAACCGATTCCAATTGGGTGAAGTCAATTATTCAACACCACCGCAATGCATTGGTCCGCTAGCTTGCGAGCGATTAGAATACAATTCGAGAAAGAGATTCACCCAACTTTGGAGTCTTTCATGGAATGTAGGGATTCGCGGCGGTTTGAAGGTCGACTATTGCCGTCGCTATTAGTGTTTTTGTGGATGGCCATGATCGTTCGGCCGGAATGTGTTGCGGCATTGGAACCTGAAACGCTTAGTTTCAATATCCATGTGCGGCCGATTCTGTCCGACAAATGTTTTGCCTGTCACGGATTCGATTCCAAGAAACGGCAAGCGGAATTGCGACTCGATACTTCGCAAGGGAGCCGCGAGAATCACAATGGCAGGGCCGCCATTGTGGGAAAAGATCTTGCGGCTAGCGAAATGTGGCGGCGAATCACAACCACAGACGAATCGGAATTGATGCCCCCCGCTGAGAGCCACAAAACACTATCGGCCAAAGAAAAGGAAATCATTCGCCTTTGGATCGAACAAGGTGCGAACTACCAAAAACATTGGGCATTCGAAGACCTCGCGAAGTCGGAGCTTCCGCTTAATGAAACGGCCGCGCATCCGATCGACGCGTTCATCGCCTCGCGATTAGCCGAGCATTCCTTGAAGCTCGCTCCCGAAGCCGAAAGAGAAACACTGATTCGCCGGGTTGCGTTCACACTTACGGGCTTGCCACCCACGGTCGAGGAAGTCGATTTGTTTTTAGAGGATTCGTCTGCGGATGCCTATGAAAAGATGGTCGACCGCTACCTTGCGAGCCAACGCTTCGGCGAAGAGATGGCCCGCCACTGGCTCGACGTCGCCCGCTATGCGGACACGCATGGAATGCATTTGGATAATGAGCGACAGACGTGGGCTTATCGCGACTGGGTCATTTCGGCTTTCAATCGCAATCTTCCTTTCGATCGGTTTACGATCGAACAATTGGCTGGTGATTTGTTGCCTGAGCCCACGACCGATCAGATCGTGGCGACCGGATTCAACCGATGCAACGTAACGACTAGCGAAGGAGGATCCATCGACGACGAATTGATCTACCGTTATGCGGTCGATCGCGCAAGCACAACCATGCAGACTTGGTTAGGACTGACCGGCGGCTGCGCTGTTTGTCATGACCACAAGTTTGATCCAATCACTCAAAAAGAATTCTATCAGTTCTACGCGTTCTTTCATTCTGCCGCCGATCCGGCCATGGATGGCAACGCGTTGTTGACTCAACCCGTATTGAAACTGCAGACCGAGGAATTTCGCGAACAACTCAAAGCGATGGACTCCGACATTGCTGTAAAACAACAACAGATCGCAGCGGAAGTCACGAAAGTCAATTACGTCGATCCGGCGAACATTGCCCCACCACCGCTGATTTCCACGACAGAAACGGTTTGGATGGAAGATGATTTTCCACCGAGCGGCAAGGTCCAAGCCTCACCTGGAGCGCCGACGCAATTCGTGGCAGCCAGCGAAGGCAATCAAGTTCTCAGTGGTCAGCGTTCTTTGAAACGAACCGACAAGGGGCTTGCACAGGATGTTTGGGATCAAGCTACGATACCGCTATCCATCCCGGCCGAGTCGAATATTTTTGCTAACGTTTGGCTTGATCCAGCCAATCCGCCTCGATCGATCATGTTGCAGTTCTTTAAAGGAGGATGGAACCATCGCGCGGTCTGGGGCGATTACAACGCCATCGAGTGGGGGGCTGTTAATACGAACGAAAGAGTCCACATGGGCGAGCTGCCAGCCCTCGGACAATGGGTCCGATTGGAATTCGCCGTCGAGAAAATTGGATTGGCGACGGGTGATGCACTAACGGGTTTCGCACTGACTCAGTTTGGTGGTACTGTATTTTGGGATCGTGTGGGCTTGAAGGGTTTGATCGATCCTACTCGCGATCCGACTCAGTCGTTCCTTGCATGGTGGAAACAAGCGGCAGGCAAGGATACGCTGGGACTGCCCGCCGATTTGCAACCGATCGCGAAAGGTGGCCCCGATGCTCATCTTGAAAAAGCGCCGGCTGCCGAATTGGTAACACGTCTTCGAGTCTACTATCTTCAAGAGGTTTGTTCCACGACGAAGCCGATGTTTGCTGGCCTGATCGCCGAACTCAGAAGTCTTCAAGAAAAACGTAAGGCACTGGACGACTCGATCCCAAGCACTTTTGTGTTCAAAGATCTGGCCATGCCTCGTCCAAGTTTCGTGATGATGCGCGGCGCGTACGACAAACCAGGCGATAAAGTCGAACCCTCGGTTCCTGCAATATTGCCGCCACTTACGAAAGCCGCCCCCGACGCAAGGGCCACTCGATTAGATTTGGCCAAGTGGTTGGTCGCCAAGGAAAATCCGTTGACATCGCGAGTGACCGTCAATCGATTTTGGCAGCAGTTCTTCGGAGTTGGTCTAGTCAAAACGAGTTACGATTTTGGAACGCAAGGAGATATGCCCAGTCACCCTGAATTGTTGGATTGGCTTGCATCGCATTTCCAGCAATCCGACTGGAATGTTAAGGATCTTGTGCGTCAGATGGTCTGTTCGAAGACATTTCGTCAGCATTCGCAGATTACCCCCGAGCTGCATCGGCTCGATCCTGAAAATCGGCTTTATGCTCGGGCCCCTAGATTTCGATTGGATGCAGAACAGATTCGCGACAATGCGCTCTTCACCAGCGGCCTAATCAATTTGCAAATGGGAGGAAAAGGGGTCAAGCCTTATCAGCCCGACAACATTTGGGAGCCGGTCGCCTTCGGTGGTTCGAACACACAAAATTATCGTCGCGACAATGGGCCTGCTCTTTATCGCCGCAGCATCTATAACTTCATGAAACGTACAGCACCACCACCATTCATGGTCAACTTTGACGCGCCTAATCGCGAACAGTTTTGTACGAAGCGAGAGAAGAGCAATACACCGTTGCAGGCCTTGCAACTTATGAACGACGTCCAGCATATCGAAGCGGCAAGAGCGATGGCGCAGCGAATGTTGGAGCAAGGGGGGCAGACGTTCGAGGATCGAATTGCCTACGCTTATCGGACTGTTCTCTCGCGCCAACCGACGGGACGCGAAGTGCATGTGCTGGAAAAACAATTGACTGCGAACATGCAACATTACCAGCGCGACGTTGAGTTGGCCAAAAAATTAATCGCTCTGGGCGAGAGTCGGGCCAGCGACAAAGTCGATCCGAGTGAACTGGCTGCATATACATTGATTGCCAATACGCTTCTGAACCTTGACGAAACCGTTACGAGGAATTGATCATGCATCCCTGGATCGAAAATCAAGTTCAACAGACGCGGCGGCAGTTCTTTGGCGACCAAGGATTGCGACTCGGGGGTATGGCACTCACCTCCATGGCCGGCGAGACGCTGTTGAGTAATTCGGCGAATGGCTCGATGGCAACCGAACGCGTCCACATGCCATTGCCTGGCCTCCCACACTTTGCCCCGAAAGCCAAGGCGATCATCTATGTGCACTTCAACGGTGGTCCGCCACAACATGACACCTGGGACTACAAACCCCAGTTGGTGGACTACTTCGACAAGGACCTGCCCGAGTCAGTGCGAGGAGGGCAGCGATTGTCGACGATGACCAGTGGGCAGACGCGTTTTCCGGTGGCTCCAACGAAATTCAAATTCCAGCAAGTGGGAGAATCTGGAATTTGGGCCAATACGGAATTGATGCCATACACAGCAAAAATTGTTGATGATTTTACGCTGATTCGATCGGTGCAGACCAACGCCATCAATCACGACCCTGCCTGTACCTATGTGATGACCGGCTCGGAAGTTCCGGGAAAAGCCAGTTTCGGTTCGTGGCTGGCATATGGACTAGGGAGCGACAACAATGATCTACCTGCGTTCATTGTTTTTACTCCGCGATTTCCCTCGGATAGCAACGCGCAAGCCTTATACAATCGAATGTGGGGCAGTGGATTCTTGCCGACGCGATTCAACGGTGTCGCGTTGCGAGGTAGCGGCGATCCGGTGTTGTACTTGCGCAATCCGGAAGGTGTGCTCAGCGAGGATCGACGAGCGATGTTGGATGCGCTCAATGAGTTAAATCGGCAGGGCTTGGAACGATTTGGCGATCCGGAAACGGAAACGCGGATTTCTCAATATGAAATGGCTTTCCGGATGCAGAGCAGCGTTCCTGAACTGACCGATATCAGCCAAGAGTCAGCGGCCGCCTTGGAATTGTATGGCCCCGATGCCAAGGTTCCAGGCACTTTTGCGCACAGCGCTTTGCTGGCGCGGCGATTAGTAGAACGTGGCGTAAGGATGGTGCAGATTCTTCACCGAGGCTGGGACACTCACGGCAACCTGCCGCGTCAGTTAGCCAACCAGTGCCGCGATACCGACCAAGCGACTGCCGCCTTGGTGCTTGATCTCAAGCAGCGTGGAATGCTCGACGAAACTCTCGTCGTGTGCGGTGGCGAGTTCGGTCGTACAGTCTATTCACAAGGAACATTGACCAAAGACGACTATGGACGCGACCATCATCCGCGCAACTTTTGTGTTTGGTTGGCAGGCGGTGGCATCAAGCGAGGCTACGTTCACGGCGAGACCGATGATTTTAGCTACAACGTTGTTCGTGATCCGGTGAACGTCAATGATTTGAATGCCACGATTTTGCATTGCATGGGGATCGACCATTCGCGATTCACGTTCAAATTCCAAGGACTCGATCAAAAGCTGACCGGTGTTGAACAACCGCGAATCGTGTCGGAAATACTCAGCTAATGCGACTTTCGCAAGTCCGGATTGGGAGTAAATTTCGATGAATGACGACATCTATTCGCAGGGACTCCGTTCCATTTGGGCATGATGGCTTCTCAGAATAAAGACACCAAAAATCAATACGTTCGAACACGGAAAGACCATTCGTCAGAAATCGCGGAAGACTATGTTAGCAATCAAACACTTCTTGCGATGAAGCGTTTTTCTGAGTCTCAAAAAGATCGAGCTTGATCGGTCCAGCATAGCGGGATAGGCGTTTAGCGCTCCCTAGCCTGTCCTTTTCAGCTTGACAATCGGAAAACGTGGAAGGCCGATCCCGCAAGATTTTCGACCGATTCGCTTTATCAGCAGCTATCGATGAATGAGCCTTGCGTTTTAGGGGCTCAAGAACAAATAATGCTGCTCGACTTCTTTCTTGGTCGGAATGTCGAGCCGTTTGTCTGTGAGAATAGCCCGAACTTCATCGACATACTCGAACTGACATCGTTCTAACCCCGAGATCGAATACAGTTCGAGAAAGAAGTCTAAACGGTTTCCGATAGTTGATAGTCCCTCGGACGATTCTTTGTCGAGGCGATCGTATTGGGCTTGGACCATTCGCTCGCAGTTCTTGATTTCGAGGCCGATCTCTTGACGGATTCGATCCCGCACATCGTTTTCGCTTGGCAAGGTCGGTTGCTCGAACTGTGCAACCCAAGTTCGGCGTCGTTGCAGGACGCGTTTGATGATTTTAACAAGTCTCGGATCGGTGCTGATCGCGACGTGGTCAAACTCATGTTTGATTAATTTCGATGTCCAGGGTTCTGTCGGGTTATAGGTCGACGGGATACAAATGGTGTGCTCCAATCGAATCTTGGGTTGGTCCATCCAAGCTAGGATTTTGGCTTTCCAAAGGCCGTTTTGCGGTTTGGAGTCAATCCATTCGTACTTAAATTTTGAGTCGAAATCGGCCACGAATTGGAATAGCGTCAAAGCGGACTTCCCAGCGAGCCGGATCCGTTCATCATCGACCTTAACCTGCACGTTTCCGCGGTCGATCAGTCGACCAAATTCGCCGGGGGCTTGAGCCAACCAAGGATGAATTTTCGGCGATTGGGCCAGACACAGTTGCATTTGGCAAGTGATACCAACAATACAACTGACGATCCAACGGCTTATTGGGGTTAGGGAACGCACGGGTGAACAGTTGAGTTTCAATTCGGATCGGGTTGGATCGTGAGGGGGATTGCACCTTCAGTATACCCGCCATTCGTCCTGCCCAGGGCCGCCCGAATGTTTCGTAACTAAACAATACCCTGCGGATGGAGTCTCTTTTAACGCAAAAATACCGCACTTCGCCGAATCGAATGTTTAGTTTATTCCGGTCAGGTCAACTTTGCCGCCTGGTTGTTTTTACAGCTTGAATATTCCTCAACTATAGCATTTAATGTGACGTCACGTTTTTTCTGATTATTGCATAGGAGGCAGTTTCATGTTTCAAGCCGATGATAATCTCCAAACCAAAGAGCGGTTGCTTTTTCGGTTTTTGACGCTCAAGTCGTCCGTTTCACGGAATTTGAAACGAAACGTTTGTGCTGCTCTTTCGCATGACAACGAGCCGTAAAGTTCGGTTTTTGCGTCTCTCTACTTGGAAATCACTTTCCGACAACTCAAGCGTCATGTGCTTCCGACGCCGTTCCTGATTATTCCTTCATCGCACAGTACGATAATCCGCAATGAAAAATCAACGAAACCATCGAAAAAGCAACAAACAAATCTCTCGATCCGACCGCAATCAAGTCAAGTTACAGCGGATCCACAATAGGATGCGAGAAGCGACTCAGAATATGGCAGCGCGCTTTCAAACTCGGTTGGGTTGGTGGCAGCGAACGTTTCGAATTCCGACTCTTTTGAACTCAGCCCCCTTTTCGCAAGCCAGTAGCCTGTGGTTGGCGTTGATGGCCTTGGTCGGGATGCAACACAAGTCGCCCGGCATGCGATTGAAAAAGCGATCAACCGACATTCACCAGAGCAAGAAGTATCGGGACGCCAAACGTGTTTTACTCAGACGCCTAATCCACGAACCACTCGAAGATAGGCAATTATTGGCAACGGATGTTTCCGTGGTGTCCGGTAACTTGGTGGTCAATGGAGACGACGCGGTCAATTCGTGGGCGTTTGCGACAAATGGTGGTAATCTCACAATTACTTCGTCAAGTGGCGACATTATAACGTCGAGCGTCAGCGGCAGCGGCGGAAGCGGAACAGAATCAGTCACCATTCCGCTATCTGCTTTCACTGGCACGCTTGGTGTCAACGGTTTGGGAGGCAATGATACGATCCAAGTCAACGGGCTGACACTCTCGGGCAATCGGAGCCTTTCTATCGACGGTGGCAGCGGGGCAGACGCGGTCACGTTTCAAACCGCCGCTACTTTGTTGTCCGGTGCAGGAGTGATTAGTGTCTCTGCCGAGACGATGATAACTAAGGTCGGCGGAACATTGACCACAGGCATAGGACCGATCTCGCTCTCGGTCGACGATGTCGATATTCAAGGCGAGATCGCGAGCAACACAACGGTCGCTATCACCCCTGCTCAACTCAATCGCCCAATCAGCCTTGGTACCAACACGATTGGCAGTCTCGGCTTGACCGCCACTGAACTGGACCGTGTCACCGCGGGCACGATTCAGATCGGCGATGGCAACGCTGGCGTGATCACGGTCAGCGGTGCGATTACGCGACCGATCTCGACCGCAATGAATTTAACCAATAATGCTGCCATCAATTTCAGCAGCGGATCGATCAACACATTAGGCGGCAATTTAATTTTCAGCACGCCCACCGGCATCAGCCCAGCCTCAAGCGGCGTGGAGATCAATACCGGGGCCAGCAATCAAGTGCAGCTTAGCCGTAACTTGAGCATCAACATCAGCGGCACTGGGGTCGATTCCGGTTACAACCAGTTAAATGTTGTTGGTGCGGTGAACATAAATGATGCGCACTTGATCACTGTGGGAACGCACATCCCGGTTGCCGGCCAGGCATTTACGGTCATTGAAAACGATGGCTCGGAAGCCATCATTGGCACGTTTCATAACTTGCCGCAGGGGGCGACCATCGGCAACTTCTTGAATTCCGGGCTACCCGCAACCATTAGTTACACGGGCGGCAGCGGTAATGATGTAGTGCTGACCGTGGGGACGATCGCGCCGGCCAACATCTACACGGTAGACAACTTGGTCGACGAAAACGACGGCGTTTACACAGCTGGGCGTTTGTCGTTGCGAGAAGCAATCACGCTTGCGAATGCTTCGTCTGGGGCGGACTTGATCAAATTCAACACGTCGTTCGCCAGCGGGCCTGGATTGTTGACCATCCAATTGGTTAACGCGTTGCCGGCGATAACCGGGACGGTCATCATCGACGGTACATCGCAGCCTGGTTACCAAGGGACGCCGTTGATCAACATCCACGGCAACTCGCTTGCACAATTCGGACTGGATATCAGCAATGCGGCTAATGTCGGTACCGTCGTCAAAGGACTGAAGTTTAGCGGCATTCGAGATACGATAATTCGGGTCAACAATGTGGACATGGTTCGCTTGGAAGATCTCGACTTGTCCGATGCACCGAACATTCCGAATCCGACCAATTACACTGCTGTTGGCATTTCTGCCGAAAACGGTTCGGACAATATAGTCATTTCGGGAGTCAATGCTTCTGGCATGTATTTGGGTGGTATTAAGATATCCAACTCAAATAGTCCTACTATTAAGAATAACGTGCTCAAGAGCGCTGATGTCAGCAGTAACGGTGCGATTTACCTGTCGTCTGTATACGCGATTGGAGTCGGGGCCGTTAGTGGCAACCAATTTGCTGGCAGCTCATTTGGACTGCGGATTGAGAACGGCATGAGCGGGTTGCTGATCGGAGATGAGTCGGTAACGGGTGCCAATATTGTTATTGAGGACGGCACCAGTGGCATGACGAGCGTGACTAGTCGAGCTTTGTATTTGAACAACGTCGATTACGTCACAATCGACAATGTCGACTTCAGTTATGAACTCCCCACGCGGTCGGGAGAAGCGGTCCGGGCCGTTTCGAATAGCGACTATCTGACTGTTAGGAACAGCAACTTGGCCAATCGCGTCAATGGCGTTTACGTCACAGGCGGGACCCGTGATTTGATCGTGACGAACAACAACTTTACGAACAACACACAAGCGATCGACGCGACCAATTTAGTTCGGGCTCAACAGGCGGCGGCCATTCTGGCGACGGGAAACATTTTCACCAACAGCTTCAATGTCTTCAACCTAGATACGATGACCGGCAGCTCAAGTGGGTTGACGATTGGTACGTCGGGCACCCACATCGTGCTGGATGCAGCCTCCGGGATCACTTCTGCTACGGGTACGATCCTGGATTTGAAAAATGTGGACAACGTGACGGTCACGGGAGTCAACATGGGATACACCGGCGCTTCGCGAGCAGGCAAAGGTATCATCGCTTTTGGTTCCGATTATTTGTCGATCACGGGCAGCACCATTTCTAATCGAAACAATGGGATTCAGATTACGGGTGGCACCGACCCTGTCATCTCCAACAACAACCTGTCAAATGATTTCGCGTCGTTGGTTATCGACGGCGCCATTGACGGGGCCGATGCTGATACGGCGCCGGTCTTGATCTCGGGCAATACGTTCACCGATAGTTTCGACGCTCTACAACTGTACAACATGAGCGGCATTTCGATCGGCACATCTGGTTTAAAGTCGGTGCTGGTCAACCCAGCGGTGGATGGTCTAAAAACAGCCACCGGCACCATTTTCAATCTGCATAGTTTGATTGGGCTAACGATCGATGGAATGGACCTGTCGTATACGGGGGCCGCCCGAACGGGCACGGGCTTGAATATCTCCGGCGCAGGCAGCCAACTAGTCCTGCAGAATTTTACGATCAAGAATCGCAATGTCGGTATCAACGTGATGGCTGCGAGCAACGCCGAGGACCTCACGGTTAAGAACAATGACTTGTCCAATAACAATTCGACTCTCTACATCGACGGATTTAGAGACGGGGGCGACGCGGACACCTATCCAGTGAATTTGTCAGGCAACAAGTTCAGCGGCGCGGGGAATGCCATGCGACTTTGGAATATGGACGGTTTGACTTTTGGTATTACGGGTACCGAAGCCGTCGTCATCAATAACGCCACCGACGGACTGCAGTCTGCCACGGGCACAGTCATCTATTTAAGCAGTGCCGCCGATGTGACGATGATTGGACTCGATCTTTCGTTTCCGGGCGCTGGGCAATCGGGAACTGCCATCTATTCGGATGGTACGATGAATAGACTGACGATAAAGAATGTCAGCGCCAAGAATCGCAACAATGGTTTCCGCATTGGGGATGCTGGACAAGATTTGACGCTGATAGACAATGACCTGTCGAACAACAATAATGCTCTTTACATATCGGGTTTCACCGACGGCGTGGACGCTGATCTGGTTCCCGTTGTGGCTACGGGGACCAAGTTCACGGGTTCCACTGGCCAAACTCTTCAGATCTACAACCTGACTGGCCAATATATTGGCACATCTGCGTCGATACCAGGAATCATTATTAACAACGCGACTGATGGCTTGAATTCAAGTTCATTTGTCGCTCTGCACGTTTACAACTTACCGAATTCGACCATCGACGGATTGAACCTCTCCTACCCAGGCATTGGCCGCTCGGGTTGGGGAATCTTTCAGAGTAGCGATTTTGGCTCGGGAGTGACGATTCAAAATGTCATAGCAACGAATCGCAGTTACGGATTCGATATGTTCGGTGGGGGGCAGGATTTGACCCTGATCAACAACGATCTATCCAATAATGAGAATTCTCTGCGAATCAGTAGTTATCGCGACGGAGCGGATGCCAATCTAGTTCCTGTCGTCGCCACGGGTACCAAGTTCTCGGGTTCAACGGGCCAAGCGCTGCAGATCTATTACACGGCCAATCAATACATTGGTACCTCTGCGTTGACGCCTGGAATCATCATTAACAATGCCACGGACGGATTGAATGATACGGGATATATCGCTCTGCACGCTGTCGACATCCCTGGCTCTACCATCGACGGATTGAATCTGGCGTACACGGGCAGCTTGAGAAGCGGTTATGGCCTGATTGCGGATCAATACGTGGGCGCAAATGTGACGATACAAAATGTCATAGCAACGAATCGTCGTTTCGGATTCGATATGTTCGGCGGGGGGCAGGATTTGACCCTGATCAATAACGACGTATCCAATAACGATCTAGGCATGCGGATCTGGGATTTCACGGACGGGGTGGATGCAGATACGGTACCGATTATCGCTAGCGGTAATCAATTTGCCAACAACTTGAATGCGATCGACATGTTCAACGTGGGAGGTCAGTTCTTCGGCACGGCAGGCACGGGTTTCATCATTAGCAACACCGCCGGAGGCTTGAATACCGTGACTGGAAGCCCGCTGACGATTAGGGGTATAATGGAGAACACGACGATTGATGGATTGGATTTGAGTTACTCCGGATCGTCGGCTTCAGGGAATGGCATTTACTACGACGGTAGCAGAGGCAATTTGGGTGCGAACTTCACGATTAAAAACGTCACCGCCAGGAACCGCAGCACCGGCTTAAACCTGAGCCCAACCACCGGGTTTTTTGGAACAGATCTGACCCTGATCAACAATGACGTTTCGAACTCAACGACGGGTATGCGGCTGTACGGTTTTCAAGACGGTGGCGACAGCGACACGCAACCTATCATCGCTAGCAGTAATGTCTTTACCAATAACCAAACTGGCTTGGAAATTTACAATTCGCCAAACCAATACATCGGTACGGCAGGCACTGGGTTCATCGTTAGCAACTCGGCTAGCGGTCTGAACACCGTGACCGGGACCGCGTTGAATATCCTAGGTTTAATGCAAAATTCGAAAATTGATGGTTTGGATTTGAGTTACAACGGAACGTCACGCAGCGGGTCCGGCATCAAATACGACGGTGCCGTTAATTATCTTGGCGAGAACGTCACGATTCAAAACGTCATCGCAAGGAATCGCGACATAGGGATCAATTTGAGTCCAACCACCGGGTATTATGGAACAGATTTAACGCTTATCAATAATGACGTCTCGAATTCCAACACCGGTATGCGGCTTCACTCGTTCCAAGACGGTAGCGACGCCGACACCGTACCGATTGTCGCCAGTGGCAATATCTTCAACAACGACGGTACGGGCATGTACCTATCCAGCATGTCGGGGCAATTCATCGGTACGTCCGGAACTGGAATCATTTTCGACAACAATACTTCTGGACTGAAATCGGTCACGGGAACCGCTTTGGTCTTGAACACGCTCGTGAGCGTTACGGTGGACGGTCTGGATGTGTCTTGGAATGGATCCGCGACCCATACGGGGCAGGGTATTTATTCGACCGATTCCAACAACGTGACGGTCACCCGTGTCACAGCGTCTAATAGAAACGAAGGCGTGCGAATCGACGGCGGAAACTTGCTGAATATCAACAACTCGACATTCAGTAATAACACCACCGGCGTCACGTCGAACAACGTCGGCACGTCATCACTCATCAACAACAATACGATACAAGCCAACACGAATGGGGTATCGCAGTCCGGCGTTGTCCAGGTCAATGGAACGAGTAACTATTGGGGCTCCGCATCCGCTCCTGCGCTCAATGGTTCGAACGGCTATACCGGTGATGTCAACGTGGGATTGAATCTACCCATCGCACCTGCTGGAGCGCCATCCGTACCGGCCTATCCGCCTGGAAACGTCGTTTCCTTTGCGACGACAGCGAATCCGCTTGAAGTTACCACGAACAACGATTTAGTTTCTGCAGATGGCTATACTTCTCTACGCGAAGCGATCATCGCAGCCAATGTTAGTGGCGGAAACATCACTTTCCTTGCGGGGCTGAACGCACAGACGATTCGGCTCACTAGTCCGCTGCCCCCCATAACGAAACAGGTCGCTATTGACGGTGGTGGCCTGATCACCATTGACGGCCAATTCAACTCGGGCGATGTGTTCTTCGTAAACGGGGCCACGGCATCCAACTCGTCGATCCGAGGACTTAAGATCAAGGGTTATGCGAGTAACGGGTTTGGCATTCGGGTAAACGGTGCTACCGGCGTGACGCTCCAAAACCTTGATCTATCCGACCCGGCTGGCAATTTCGTCCCGACCGGTACCGGTATCCAAGTCGAAAATACTTCGTCGGATGTTACGATTAATAATGTCAATGTTTCCCGAACGACCAACGGAATCGTGGTCAGCTTATCGGACACGCCGAAGGTATCCAACGTCAACGCCTCGTTCACGGGCAACGGAGTTCAGGTCACGCAATCAGCCAGCCCGACCATCACGAACGTCAATGCTTCGTCGACCACGAATGGTATCCGCGTTATAACGTCAGCGAATGCGACCGTTCGCGACAACACGTTAAACAACAGTGACCTATCTCTCTACTTGAACGGCTCGACGGGATTGGCGGTCGGTGCCATCCGTGGAAATACGTTCAGCGGAAGCAGCCAAGCTGTTCGTATTGATGATGGTCAGAGCGGACTGATCATTGGCAATGCGTCGCTTTCGGGGACGGCCCACGTCGTCATCGAAGATGGCACGAGCGGCATGAGCACTGTCACATCGCGAGCTATCTACTTGAGAGGTGGTTCGGCCAACGCCACGATCGATAGCCTACAGCTTGGCTTTACCGCAGGCCGCAGCGGTGAAGGCATCCGCGTGGATGGCGGTGGCCTGTTCCTGACGATTAGGAACAGCAACGTGTCGGGGCGCACCAATGGGGTCACGGTCACTGCTGGCATGAATCTGACGCTAACTGGAAACAACCTTTCTAACAACGGCCAGTCGGTCAACGTCTCGGGCGTGAAAAGGCAGGCAATCGCCCCGGCCGCAGCGGCCGTTACCGCCTCGGGTAACATTTTTACGAATAGTGCTAACGCGATTGCGATATTCGGTTTGACGGCTGCCAACGCTGGTCTAACGATCGGGACGACCGGCACCGAGAATATCGTCATCAACAACGCCTCCAGCGGCCTGCAAAGTGTCACCGGCACTGCAATTTTGCTATCGAACGTGGACAACGTGGCAATCAACGGGATCGACCTGTCGTACAATGGATTGAACGGCTTGCCGCGGTCTGGCACTGGCATTTCTGGCACTGCTACGCCGGGATCGACTTCCTGGACCGTTACCAATGTCAACGCCTCCAATCGCACAACCGGTATTTCTGTCAACGGTGGCAACGACTTGACCCTGACTGGGAACACACTTGTCAACGATGGTCAAGCGATAAGCATTGCTGACGTAACCAAACTAGGGCCTGCTTCGAAGGCGGTCTTTGCCTCAGGTAATATCTTTACCAAAAGCTTGAACGCCTTGGCTATTTCGAACTTAACGGGCGCAAACGCGGGCCTAACGATCGGCACCACCGGAAGCGAGAATATCGTCATCAACAACGCCTCCAGCGGCTTGCAAAGCGTCACCGGCACCGCGATTAACTTGTCAGACGTTGACAACGTCACGATTGTCAATGTCGACGTTGGTTTTACAGGTGGGAGTCGGCTTGGTTCGGCAATTGCTGGCAGTGCCACGTCGAATTCTAGTTTTTGGACCATTCAAAATGTGAACGCCTCCAATCGAGTCAGCGGCATTTCGATCAGCGGCGGTAAGAATGTAACACTTATTGGCAATGATCTTTCCAACAACGGTCAGTCGATTAATGTCTCGAGTGTGACAAAGCTTGCGCCCGCCGTTTCCGCCGTCATAGCTTCGGGCAATACCTTCACCAACAGTACCGATGCGATCGCGATTTCGACTTTGAACAACAGCGATTTGACGATCGGCACAACGGGCAGCGAGAACATTGTTATCAACAACGCCACCGCTGGGCTACAGAGCGTGGTTGGTACTGCGATTTCGCTGAACAGCGTGGGTAATGTCACTATCTCTGGCGTCGATCTTGGGTACACAGGCGGGTTTCGCTCAGGTGCGGGCATTAAGATCAACGCCGGTCCGGACTCAAGGTCGACTATTCAGAACGTCAACGCCTCCAATCGCTTCACCGGTATTCAGGTCACCGGTGGTAAGGACTTGACAGCAAACAACAACACCTTGACCAACGACGGCATTGCGTTGTTCGTCGATAGCGTGACCAAGAGTTCTTTAGCCGCTTCGGTCATTGCATCGGGCAATACGTTTGCCAACAGCGGCACCGCTCTCCAACTGTGGAATTTGAGCAGCGGCCTGACGATCGGAACGGCGAACGGCTCGAACATCAAGATCGACAATGTGAACAGCGGATTGCAATCGAACACTGGTAGGGTGATCTATCTGTCGAATATCTCGGACGTCAACATCGACGGGCTGGATGTTGGATTTAACGGCTCGGTGCGGAGTGGCACCGGCATCTATGTCGACGGAACGAACAACAATAACATGGTCGTCAACCTCGTCACCGCCACCAACCGCTCGACTGGCTTGCGGTTCGGCGACGCTGGCCAGGACTTGACCGTGACCAATAACAATTTATCGAACAACGGTTTAGCACTATACATCAATAATTTCAGCGACGGCCCAGACGCAGGCAAAACAGATAACACGGTACCAGTCATAGCCACCGGCAATACGTTCACAGGCAGCACGAGTGGCATCG
>JAIPFP010000050.1 GCA_021736575.1 Pirellula sp. | reverse complement strand
CGATGGGCAGGCCTCTGGGATTTTCCTCGCTTCGACATTACTGGCCATTCGGGATGTGCGTCCGTTCGGAAGCGACTGGCCGTGCTTTTCCAAGATCGATTCGGTCGACCTGTGCTCATCGGCAATGAGTTGCACACTTTTAAACATGCGGTGACACGCTATCGAATCACACTGAATAGTTTTGAAGCTCAGATTGAGGATGGCCACAAGAGCGCTTGGAGGTCATCGATCGAGATTGAGTGGGCAGATCAAGAGCGTCTGGCTGAGCTTGCTCTCAGTTCGTCCGGAAAAAAGCTGTGGATTTGGCTAAACCGGCCTCGATGACGGAGGAACCTCGATGACGGAGGAAATAGACAGGTCGCTCAACACCCGAGTGGCAGGGATTGCAAGTTTTGTTGCACTGTGCAATCTAGTTACCAGGGTAATCTAGTTACCAGGCTCTGCCTGGTAACTCAATGCTAGCGAGGCTCCGCCTCGCCGAAATGCATCCTTAGTTTGTGAACTCGGGAGGCAGGAGCCTCCACTGCAATGCGTTCCCAGGCAGAGCCTGCAGAGCCTGGGAACGAGTAGTCTCCTTTTTATTTCGCTAGCAAAGGGGGTGAAGGGTGGCGCATCCAGAGGCTGTGTCGATTTGATTCGCCTCGGTGGGGCCTCGAGATGGTCCCACCGAACAGACGAACGGACGAACAGAGGGAAAAATGGGAATGCTATGGCATCCGATGGACCAAGAATGCTATTTTCGAATCCTTGTTGACAAATTGATTGGTCGACATCGTCGAACGGTACATGCAAAGGAACGCGGAATGTACAAGGTATTATTGTGTTGGCGTTACTTGAAAACGCGTTGGATTGCATTGGCATCCATCGTGTCCGTCACCTTGGGTGTCGCTACGTTGATCGTGGTCAATAGTGTCATGGACGGCTTCACGTCCCAGATGCAAGATCGAATGCATGGAATTCTCAGCGATCTCGTCGTCGAAACCCGAGCCACCAATGGCATCGCGGAACCCAATTGGTACATCGAACGCATTCGCGCCCGGCTCGGAGAGTCCGTCGATGGAATAACCACGGTTGTCACTTTGCCAGCCATGATGACTTTTCATCACAACGGAAACGCTCATACGCAACAAATCAATCTCATCGGGATCGACCAATCGACGTATGCAAGTGTCAGCGACTTTAGCAAGTACCTGCTCCACCCCGATAACAAACGGCAACTGGATTTTATTCTCAAACGCAATGGATATGCTCCGGATCGGGAAGCCCTCCAGCCATCGGGCTGGGAGTATCGAAGCCGGGTCGAGCAACTCAAAAAAGACCGCCAGACTGAGTTAGAGAGGTATCGACAACTTCAAGCGAAAATTGCCGAAGAGCAGCAAAACCAGATTGCCAAAGACTCTCAAGGCTTGAGTGATTCGACCGCCGACCAGGCAATCGATCCCAAAGCAAACGAAAATGGCACCCAACCCTTGGAAGCCAATTCGGATTTGCTTGGAGGCCCCATGATTCAACCGGTCCAAAACAGCGGTGGTGGACGAGTGTTCGACGCTTCTATTGAGCAACGCATCGGCATTGTTCTGGGAATTGGAATAGGCAGCGTTCGCGGTCGAGATTCCGATGGTCAGCTCAAAGACTATTTCTTCATTCGACCTGGCGATGACGTTAGTGTCGCCTTCCCCAACGCAGGTTCGCCACCTCGGGCCATCGACGAACTTTTTACGGTTGTGGATTTTTATGAAAGCAAGATGAGTGAATACGATGCAACGTTTGCATTCGTTCCGATCGAAGCCTTGCAACGCGCACGAGGAATGTTCGATCCGTTATCCAAACAAGGTGCAGTCACGTCCATTCAGATCAAGTTGGCGCGAGGAACCGATTTGAACTCCGCTCGCGACTCGCTTCGAGATGAGTTTCCACCCTCCGAATCGTATGTTCAAGTGAACTCATGGCGCGACACCCAAGGTCCTCTATTGGCAGCCGTGCAACTTGAGACAACGATATTGAATGTTTTGCTGTTCATGATTATTGCGGTTGCTGGATTTGGGATTCTAGCCACCTTCTTCATGATCGTTGTTGAAAAAACTCGCGACATCGGTGTCCTTAAATCGTTGGGAGCGCCCGGGAGCGGTATCGCTTCTATCTTTCTTGGGTACGGAGTGTTGCTAGGCTCCGTAGGATCGGGAGTGGGAGTCCTGTGCGGCCTGGCATTTGTCTGGAAAATCAACGAGATCGCTCGAGTCTTGGAATGGATAACGGGTCGCGAAGTATTTGACCCGACGGTCTATTACTTCGACACCATTCCGACAGTCATCCATCCGTTTACGATCGTTTGGGTTAGCATCGGCGCTGTGTTGATCGCTATCTTGGCAAGCGTATTGCCGTCGATCCGAGCAGCTCGAATGCATCCCGTGGAGGCCCTGCGCTATGAATAATTCTATACCAGCAAAGTCGCTTGCAAAACCGACATCCACCGCGGCAAACCAGCTCCGAGTTGTACGCCCCGAAGCGGACAACGAATCAGGACACTCGAAACAAACCCATACGACGGTACCGCAATCGTTCTCGCGCGAATCGATGGTGGATGCACGTGCAGTAACCAAGTCCTACCGCCGCCACAAAACGAGCGTAGCAGTTCTCAAGGGAGTTGATTTCTCGGCGGAGCAGGGCAAGATGACTGCGATCGTTGGGCAAAGTGGCTCCGGGAAAAGCACTTTGCTGCATTTGCTGGGGACCTTGGACCGTCCAGATAGCGGCGAAATCCATTTCGCGAATCAGCGCATCGACAATCTACCCGCGAGAAAGCGAGACGCATTTCGAAACCACCAACTGGGGATGATATTTCAATTCTATCACCTGCTGCCGGAACTCACATTACTCGAAAACGTGATCGCCCCTGCTATGATTGGTCAGAGCATACTTTCTTATTTCCGAAATCGCTCATCCATCATGAAACGAGCCAAGGAACTCGCCGAGTTGGTGGGACTTTCGCACCGGCTACATCACAAACCGAGTCAGCTCTCAGGTGGTGAGATGCAGAGGACCGCGATCGCGCGTGCCTTGATCACCGACCCAAAATTGCTGTTGGCCGATGAGCCCACGGGCAATCTGGACCAGGAATCTGGTCAATCTATTTTGCAACTTCTCAGAAACCTGAACCAAGAATCGGGCTTGACGATCGTCATGGTCACGCACGATGAGAACATCGCAATGCAATGCGATGCGTTGGTTCGGCTCAAGGGCGGAAAAGTAGAACGGCTCAAGTGAAGCGGTAATCTTTGCGGATTGTAGCGATAAGTCTCATGCCTTCACGGCGAATCGGACGATACAACGACTACAGTTTAAAGCTCGCAAAGGCCATTTCACTTACGGAACCGAACGGATGTACGAGTCATTTTTTGGATTTGTCAAACGGCCTTTTCTTGCCGTATCCACACTCGACCGCTATTTCCCAGCCACTAGCATCGAACAAACCCTTCAGACGACTTCGCGTGCGATTCAGCGCGGCGAAGGTCCTGTCGCCATTTTCGGTGGCACCGGTTTGGGCAAGACCATGTGCTGCTTGCGGATCGCGGAACACTTCCATCGCAATTTCGAAGTCGTAATGCTGTCGAGCTCGCAACTGATCACAAGACGTGCACTATTGCAAAGTCTGCTGTTCGAGTTGCGCATGCCGTACCGAGACATGTCCGAGGGTGAACTTCGATTGACCCTCATGAATCGTATTCAGCCATCCGTTGAAAACCCAACCGACGGCTTAGTATTAATCGTCGACGAGGCTCAGACGCTTTCGATGAAGCTGCTCGACGAGCTTCGTCTGCTGACGAACGTTGTCCGCAATGGTGTACCCCGCGTTCGGTTGGTGCTGTGCGGAACGATGCGATTGGAGGAATGCCTATCGCATCCCCACATGGAATCGATGAATCAACGACTCGCTGCTCGTTGCTATTTAACCCCACTGAGCCTCCAAGAGACGGCTCAGTATGTGACTCACAAAATCGAGTTGAGCGGAGCAGCGAGTTCCACCGTGATGACCCGCGATGCACTCGATGCTATTTACCGAGGTTCCGATGGCATTCCGCGTTTGATCGATCAGCTTGCCGACCAGTCACTGTTGTTGGCTTTCAATGATCGCGAACGGCCAGTCTCAGCAGCGATGGTTGGTCGTGCTTGGTGTGTGCTCCAGCAGCTCCCGAATCCTTGGAGTGAGCCTGAATCCATCGCGAAATCCGCTTCGACGATTGTCCCGTTGGCAAATCCATCGAGCATTTCGAGCAACACGAGCAACACGAGCAACACGAGCAATACGAGCAACACGAGCAATACGAGCGTAAATGATGTTCCAACCCACGTTTCGAGAGCAACCTCGCAACCGATTGGTAACTCGACTCCAAACATTGCGATTGCCGCTTCGCAACCCGCCATTGAATTTGGACAGTTGGACGAAGAATTCGATTTGGATATTCCGTCCAGCGAGACTTCCGCAGTACGAGCAGTCTCATCGCTGCCGCCACCAGCAACCAACATCCAACAACCTGGCAAGAAGAGCCTTCTAGACGTATTTGGGGGCGACTTCGACGAAGAGTTTTCGATCCCAGTTCAGACATCAGACAGCTACCAAGCCTATTCAGGCGCGTCCTACGGCAATCTCAATCATGACCTTTCCAGCTTCGGCACAATCGCCGAACCAAGCCAACAGGTTCCACATTTTGAACTCGATGAAGCGAATGAGTTCTTGAATGGAGCGGTTGAGACGCAACGCAATCGACTCTCGGAGTCCTTTGGTGCACCCGTCGCGAAGTCCTTTCAGGATGGGCCGACCGAATACGAGTTTTCCGAACCGATTTCCAATATCTCGCCTGAACAGGCACTAAGTCTCGAACGACAAATCGAGGAGGAAATGCGTGAGCTAGTGTCCGGGCTCAACATGAGTGCGATGAGCTTTGATCCTGCCACTTCAATCGATGCGTTTGCTGGTCAACCCGCGTTTTCGTTCGAATCGAACGGCGATCAGAACCGCTATGATATGCAACGGCTCGCGCATCAAGCTCATACCGACGTAATCTCGTTCGCGGGCTTACGGAACAGCCCAGATGGATTAGAGTCAGCACAATCGAATTCCGACTCGCTAAGTGAGCGTTCTGCCATGAGCGATGATCGGGATCTGCTTGTGATCGAGGACGATCTGGCATCCGTTCGAGGCGAGACTCAGCAAGCGACTGCAGGTAGGAGCCAAGCAGTCCTGCATCCGTACGCGAAGCTCTTTACCAAATTGAGAAACTCATGACTCTCAACGACCCCAATTCACGCATCGGTGGATGGATTTCGACGCTAGAACGGTATCGAATGGAAATGGAGATAGGACAAGCTTCGCTTCAAGTGGTTCCGAAAGCACACAATGCCCCACTCGATCGCGTCAAAAATGGGTTGAGCTTGAAAACAGGTATACCAGACGTTGTCACGATCATGCCTGAGCCACGAGAGGACTTGTCACCGCCGCTCGTGCATTTGCCAGTCGACGAGATTATTGCAAGTATTCTGAAGACGAAGCCATACATGCTTGGGCTCGGTACAACCGGATTCTGTGACCATGCGCTCGTAGAACGAATCGTTTCGGACGTCGCACTTCGCTGCGGACAGAAAACCAACCGAAACACTCTTGTTGTACGACTTCGATCCGGTACGCCGGAACAGGAAATCGCAATCTCGAAAGGACTCGTTCAAAACGGGGCTTACGCCCAAGTCCATTGGGCGGGTTTCGGAGATTCGAAAGAAGAAAAAAGGCGTTGGAATTGCCAACTCGCCGACCTGCTCGAATGGAAACAAGAGTTTGGACTCATTTTGTTCGACTTGGGTGACGCAGGCTCTCCAGCCATGTCGCGCATGGGCAGACTTTGCAATGGCGTTGTGATTCAAATGCTTGCCACATCGGACGCACGAAGCACAATCCAAATTCTCAAAAACTTGCAAAACCAAAGAATCAAAATCATCGGTGCGTGGGCAATTGAGCATCTCCCGAGGTCGCTCGCAGGCTGAATGCTCTCGTTAGCCTACGTGCGTTTGCGTTTGGGCCGGGTGTGCAATAGACTTTGGACAATTCTGCCCACATGCGAACGCATCGGGGCTCAAAACCCCAAATTCAGACGATGAGAGTACGCTATGGTTCGTTGTTTAGTCACCGGTGGAGCAGGCTTCATCGGCTCACATATTGTACGTGGGCTGTTGGATGCCGGTCACAAAGTCCGGGTGATCGACAATCTTTGCACAGGCAATCGGAAAAACCTTGAGGAAGTTTCCGACCGGATTGAGTTTGTGGAAGGGAACATTTGCGACATCATCGCCGTTCGCGAGGCATTGTCCGGTATCGAACGCGTCTTTCACCAAGCGGCACTTGCGTCGGTCCCGCTGTCGCTGGAGCGTCCTCTTGAGACTCACCAAGCCTGCGCGACGGGCACGCTCAACATGCTCCATCAGAGCGTTCAAGCGGGGGTGAAGCGATTTGTCTATGCAGCTAGCAGCAGTGCATACGGCGACCAACCGACTTCGTCGAAACGCGAAACCGATTTGCCCATGCCGCTCTCTCCCTATGCGGTTGCAAAACTTGCGGGCGAATACTACTGCCAAGCCTACTTTCATAGTTTTGGATTGGAGACAGTTGGGATACGCTACTTTAACGTCTTCGGCCCGAGACAAGATCCAAACAGCCCCTATTCCGCGGTCATCCCACTGTTCGTTAGCCGAATCCTAACGGGCAAACGTCCTATCATCTTTGGTGATGGACTCCAGTCTCGCGACTTCACTTACGTCTCCAATGTCGTACATGGAAATCTATTAGCTGCGGAACGCCCAAATATCGGTGGACGAGTTATCAACGTTGCCGACGGAGGCCAAACGACCCTGTTACAGCTTCTCAAAATATTGAGCTCGTTGCTTGGCAAGCAGGTTGAACCTGACTTTCAACCGGCACGCGTAGGCGATGTTCGAGATAGCCTAGCTGATATTAGTTTGGCTCGAAAACTGCTCGGCTACGAACCCCAAGTTCGGCTCGAAGAAGGTATTAAAAGGACGATCGCCTACTATCGCGATACGATGCAATAAACCAATTTAAGACAATTCATGATCCTCTACTCCGTTCTTATCCTGCTGATCGCCCTGTTGCCTGTGCTCATGTTCCTGAAAAATGGAACACAGTTCTTGCCACCATCGAACGATTTGGATCTGCTCTCGTTGAGCAAGCCAATCCAAGTGAGCGTGTTGATTCCCGCTAGGAATGAAGCCGTCAGTATTGGCACTGCGCTCGAAACGGTCCTGTCGTCGGCTCATCCGGAATTCGAAGTCTTGGTTTTGGATGACCATTCCGAAGATCAGACGGTCAACATTGTTCAATCGTTTGCATCGTGCGACCCGCGAGTAAAGCTATTGCGTTCCAAGGCGTTGCCAGAGGGCTGGAACGGCAAGCAACACGCTTGTTGGCAACTTGCGAATGCGGCCAGCTTTGGTCGGCTGTTGTTTCTCGACGCGGATGTTCGACTTTCGAGCGACGCCATCGGCCGCTGCGTGGCCGAGCAACAGCTAAGACAAGCTCCGCTCATAAGTGGTTTTCCAATGCAAGAGACCGGTACGGTCGCCGAAAAAATGCTGATCCCGCTTATGCACTACGTCTTGCTGGGTTATTTACCGATCGACCGCATGCGTTCGACACTCGGAGTGGGGCTTGCCGCAGGTTGTGGCCAGCTTTTTCTCGCAGAAAAAGAGGCCTATATCCAATCAGGTGGACATGCGGCGATCAAGTCCTCGCGCCACGATGGAATTCAATTGCCAAGGGCTTTTCGAAAAGCGGGATTCCGTACGGATATATTCGACGCGAGCGATATTGCCCGTTGTCGCATGTACACCTCAACGACCCAGGTGTGCAACGGCTTGCTCAAAAATGCGACGGAGGGGATTGCAAACCCGAAGCTCATCGTCCCCTTTTCCATCCTGTTATTGGGAGGTTCGGTGCTGCCTGGTTTGTCGCTATTGGTTGGCTTGGTTCTCGGCATCTCGTGGTTCCCTCTCATACTGCTGGCCATAGCGACCTTGATTTCGTACTTGCCTCGTATCATTGCGTGCATCCGATTTAAGCAGTCGCCTTTTGGAGCGTTGGTCCACCCAATTGGAACTCTTTGGTTTGTATCCCTTCAATGGGTTGCATTGTTCCGCAAACAGCTCGGACTAACAACAAAGTGGCGTGGCCGAATGTAACCAGGAAGCACAACAATCCACAGGTCAAGCCTGTGGTATTCGAATCGGACCACTAGTTGGGTTGCACCGATTCACTGAAAGGTGAGAACTGGATGTAGTTAAGGTGGCGATAGATCTCGCTTTGCTCCAAAAGGTCGGCGTGAGTACCGACAGCAGCGATGCGATGTTCGTGGAGCACGATAATCTGGTCTGCGGCTCGCAGAGTTGATAGACGTTCCGCCAATACGACAAGCATGGTCGTCGTTGACTTGAGCTGAAGCATGGCAGAGAGCGTTTCGGCCTCGGTGGATGCCTTGACTTGCAGCTCTGGTTCTTGTGCCACAATCAATTTAGGCTTTTTAATCAGCCCTCGCGTCAACCCTAACCGGAACAGATGATCCGGCAGGATGCGATCTTCGTTGGGTGTGACCATTGTCATCAAACCGTCTGGAAGATTCAGAATCGCCTCGGAAACATGCATCCTTTTTGCATAGGACATCAAATCAACCGTCGCATCGTGGTCGACCCCGGCCCACAGGTTTTCCTCCAACGTGCCATGAACCAATGGACCTCGGGCAGCGACCCATAACGACGACCTTCGAATGATGGTTGGATCAACATCGGTGGAATCCAGATCGTCAATCAGGATGCGTCCACTGGCAGGTCGACCAAATCCCAAAATCAGTTCGGCGAATGCGCTTGCTTGAACGGACTCGCTTGCCACAATGGCTGTTAAATCACCGGATCGTATCGTCGCCGAAATGTCCTCGAGAAGTTTCCGGCCCGAACTGTTTCGAATCGTCACATGATCCAATTCAATTTGACGAAGCATGTCGACAGACTGAGAGCGTCGCAGGCTGCTCTTGTCCAACATGGGTTGTTCAAGGTAGGTAGCGAGTTGATTCACGGCTTGCTCGGTTGATCTGTATCGTCGGTATGCGCGCGAAAACCGATGCATGCCTGCGACCGACAGCACAACCGCCGCACACAATGTGGCAAGTTCGCTAAAATGGAGACTGCCGGAACTGTCCAGAAATCGAATCGAAATCACAATCATCAAAAAAGCTGCTAGCGAAGTTCCTGCGAGGAGCATCGTTGGAGATTTCCAGACACCACCGTCGGAAAGCTGCAATTGAGTTTGTCGATAGGCATGCAACTGGCCCTCATAGTTGAGTTTGGTATCTTCTTGATCGTGTACGGATGCAAGCAAAGGAGCCGTTTCGCAAAGGTAGGCAAGCTGCTCGCTCGATTCTCGCGCTCGCTCGAACAAGACTGGACGTCGCTTGCGACGCGTGGCATCCAAGTTGCTGAAAAGCAGCCAGAGCACAAACGCACAAACCAGCGCCAACACCGTGACCGAAAGTTGAATGGAACAAGCCAATGCGATCAGTAGCAACGACTGGACAAGATGCCTTGGAAATACGCGGTACCATTGACTGGCAGTTTCACGCGCTTGAGGAACGTGGATAAACATCATGTCTCTCAAGGCTTCTTGCTGCCCCGACAATCCTTGTTCAATCGCTAACGCCGCGGATTTTTCGAATAACTTGCGTTGCACTTCAACGGCAATCTCTAACGAAGTGTGCAAGGCCGCTCGATAACAGATCAATAATGAGATGCACTCGAGCGCGATGACGATCACAACTAAAACCACGATACCTAAAACCCCTCGGAGTGCGCTTCCGCCGGTGTTCAACCAAACCGTGGGAAGGTTAAAAAATGCTCCGACCGTAAGCTGTTCGGGCAAGGGACTCGAAGAATTGCGAGCAAGTCCTTGATGTCCTTCCAGCAATAACTGAATGAGCAACCCTCCCATGACAAGCAACAAAGGTACCAGTACGCCTGCAAGGATCCCGAACACCCATACGGCCCACAAGGTTTCCGGAGCCTTGATCTGCCTCATCAACCGCTGCCAAATCTGTGATGACAAAATCTAAACTCTCCAAAAACGCGTCAACCGAAAAGACAAACTTGGGTGCATTCCAACCATCCTCCAGGATATTCCAGGTGCAACCTGAGTTTGCGTAGAATGAGTCCGATTTTAACGATTTTGTCGTTGAATCAATGCCAATCACGCTCAGAAGCCGTTGTACTTGGTAAGAAACACATCAATCCGGCGTCACGTTGCGAAAAGTCAACCTATGTTTCCAAAACGCACGAATGACAGCAGATTGTGATCCTGAAATGCAACATCTGTCGTAGCTGGACTTCTATCAACCATTTTGACTCGCACGCTTCTGGACTTAATGACCACTTCAATGCCAACAACTCAACGTAAAGAAACCAAAGCCCGGCTCCTAGTCGCTGACGATGATCGTTGGCTCCTCGAATCGATGGCCGATTGGCTTGCGAGCGAGGGCTACTCGGTCCAAACGGCGGGCAGTATCGAGGAAACGACCAAGCACCTTGCCCGTGAATCGTTCGATCTCTTATTGTCCGACGTTCGATTTGACGATGGAGACGGGATGAATCTACTGCGGAAAGCCAGGAAACGATTCCCCGAGCTACCGATCCTAATGATGACCGGCTACGCTGGCCCGGACGCTGCCCGAGACTCAATCGCCGCAGGTGCATTTGAGATGCTCACCAAGCCGATTATCGATGATGAACTTCAGACTGCGATCCAGCGAGCGCTCAAACAAAAGAGCATCAGCGACGAAAATGCAAGACTCAAGGAAGCCCTCGATCAAAGTTTTCGTTTAGAAAGCTTCGTGAGTCACGACCGGCGTATGCTCAAAATCTTTGAAATGATCGAAAACGTTGCAGACTCGCGAGCCACGATTTTGATCACGGGTGAAAACGGCACGGGAAAGAGTAAGATTGCGAGAGCCATTCACAAGAAATCGGCTCGTCGAAATGCGCCCTTCGTCGAAGTTGCCTGTGGCGCTTTACCGGATACTCTTCTTGAAAGCGAACTGTTCGGGCACATGGCCGGTTCATTCACTGGCGCGACACAAAACAAAATCGGTAAATTTCAACAGTCCGACAAAGGTTCGATTTTCTTAGACGAAATCGGGACGGCCAGCCAGGCTCTTCAAGTTAAATTGCTCCGCGTACTTCAGGAACTTCAGTTCGAACCACTCGGTGGAACTGAGACAGTTTCTGTCGATGTGAGAGCGATTCTCGCGACGAACGAGAATCTTCAGTCCGCCATAGCCCAGGGGCGATTTCGACAAGATCTCTTCTACCGAATCAACGTCATACACATTGAGCTACCATCCCTTCGCGAGCGACCAGATGATATTCCGCTGCTAGCCCATCATTTCTTGCGTCGTGCATGTACCGAATACTCTCGCGACGTTCAAGGTTTCTCGACATCGGCGATGAACGCAATGCTCACCTACGCGTGGCCAGGAAACATCCGGGAACTGGAAAATGCAATTCAGAGATCTGTTTTGCTAACCAAAAAAAATAGTATTGACGTCGAAGTCTTGCCCCCCTCGATCCATAGTCGCGGCCAGACGACAGCATTGCCCATGCAATCAAACACATTCCATCCGTTTTCATCGCTTCCCTCGCTTCCCCCGCTTTCCTCGATCTCGCCGAGCGATTCGTTAGACATAAACCGATCGTCCCTTGCGAAACAAACATTGAGCGAAGCGTTGGAAGGCCCGGAACGCTGCATCATTCTGCAAGTACTCAAGGCAAACGATTGGAACCGGAACATCACTGCCGACCAACTGGGAATCAATCGAACAACGCTCTACAAGAAAATGAAGAAACTGGGGATCGAAACCCTGGCCTAGACGGGCAACGGAAGAACGCTGTAGCAAAATGAGACACGCCTGTTTATACTGGCCGTCACACCACAACTACCGCTTTTCGAAACACCTATGTCGACGTATTTACTCATTACGAGGGGACGCGAGCCAGATGTCCGCTACTCGCTAGACAAGACTCAAGACAATAAAATGGGACGCGGGCTGGAATGCCAAGTTCAGCTCAATGACCCACTGTCCTCGCGCGTTCACGCCAAGCTCTTTTTCAAAGAATCGCAATGGCATGTTTCGGATGCCGGCTCACGCAACGGAACGTTGCTCAACGGTTCCAAGATCGATGTTGCGATTTTAGCCAGCGGCAACAAAATACGAATTGGCAACACCGAACTCGAGTTTGTCGACGACACGATCAACGAAGACTTGACGATCGAACGAATCAACCTGTCACACGATTTTCGCGGTGACAAACTTGGTGCCGTTGCCGATGGTACGGCCTCCGGCATGTCGGCGTTCTTGTCTCTGAGGAAAGCTGGACGCTCGGAGGATCTTTCCGATCTACATCAGTTGTCCATTCACTGCATAACGCTATCGACACCAGAACAAGTAAGCAAGCTGGCTATCGAGGTTCTTCGCAATCGTACACAAGCAACATTCGTTGCGTTATTGTTTGCAGACAACGATGGAAAACTAATTGTTCAACGAAAATACCCCAATACGAACGATGGTCGGGCGCTGCTAAGCGACAAGTTAACCGAAATGGTTTGCAAACAGGCGACCGCAGTTTGGGTCAAGAATGAGACTCGCCAGATCGGCGATACGCCGCTGCGCCACTTCGCAGACGCGATCTGCGTTCCGCTGTTGAACGAGGGCAAGACGATCGGCGTCATTCATTTGTACCGCGAAAAAGAAGTCTTCGAAAAGCACTCGTTTGACTTTACCATCGCTGCGGCAAGTTTCATTGCGGCATCCCTCGTCCGCGCACGCAATGAGTCGTCACTGCGTAACAAACACGAACGACTTCAAGACAAAAATGCAGACTTCGACGAACTGCTTGGTGAGAGTCAACCGATGATTGAACTCAAAGAGCGCATTGTTCGAGTCGCTAAGGCTTCGGGCAGCATTCTCGTTCGGGGCGAGAGCGGTTCCGGCAAAGAGCTCGTCGCCAGAGCGATCCATCGAGCCAGCATGCGAGCGGACCACCCCATGCTGAGTGTCAACTGTGCTGCCATGCCAAGCGAACTTATGGAAAGCCAGTTGTTTGGGCACGTCAAGGGTGCCTTCACGGGAGCGGACAAGGATCATGTTGGCTGGTTTCAACAAGCCCATGGCGGAACTCTGTTTCTCGACGAGATCGGCGAGATGACCTTGGCAGGTCAAGCCAAACTGTTGCGGATTCTTGAGGGACATCCATTTCTGCCAGTAGGCGGGCGCAAGGAAGTGCGAGTGGATGTGCGAGTCATAACAGCCACCAATCGAGATTTGAGTGAGTTTGTTTCCGACAAGCGTTTTCGGGAAGACCTTTACTATCGTTTATCCGTCTTCGAAATCACCGTGCCGCCGCTCCGACAACGAGGGGATGATATCGGATTACTTATCGACCATTTCTTGGAGCACTTCGGTCGACAACATGGTCGGATGCAACTGAAACTCAGCAATGCGGCTAGAAAACGCATGCTCGAATACAGTTGGCCAGGAAATGTGCGTCAATTGCGCAATTTGATCGATAGCGCTGTCGTCCTGGCGACTGGGGACGAAATTCGTGCGACGGACATTACCCTGCATGAATCCAAAACGGAAATCTACGACACGCTCAACATTGAGCAATGGGAGCAGCGGCTGATTCAAGAAGCCCTGCGACGAACCAAGGCGAACATGCCAGAGGCAGCCGACTTGCTCGGAATCTCGCGAGCTACTTTGTACCGAAAGCTTGAAACCTTCGGACTCAACAAAGACGATTTTTCCTAGCGAGAATAGTCCTCACTGATCTCCACCAAACATGCCCAGGTCTCCAGGGAAGAGGGCTGAAGGGGGCTGGGGTGAGCAGCGGGTAAAGATGTGATCTGCAAGGCAGACCGCCGAGACGGCATGATCGCTACAAAGGGTAGTCCCTACGCACTCGGAGAAGTTCGAAGGCATTTTTTTCATAGTCCTCGCCTATTCCGCACTAAGTTTGGTCAACAGTATCTTAGCTCTTTTCATTGCGGAATCACCGTATCGAGTCGCAATTGGCGGCAAGCAACAAACCGCTTCTTCAGCGGTGGCAGTCTAAGCGATGCAAGAAACAAATTCGAAATCGGGAACAACATGGCTTAAGTGCTGTGCCTTTCTAGCCATCTTTTTTTCTTATTTGTTCTTTGCGCCCAACTACGATTGGTCAGAGCAATCATCCGACACACCCTACGGAGCAGATTTCTTGCAAGAGTGGGTAGGGGCAAGAATGGTGCTGACCGGAAACGTCTCGCAACTATACGACGTCGACATGTTTCGTGCATGGCAACATGATCCTAGCATCGTGGGCGTTGAGTGGTCATCGGACCAATATTTCCCCCCTGTCTACCCGCCGCCGCACTATCTTTTGTTTAGCCCATTGGCTTGTATTCCATATAGATGGGCGGCTTTGGTTTGGTTAGCGTCTTTGATCGTCGCAGCTTTTTGGTCGGCAAAACAGATCGTGGAAATTGCCATGCACCATGCAGCCAATCTTGGTGCCGATGAAGGGCGCGAGACGAAAGTCAAAACGGAGTATCTTTGGATCGCAATGCTACTCTTCCCTTCGGTTTTGTTTTCAATCACGCTCGGCCAAAAGAGCGTCTATTGGTTGCTCATCGTCTGTATGACTTGGCGTTTGTTGCAATCGCATCGAGATTACTCGGCCGGCATGGTCTTTGGCTTACTTTCGATCAAGCCAACGTTATTCTTTTTATTTCCAATCGTCATGCTTCGAAACATGCGATGGCGATTCTTCGTCGGCTCCAGTCTCAGTGTCGGTGCAATCTGGGGTGCTGCGGCATGCTTCGTCCCAATGGATACCTGGATCGCATTTGGGCGTGGTCTTCAATCTTTCGGGAGCTATGCCGAGAATTCCGGTCATCGTCTGGACTGGTCCTGCAATCTCATGACGTTGGCTTACAGCGTACCACCGGAAGCAATGCAGTGGAGCAAATGGGCAATCTGTTTGCCACTCGCTATTTACTTGCTCTACTGCGTATTCGAGGAGAAGTCGTATTCGGTCGAATCGCCGGAGAAAGCCTTGATGCTGCTGGCGACAACGCTCCTGATCAGCCCACATACGTACCACTACGATCTTTGTGTGCTGTTATTGCCGATCTTGTGGTTGGTGGCCACGGCGCCTAAATGCGGTATTGCATATTACGGAATGTTGGCAGTAGGTTTAGCGGTCGCTCCACCAATGCAAGAATATTTGCAAATTCCTATCGTCCCGATCTTGCTGATTGGAATCGTTTGCGAACTAAGGTTGCGAGGCGTGATGCCTTCGTTGAATCCGGATCGTGGAGTTGATCCAAAGATTTCAAGCTCTTTGTTTTAGACGTTGCGAAATCAGGACCGTCGATACTTCGACGCTAACAACAAAAGGAGAATCACTAGGCTGGCGATTCCTACCGATCGTACCGTTCCCGATTTGAAAACGATCGCTCCATTGATTGCGATGAAGATCAAGAACGCGTAAACAAGACGACCGTACATCTTTGGGAATTGTTCATACTTGGTCGGTATCGCAATCCTGAGAATGGCATCGAACAGCCAGATAGCGACGAAGGCGTAGTTTACGTAAAGGCCGGCTCCAAATCGGAATCCGAGAAGTTCTGCCGTTTGTTGAGCCGTCGATTCAAGGGCTTCGGCTTGACTCGAATGGTGAAAGGCGATCAACGCGCCCAGACTATGGCATAAAGCCAGAATGGCACCGAGCAACCATAGGCTGGCCCACGCCGGGTTTGTTTTCTTTTTCCCCAGAATTTCAGCGCACAATACCGAGACCAACAACAGCATCGCGAGGCGAATGGCCCACAATGAGGCGGTTTGCAAGGCATTTTCGGGGATTTGGTTTGCGACGACCAACAGGCAATTCATACGATTGGGCAGAAAATCAACATGCTTTCGGGGCTTCCAGGTCTATCGACTGGAATGTATAAAACGATGGCACTCACTAGTTTCCTTTGAACGCATTCATTCTGAAAGGCCCCAACGCGATGGCTGACTCGACCAAACGAGCGGACGACGTCTTCGATATCGATCGTATTCGCAAGTTGATCCAGTTAATGAAGGAATACGAACTTGGCGAAATCGACCTTCGCCAGGAAAACCAAAGGATTAGGCTGTGCGGCGCTGGCCACGGTCAACCTGTATTTGCAAGTGGCACGACGATGGCCCAATTGCCCGCAGCCCCTACGCCTGCAATTGCGCCCGCCGTCGCGGCGGCCGTTTCCCCCGTTGAATCCGATGGCCCCCATATTGCTTTCATTAAATCACCGATGGTGGGTACGTATTATTCCAAAGCAAACCCAACGTCCAAGAACTTTGTCGAGGTTGGTTCCACCGTGCAAAACGACACGGTGATTTGCATTATCGAAGCCATGAAGGTCTTTAACGAAATTCCAGCAGAAACGCGTGGCAAGGTGATCCAAGTGCTTGTTAAGAATGAGGAAGCTGTTGATTTCGGCAAGCCTCTCTTCAAAATCGACACACGAGGATAGAGCACATGTTTAGTCGTATACTTATCGCCAATCGCGGCGAGATAGCTCTCCGTGTCATTCGAGCTTGCAAAGAACTGGGCATCGAAACGGTCGCCATCTTCAGCGAGGCGGATCGAGGCTCGCAATATTTGGACCTGGCCGATCAGGCAATTTGCGTTGGTCCAGCCAAATCGATGGAAAGCTACCTTCGGTTCGATCGTGTGATCGCAGCTGCCGAAATCGGAAATGCGGACGCCATCCACCCGGGTTACGGTTTTTTGGCGGAAAACGCTGAGTTCAACGAAGTTTGTCGAAGTTGCAATTTCGAGTTTATCGGTCCCTCTCCCGAAGCCATGCAGAAACTTGGCGATAAAAATGCGGCACGAGAAATGGCGGTGGCAGCCGGAGTACCGGTCGTGCCAGGTAGCGACGGATTGCTTGAATCCGAAGCCGACGCGCTCGTTGCGGCTCGCAAAATCGGTTTCCCGGTTTTGATCAAAGCAACCGCAGGTGGCGGCGGCAAGGGAATGCGAGTTGCGCTCGACGAACCGTCGTTGCAAACGTCCCTTGTGCAAGCTCAAACAGAAGCCAAGGCTGCGTTTGGCAATGGAGGCGTCTATTTAGAACGCTACGTCGATCGACCGCGGCATGTTGAAGTCCAAATCATCGCAGATCAACACGGAAATGTGGTCCATTTGCACGAGCGAGATTGTTCGGTTCAACGTCGGCATCAAAAACTCATCGAAGAGAGCCCTTCGCCGCGACTGCCAGAAGCCACGCGTAAAGCGATGTGCGATGCGGCCGTACGACTGATCCGTCAAGCCAATTACTACAATGCAGCCACGGTAGAATTTATTGTGGACCAAAACGACCAATTCTATTTCATCGAGGTCAATGCCCGAATCCAAGTTGAGCATCCCGTCAGTGAAATGATCTCGGGAGTGGACCTGATCAAATCACAAATCTTGGTCGCCGCAAACCAACCTTTGGCGTTTTCCCAGGCCGATATCAAGCCCTACGGTGCCGCGATTGAGTGCCGTATCAATGCGGAGGATCCGGACAAGAACTTTCAACCTTGCCCAGGTCGCATTGAGAAAATGTTTATGCCAGGAGGATTGGGCGTTCGAGTCGATTCACACGCGCATGCTGGCTACAGCGTGCCACCCTATTATGATTCGATGATCGCTAAAATCATCGTACATAAACCAACGCGTGAACAAGCCATCGAATGTATGCTGAGAAGCCTCAGTGAGCTTCGCATTACTGGGATCAAGACAACCGCTGGCTTCCACCAAACTGTATTGAGGCAACCCGAGTTCGCAGCTGGCACGGTCGACACCAAGTGGGTCGAACGTGAGCTCTTGCCCCGGCTCAAAGTTTAATCTAAGAGCGATCCTACCTGTAATACGTGGAACTTGTGGGTGCCTGATAGCGTTGCCAAGTTCCTGAGCTGACTCCGGTGTTGGACTGCGGATTGGAGGTGCCTAGCTGCGGTGCATAGGGAGAGGTTCCCGCTGCGACGCCGTTGTCGTAGGGATTCGCGTTGGTTGCTGTCGGCACTCCGTACCCCGATACTCCATACCCCTGTACTCCGTACCCTTGTACTCCGTACCCTGTGCTGTAAGAGCCAACCGGTTGATACGCGGGTTGCGAGACATTGGAATGCGCACCATAACCGTTCGCATTGGGTGCCTGATTCGGACGAGCATATGGGTTGGCTGCATTCGACTGCGCCATATACGCAGACTGGTTGTTAGGATTCGCTACGGTCGAGAATGTTGGTGAGTAAGCCCCGTTGCTCGAGGGTTGCATTTGGCTATAGGCTGGTTGGGCATACGGTTGCTGTTGCGGGGCATAATTCGGTTGAGCAAAATTCTGTGGATTGGAGTTTGGTGGACCATTGAGCTGGCCAGGGTTCGTGTAACTAGGCGCATAGTTTGACGTTGGATAGTGTTGAGCCGCGTACTGAGCAGTCCCATACGATTGAGCCGAGGAATATTGTGGCGCCGCGTAGCCAGATTGACCGTAACTCGTTGGTGGAACTTGGGATCCATTGAAAGGCGGAGGCGCCCATCCATTGGTAGCGGGAATTGGGCCGGAGTGAGGGTTTGTCAAGATTGAAACAAGCTGGGACGCTGCCCAGTCTCGATAGAAATCCAGAGGTTGAGCAGTTGTATAGTTTGGATCCACGTAGCTCGCAGGCTTCGATTGGAGGCCGGAAAACAAACTGGTAAACAAGCTGGGTTGAAGGCCAAGTAGGCCGAGAGCCATAAAGCCCAGTTCTGCCCAATAGAATCGAGATTGCCGTTTCTGGCGTCCAAATACTGCCATCGCCGTGAAGTCCTTCCAGCCCTGGTGCGACCGTAATGTTTTGGGCCGTAAAAGGTGACCACAAACAAAACGCTGCTCGACCAACCGTCCGATGCTACACGAACACGTTTCAAAAAATATAGATCAATTTCAAGATTGATTTTCTATGGGTGCATGACAGGAATCGCCAAATCGTCGCCCAGGGCAGCAACGCTCCTAGCCCCTCATCCCCAGCCCTTCTCCCCGGAGTACCGGGGAGAAGGGAGCCAGAGTCTATTCATGGTTGAGGAACGTATTTCAAACTTCTTAAGCAACCTCGACTACAACATTTTCATCAGGCCTGCCCTGGGCTGCAATATTTAAGCCCGTTGGGCTATTAGTCCTTTCGCCCCGAATGGGGCAGCAACATTTTTGCCCCTCATCCCCAGCACACCTGCACCCTTTTTTATTCGGTGGTGCGCCGAAACGCGATTTGTCCGTACAATGCTAGCCTTATGAACCCTCAATCAAGTCCGCCTGTCGATCGTGATACATTAGCCGCCGAGTACTTCGAGCGACTGATCTACACTCCCTATCCAGTCCAAGAGGAAGCTCTCTATGCCTGGTTCTCGTGTGAACAAGGGGTCCTCGTTTGCGCTCCGACCGGCACCGGTAAAACGCTGATCGCGGAGTCCGCAATTTATGAGGCCCTTCGAACGGGCAAGCAGTGCTACTACACGACTCCGCTCATTGCACTCACCGACCAAAAACTCACCGAGATTCAGGAAGCCGCGGTGCGATGGGGATTTCCCGCTTCCAGTATCGGCCTTGTCACGGGCAATCGACGCGTCAATCCAGATGCTCCCGTATTAGTCGTTGTGGCCGAAATCTTACTCAATCGTTTGATGCAGGATCCCGATTCCTTCGAGTCTGTATCCTCAGTTGTGATGGATGAGTTCCACTCGTTCAATGATCCAGAACGAGGCATTGTGTGGGAGCTGAGCCTTGGCATGCTGCCGCGTCATACGAGGATCATGTTGCTATCGGCTACGATTGGTAACAGCGTCGAGTTTTGTAGTTGGTTGATGCGAGCGCATGGACGCAGCCTCGAATTGGTTCAGAGTTCGGACCGAAAGGTGCCGTTGCAATTTGAGTGGGTGGATGATGCCTATCTGGATGAGCACTTGGAACGCATTGCCGAAGGGGACGAGGCCAAACGTCGAACGCCTGGTTTGGTCTTTTGTTTTAACCGCGATCAATGCTGGCAAGTTGCCGAGTTACTCAAAGGGAAAAAGTTGATCGACAAAGAACGACAAGCGTTTCTCACAAAGCGACTCGAGGCTTTCGACTTTACGCAGGGTGCAGGCCCCAAACTGAAACAGATCTTGATTCGGGGCGTCGGTGTCCATCACGCTGGCCTTATGCCGCGATACCGCCGAATTGTCGAGCAATTGTTCCAAGAGAAGTTGCTGAGCATTACGGTATGCACCGAAACGCTCTCGGCTGGCATCAACCTCCCCGCCCGAAGCGTCATTATGCCGAGCATGGTCAAAGGCCCGTTCGGAAAGAAAAAAATCATCGAGCCAAGTTCAGCTCAGCAAATCTTTGGCCGAGCGGGCAGACCTCAATTCGACTCGAAGGGGTTCGTCTACGTCCTGGCTCACGAAGATGATGTCAAGTATTTGCGATGGCGAAAGCAATACGACCTGATCCCAGAGGACACCAAGGACCCAAACTTGCTCCGGGCGAAAAAGCAATTGAAGAAGAAAATGCCGACCAAGCGAGCTGGCGAAACCTATTGGACCCGCGAGCAGTTTGAAAAGCTTTGCCTTGCTCCGGCGGCAAGGCTCGCCAGCAAAGGGCTGCTTCCTTGGCGACTATTGGCATATGTTTTGCTCAATGATTCGAATGTTCAGCCGTTGCGTGATTTGGTTGGCAAGCGATTGCTTCCCAACAATGAAATCGCTCAAGCCCAACGCGAATTGAACCAAATGCTCATCACGCTATGGACCGCAGGGTATGTCAACTTGCATCCAAGGCCAACGCCTTCGGTCGAAGTGGCCCGCAAGGAGATTGCTGAAAAGGAAAAAGCCAATGCATTACCTGAGCGTAAGCCCTGGATTGCATACTCGGCTCAAACCGCGAACCTAACCGGAACAGCTTCGCCGACTGAATCACTCGAAACGGGCGATGACGAAGACGACCCAGAAGCTTCCGCGGCCGAGATGGCTCAAATTATCGCCAATGAGCAAGCCGGTCGCGGTTACGATTTGGATACCTATCGGCCCGATCGTGCGGAACCGACCGACCGATTGGAACTTGTTTCGCAACTTCGGAGCATGAATCCACTCTACGGACTTTTCATGATTAATCTGCTCCAATATGCCAACGAAGCTGAACGGATTCAAGCCTTGGAGAGCGTTCTAGAACTACCCGCCAACATTTCTAAATTGGTTCAAGTTCCAACGCTGGAGGTAATGCCGTTCGGCCCGCTTGCGACTGAAATCTTGCATCCAAAACTGCTTGAACTTGGACTGGCCGGTGCTTCCGAGTTGACGGGTCAATGGCCGGACGAGGAAGAGGAGCCAGACGCAGAAACGTTAGCGGCAACCGCGGGCGGGACAACGCGTTCGCGTTATAGCGATGATCGGTTTAAGCCGCCGCCGCCCAGGCCAATCTCGCTGGCAGAGAAGATGAGGCGGCTATTCAACTATGACTTCCCCCGTGTTCACGATGTGTACACACGTGGTGTTTGGGTCGTCGGTGAGTTGCTTGAGTTCAACTGCGAGTTTCATAAGTATATCGCGGCTCGAGGATTTCAGAAGCAAGAAGGGATGTTGTTCCGGCATGTGCTTCGATTCATTTTGCTCGTAGAAGAAATCAGCCAGATTGCTCCAGAAAACAGTACGCCGGAAACATGGGAAATGCCGCTCGATGCCTTGGTGGAACGGCTCACGGAATGCTGCCGTAAAGTCGATCCCGAAAGCACCGACGAAGTGCTTCAAGACGACCGAGAAAAGCCGGTTCGGTTGCGCTCGGATTCCAAGTAATAGTCTCGATTGGCAAGCTCGACCGATGCAGGCTGATCGATTACGAGCGTGACATTTGGGTGAAGTTGCAACACGCTTGCAGGTACCGATGCGGTGATTGGTCCTTCGACCGTATTTCGGATCGCACGTGATTTGCCTTCGCCCGTCGCCAGCAACAAGATCGATTGGCTTTCGAGAATCGTTTGAATCCCCATGGTCAGGGCGGTTCGCGGAACTTGGTCCGCGCGATCGAAGTAGCGAGCGTTGTCATCGCGAGTTCGCTGTGTCAACGTCTTCACCCGAGTTCGCGAGCCTAGCGAAGATCCAATTTCATTGAATCCGATGTGTGCATCAGAACCAATACCCAGGATCTGCAACTCGATGCCACCCGCTTGTTCGATTTTTCGTTCAAAATGAAGCGCGCTTTGCTCAAGATCTACGTTCCAAGTTTCGGGGACATGCGTACGGGCCAAGTCGATGTCGACATGCGAGAATAGATTTTCAAGCATGTAATAGTGGTAGCTTTGCGGGCTGGACGGCTCAACACCCACATACTCATCCAGGTTGAAAGTCTCCACATTTTGGAATGAGACGTCCCCAAGTGTGCAACGGCGGATGAGTTCGCGATAGAGTCCCAACGGAGTTCCGCCGGTTGCTAGCCCCAGAACGGCTGGCGTACTGCTTTGAGTTCGGGTGTTTATCACTTCGCATACCATGTCGGCCGCGAAATTCGTCACTTGATCGGATGAGTCTAGAATCACAACTCGCAAAATTCAGTTTCCTATCGTAGGGCAGTGGGCGAACAAAGTCTCCAACACTTTATCCGAGTCTAGCCATGCTTGCCAGTGTGGGCAGTTGTCCTTGGTTCTTGGTTCTTGGTTCTTAGTTCTTGGTTCTTGGTTCTTGGTTCTTAGTTCTTAGTTCTTAGTTCTTAGTTCTTAGTTAGGCTAGCCGTCCCGACTGCCGACTGACAATTACTAATAGATTCTTGCTCCCTTCTCCCCGGTACTCCGGGGAGAAGGGCTGGGGATGAGGGGCTGGGGATGAGGGGCTGAGTGCATTGGAATCGCCGTTGTATCCTGGGGATGATACGTGGTTCGCCCCTCACCCTCCTACACCCTCTACCCGGAGTACCGCGAAGTACCGGGGCGAGGGGAGAAAATTCTCAGGGGGTGGCCAACAAATGACAAATGACAAATGACAAATGACAAATGACAATGCCGACATCAAGCTGCTTTGTTATGCACTCTGTCCGAGTCGGTCCGAAGCTTGCGATGCGTGTTCAAGCAGTGCATCATTAGTTGCTTGCTGCTCTCCGTCCAAGTTGTGGGCCTTCGCGTTGGAAGTTGATGCTCAGGCGTGTCAGCAATCAATTCCCATTTCTCAATTTCGGTTGCGAGTGAGCTTGGCGATTCCAAGTCAAAATAGACACAATCGTTTTTTCCTACTTCCCGGTGGATCGGCGTGTTGCTGGCAAATGTTCGTTTTCCAAACCAAAGGGATTCGACGATCGGTAGCCCAAAGCCCTCGACGATCGACGGAAAAACAACTCCCCGACAAGTTTGGTAGCAATGTTGAAGTTCTGAATCCTGGATGTCATAAAATGCGAACAGTTGCTTGTTCAAGGCCGGATGACTTCGAATCCGTTGAATCACATCCTCGCACAGCGATCCAACTCGACCGATCAGACACAACCGTAAGTCCCTGCGATTTTTCCAAAGTAGATCGAACGCATCGAGCAGATAATGATGATTCTTGCGTGGATCGAATGTCGCGACCATCAAGTAAGGGTTCTTTTGGTTGGTAACAGCAGCATCCTCCGAAAAGAGCTCAAGCACAGCCGGCCGGACTGCACCTTGGACCAAGCTCAATTCGGCCCCCAATGTAAAATGGTGGACACTTGACGGGACACGATTGAATTGGCAGCGATGATCGCGAATATAAGCTTCGACATCTTCTTGAACTGTGCGCGATATAGCAACGATCAAATCGGAGTGTTCAATGGCCTGATGAAGGTAACGTCGAAATCCCTCTTTGCGTTTGGTACCAACATACTGAGGGTGCGTTAATGGGATCAGGTCGTAAATCAACGTCGCAATGGTCGCACCTTGCTCGCGTGCAGCTGCAGCGGCTGCCCAAACGCCGCGCCTTGTCCAGTAAGCGTCTGGCAACAGAAACAAATCTTGAGTCGTTGGAACGACTGCACTCGAATGCAAAGGTAGATTTAGGCGAATCCAAGAGTCGTATAGGTTGTGCGGCAACTTGAACAAACCCAAGTGACCGGCCTCAGGCAGTAACCACTTCCTCAATCTAGGAGATTTCAGACTTTTGCAGAGACGTTGGGCAAGCCCCAAATACCAATTCGGCAGTTTGCTTCGGACGTTCGCTTCAAGCGAAGCGACATGCATAAATTGTTTTTCTACTTGATTCTCAACACAAAAAAATTGGCCTGCATGGTGTGTCACCGACTGAGGGACTGGAAGACCGTCGGACTCACACCAATGCCCACATTCAGCAAGGAGGCTTCGTACCACCCTTTCAATTCCCGAATTTTTCCCCGAAGCGCACGTGTGCGAAGCGTCAACGAAGATCCTCTCAGGAAGTGGGTGAGCAAACGTGTTTCGAATGTTCGAAGTCATGTTCCCATTGGCTCTACGTCGTCAGTCGATGGATCTCATTGGCCCAGAATTACAAATCATCCTCGCTGTTATCGCAGAATGATCGACACAAAGTCAAGATCGATGATCTAGCTTATCTAGATGATTCAGGGTAGATACGTGTCAGGCTCTGCGAGCCCGTAGCACAGGCTGCTAGCCTGTGCTTTTTTGACTATTACAGGCTGGCAGCCTGGGCTACGTGGTAGTTTTTGGTCTGCCGATCGCCTAAGTTTGACGATGTCGAATCATTAGCAAGCATTTATAGTGAAGCCTTTGACACAGCCCACAAAAAGTAGCAAGCACGCTCCGCCGTGCCGTTCGCAGTCAAGCTTTTGCCAAGATTCTAGGTGGACGGCACATGGAATGTGCCTACTACTTTGGTGGAACTACTTTGACTTTGTCGGCTGTGTCTGTCTCGTCTTGTGAGCGGCGCTAGACCATCGAGGCGTTATTGCCAACCGAAGCTGAGGATCAAATCTGGGTCATTGACCTGATCAGCCCTTGGACTGCAAACTCTCGCCCAAAAAAGATCCGTTGTGCCAGGTATTGGAATTACCTTGAACCGCGATCGATCGTCTGGCCCCAGCGGCGCTATGAGTCTCAATGATTGCTTTAACTCCTCCAGCTTCAAGTCCTTCGGAATTCGAATGGGCACGACGCGAACCATCTTGCGGCGAACATCACCCGTCGTAATCCAAAACGAGTCTTCTGAAATGGGAATCAGATCCAGCGCATAATCCGTCAAAAAACGATTCGCTATCTGCGGAAATGTTCGACCCCGTAGCACGGATGTCGCTGGTTTGTTTGGTATCAAACCATGATTCCATGCATTCTGCCAATCGATGCACACATTCAATTCCGTTGCCTTTGCAGCTGTCATCAGCAAATCGGCGACGGGCCGCGGTTCCGGTATGATCACGGACATACCGACTTGACGATTCAGTGCGGCTAGACTGCTGTACCATTGATCCGGCGAGAAAACGGCTTGAATTTCATTTTTGGGTTGCCATGGATGATCGTCGCGCAGTTTGCGAAGGCTAGCCAATGCGTTAAGAGAGGCTTGCACGTTGGCTTTTTCGATGGGGGTCGCTCGCTCATTCCATTGCAGGCGTCCGCTTGAAAACCCGCACACGTCTTCATATCCCCACAATCGCAGCAACGCATCGCAACTCTGCTGTTCGAAGCCTTCTGCAAAAAGGTCCGGCACAGACCAATCGAGCGGCAACTTCGATTCCATCGCTGCGCGAGAGGCGGAAATGACTGGCAAGCCTTGTTTGTCGAGCGTCCATTCGAGCCCCATGTTTTCGACGATTTCCGCAACCAATTCCGCGACCGACTTGCCCTGCGAATTCAATTGCAAAGGTTTTGTCAACTCAATGCCTGCAATGCGACAGGATTGCCAGTCAACGGTGATTCCAACTCCCGTCATCCTCCCAAAGGAATCGATGCACCTAAGAAAGTTCGTGTCCTTGATCTTGAGAGAATGCAATTGCAGCTTACCTTTTTCTTCCCAACTTGGGACCGCTTTTGCCTGTGGATGAAAGACTTGATCAATATAGAGTTCGGCATTTTGCACATCCAACTCATCCGCCAATTCATTCCTTCCAAAGCCCGCATCCGGAATGGAATTACCTTTGCCAAGAACCTCGCCTAACAATTGACCAAAGATTGGTGGTAGGGCTACGCTTGAATTATCGTCCTCCTCAATGGTTGACTGAACGGATGCGGGTGGTGTGATTGCGTTCGGTAGCGGGGTTGTTTCCAAGGCTTGACTTGAATCGGACTTTTTTTCCTCTGGAATGTCGACCTTGGGCTCCTCCGTTTCGACTATTTCTGGTGTCCCGGTCGGTTGGGCTGTTTCAACTCTGTCTGGATCTGTGGTTGTATTGGGTTGGGCGATTGCTTCCGGGTTCGATTTGGAAGCTTCCTCGGTACCTTGTTCCGTTACGACTCCCGCTGCATTCTTCGGGACGGTAGTCGCTTCGCCGTTCAATGCGGAAAGGGTTTTGCGGTCGTTACCCACCATTTTCATGAACGCGACGAAACAACCGATCGCCACAAGTGAACCTGTGATTGCAATCATAACCAACGTCAAAATTTGACGCCTTTTAGCAACGCTGTTGCTTTGCCAAGGTTGTTTGTGAAGCGGCGTTGGGTCCGTTGAGGTCGGTAGTGGGTTAAATGGAATAGGCGTCGATTCGATGGGGGCGAGAGCATAGTTGTCCGAATCACTAAGGGGTCGGAACCGCAACGTCGAATCGTTTTCGGTGTCGACTGGAATCGTGAAATTCTCGCTGGCCAACATGTTTTCCCAATCCGGATCCCCTTCTTTGGTGATCGCACCCGAATTGATGACATGTGGCCCGACTCTCTGTGGCGGCTGAGGGACCGCCGCAGGCGAAACGCGTTGCGCAGTCGTGCTCTTGACGGGCGTTGACTCGCTACCCACTGGGGGGGCCATTGGAACCAGGATCGCACCTTGGCATTTCGGGCAAGGCAATGTTTGCCCTAACAACGGTTCGTGACGAACAACTATTTTGCTAGAGCAATGAGGACAGGCGAGTCGAAAGGGTTCCAACGCAACACCGAACCTGGAGATGAAATTGTGGAAAATCTACACACCGTTATGATATCCAATGACCCAACCTAAAGGCAAAGGTCGCCTTGCGTTGGCAAGCGATTTCCTTGTCTTTTGGGTCGATTTGGTTACCGTTTATTCCTGTCCTTCTAGTTTTCAGCAGGCACGACGGTAACTTTAGCTGTCCATTGTACGGAAGGGCGACGTGCTAGCCACTAAAAGGCACAAAGTCCACAAAAAGGTTGAAAGTTCGATTCAACTGATCAGCCGGTCTGTGCCTTTTGTGATTTTTTGTGGCTAGGAAAAATGGTAGGGTATGCTTGAGAAAGACAAGAAGTTAGTGCCAACTAAGAAGTGAATGCCTGCGTCTATCACGTGTGGCCTTTCCAGCCTCAAACGTTGCGAGGAAATCGACAAATTAAGTGCGTGGATCTTATTGTGTTGGGGGCCGGTTTGGCCGGTACCGCAATAGCCTGGCAAGCTCATTTTCGCGGTTGGTCCGTTGCCCTTATCGATCGGCTCGACCCTCAGACGTCGTCGCGCGTTGCTGCCGGTCTAGTGACTCCTGTCACGGGCTCACGCGGTGCAGCAAGCTGGCGATGGGACGATTTCTATCCAATCGCAGAGAACTTTTACTACCGCATCGAACAGACCACCGGCAAATCTTTTTGGCACGTCGCACCCGCGCTGAAGGTCTTCGGCAATCAAGAGGAAAAGGATCTGTATCAAACGCGATGGATCGATCCAAATAGGAAACAGCCGTCGAGTGGGATTCTCGCGTCCAGTTTTCCTGCGACCAACGCCGTTGGCATTCTCGCTCCCTATGGAATTTGTCAGCTCGAACCAGCCGCAAGACTAGACACAACAGCCTATCTCAACGCGTCCCATCATTATTTTGATTCCCTCGGAATGTTCTTTGTCTCCGACATCGACTGCAATCAAGCGATCACCATCCATTCTACGGGCTCGATTGCGATTGAGTCGTTGAGGATAACCGCCAAACGAATGGTCTTCTGCCAAGGTTTCGCAGCTCGGCAAAACCGGTTCTTTGATCGTTTGCCGCTCCACCCCGCGCGCGGTGACATCATCCAAGTCCGAAGCCCCCAAGTTCAATGCAAGCATATCATTCATAGCCACACCTGGGCCGTTCCGATCGGCGAACAACAATTTTTGATCGGCGCGACCTACGATCGGCTTGCTCTACACGACGACGTAGGTGACAACAATCTGGATGCCATGCGATTTCGAAATGAATTGAAGGATCGCTGGGAGTCCATGACCTCAGGCACTTTTGCAGCCGGTGAACATCAATTCCTCGATCAGCGAGCGGCAGTGCGGCCAGCGAGCTACGATCGCCATCCTTTGATTGGCCCACACGAGTCGCACCCAAATTTATATTGCTTGAACGGCCTTGGCTCGAAAGGAACACTCATGTCGCCCCATCTTTCGGAAATCCTCTTAGATTCTATGGAGGGTGCCGCGATCCCCGACTCTCTGTTATGGACTCGACGAAAGTAACTTATGCACTTCACCGTAGAAGCACAAAGCATTGCCAAACGATACCTAGCGGCAGGAGCCATCGCCATCGATGCGACGACCGGCAACGGATTCGATACCCTCTTTTTGGCCGAACAAGTCGGGGACTCCGGATTCGTTTACGGCGTTGACATTCAAACGCATGCGATCGAAGCCGTCCGACACAAACTCCAACACGCCGGGACGTTTCATCGCTGCCGGCTCACTGCTTGTTCGCATGCGCAACTCAAGACGATCGTCGAAGAATCCCATCAAGGCGCCATATCGGTCGCGATGTTCAATTTGGGCTACTTGCCGTTTGGCGACAAAACCATCGTAACTCAGCCGGAATCGACGATCCTGGCTTTAGATCAAGTTGCGGGCTTGATTCGTCCGGGCGGATTGATCACTATTTTGGCATACCTTGGCCACAGCGGTGGCAAAACAGAAGCCTTGCATGTAGGACAATGGGTCGAAACCAAAAAAGACGAATTCGATGTCGAACGCCATCAAGATGCAGGGAACGAAAATAGCCCCATACTTTGGGCTTTGTCAAAACGTTTCAAAACGTAGCCAAGTGAAATGAAATTGTGGAACAAACTTCCAATCAATCCAAGCAGCGAGCCAACATCCTGAATCAAGCCCACCTTGAATTCAGTGGCGGTACGCTGGTGCTCGATCGATGGACAGAGAAGGCCATCAAAAAAGTCTTCGGGGATAAGTTATGGACTTGGGATGACCGCGCGGAAACTTGGCGAACCATCGCCATTCACTATCCGGAGATTCGTCAGATCCTGAGCATAAATGCCTTCGGCACGCTCGATCGTGTTCCGCAATGGCAGAAGGTCGCTTGGTCGGAAGTGAAACTACCCATCCTTCGGCCCGAGCAACTCGATGCGGTCAGCGGCTGGACGCAGCATCACCGTGGAGTGGTTATCATGCCAACAGGGACGGGCAAGACCGAAGTGGCGCTGCGCATCATGGCCGACCAAGGGTGCAGCACGTTGGTCGTCGCACCTATCCGGGATTTGATGTATCAATGGCATCGTCGCATCCTTCAAGGCCTCGGCTACGATGCGGGCATCATCGGTGACAATATCCACAATGTGAAACCGGTTTCTGTCACCACCTATGACAGCGCGTGCATTCATATGCCGACCTTTGGCAACCGTTTCCAATTGCTCATCTTTGATGAATGCCACCATTTGCCTGGTCCCATTCGCGGCGATGCGGCGAGAATGAGTATTGCACCCATGCGTTTGGGTTTAACGGCAACTCTTGAGCGCAGCGATGGCCAGCACTCCCAATTGGAACATCTCATCGGGCCACTAGCCTATCGGCTTGAGATCAATCAAGTCAGCGGCGGTTCGCTGGCAGAGTACGATATATATCGCATTTCGGTTGAATTGAATGATCGCGAGCGAGTCCGTTATGATACTTTGGCAGAGCAAGTCTCAACCTATGTCTACGAGCGGCGACAAGACGAACCCAATTTCAATTGGCAGGATTTGTG
>JAIPFP010000329.1 GCA_021736575.1 Pirellula sp. | reverse complement strand
CGGCGATTGCGTGTTTCTTTTTTACTCATCTGTCTAGGTTTCTCACCTCAGGCTTTTGGGCAAGGATCGACCAAAACCTCTTCGACTCGCTGCGTCATGATTGAGGTCTATGGGGGGCAAGGCGATCCAAACAGAAGGGATGCCGTGGCTGCGGTCGAAAAAATAGCGAGCGAACGCAGTGGAATCACGCTCGTTGACCGGGACATAGACAATGAACCACGCAACCGAGAGCGACTGAACGCCATTCTGAAACATTTCAAACTGCCGCTGGATACGCAGCCCGTCGTTTACGGCTGCAATCGCGTCATTCACGCGACCAATCCGGATAAAACCCGACAAGATCTACAGGAACTATTGCAAGTCGAAGCGTTTGTTCGATCCGGTTGCAATCGGTGTGCTTCGGTCAAAGCGAGGTTGCCTGCTTTCCTAGAAACCTACCCTGGCTTGGAATTGATCTTTCACGATATCGTAACGGATCGTGTCGGTAGCACCAGGGTTTCGCGACTCACCGAAAAGCACCGTGTGGCCGGGGCAAGTGTTCCCATTGTCTGTTTATGCGACCAATTGCTGGTCGGTTTTGAGACGGAGGTGCTTTTCGAAAGTCGGCTTCAAAAGATGCTTCAGCTTTGGACCCACGAGTGTCCAAAGGGTAGCGATCCTTCTGAGGAACCACCATCAAACAAACCCGAAGAGCAGAGCAGTCCTGAGAAGCCGAACAAGCCCGAAAAGCCGAAATCGTCTCTGTTTCAGAACAAGACACAGCTCAAACTTGAGATCCTCTCCCATGTGTTGCCCTTCGCAGCGTCCTCGTACGCCTTGCTAATGGCCCAAGAACAAGAGGAGGGTCGGGAGGAGCTTCCGATTCCAGGACTTTCAAGCGAAATGCCGGAACAGGAGGTCGACGACACCATACGACTTCCATTTTTGGGGAGCTTGAGTGCGAGCAAGCTTGGAATGCCTATGTTTACGATCGCGGTGGGTTTAGTGGACGGATTTAATCCCTGCGCAATGTGGGTGTTGTTGTTCTTGCTTTCGATACTCGTCAACCTGCGCGATCGCGTACGAATACTGGCGGTTGCAGGAGCCTTTGTGGCGGTGAGCGGGTTGGCGTACTACGCGTTCATGGCTGCCTGGATCAACGTCTTCATGTGGGTGGGATATCTTCGATCCGTTCAAGTAGGACTTGCGATCCTCGCGATTTTGATCGGGTGTGTTCACATCAAAGATTTTTTTGCGTTCAAGAAGGGTGTGAGTCTTTCCATCCCCGAATCCGCGAAGCCAGGTATCTATGCCAGGGTAAGAAAAATTGTGACGGCCGAAAATTTGACAGGCGCCATAGCGGGAGCAATCACTTTAGCGGTTCTCGTCAATTTTATTGAGTTGCTTTGTACGGCGGGCTTACCTGCGTTATACACGAGCATCTTGACACAGCAGAACTTATCGTGGCAGATGCGGCACGCATATCTAAGCCTGTACATCGCGGCCTACATGCTGGATGACTCAATCATGGTCCTACTGGTAGTCGCAACCCTTAGCAAACAAAAGCTTCAAGAATCGCAGGGGCGCTGGCTGAAGTTAGTAGGGGGCATTGCGATTCTGCTACTTGGCGGCATTATGATTGTTCGACCTGAATGGCTGCGCTAGAATGCCTTACAGCCTGCGATGGCCGCAACGTTACCCGTGGCTACGTCCTTTCGTCGCTTTGCGATTCCGGGCCACTGCGAATTTCTCTCGTACGAAGCGTTCGAACCGCTCGCTATGCGAAATGAATGCACATGAATCGCCCAGTGTGTGCGATTCCGCTCAGTCGCATTGTTCACGCTATTCGATCGGAGTTACGAATCCATCTGGTTTCACCGCTAGAATACTACAGTCGCAGGTATCAAGTACCTTTTCTGCGGTATTTCCAAGCAGCATCCCCTTAACACCGCTTCGCCCCACCGTTCCCATGGCAATCAAATCGGCGTTTAGTTGTTGAGCCATGCGACCAATTTCCTTCCACGCAACGCCTTGAGTCACGTGGAAATGAATGCGTCCAGCGGTTTCGAGTGGTTTCAGAAACTCTTCCAATTGTCGCATCGCTTCTGCTTCGATTTCTTGTTGCGAAGAACTGGATGGCGGCTGTTCCGAGGCTTCCTCGTCACGGACTTTTTGCGAGTCGACTACGAGCAACACATGAAATTCAGCACCAGACTGTTCGGCTAGCCACAAGCCTTCTCGTATGGCTTTGCGGCTCACGTCCGATAGGTCCGTTGGAGCGAGAATAACTTTCGGCGGCCCAACGTCCTCCGATTTGACTATCCAAACCGAAACGGGACACTTGCGAACTAGTCGTTTGGCGGTACTACCGATTAGGAACTGCGTCCAGTCCCCGTGGCCACGAGAGCCGGCCAGAACAAGATCGAAACCACCTTGTTGTACGGCATGAATGATCACAACAATCGGTTGTCCGATTCGTGTTTGCAACGGAACATCCAAATCGGCTGCACCGAGATCTTCCATTATTTCTTTCATTTTGACCGCTGATTCTTGCCGAATCTCATGCGCCGTTTTGAAACTCTGCATTGAGTCAGGGGCAGCATAAGTCATCGCAAGTTTCGCTCCTGAAGTACGGGCAAGCCAGATGGCTTGTTGCACAGCGGCCTTAGCAGCGGGCGAGAAGTCTGTCGCAACGATTGCTTGCAGGTAGCCTGGATGTTTCGTCATTTCGATGGTCCTTTTGGGAAGTGTTGGGTCGACTATTCTACTGCTGCAAGGGTTCAATGGGAGAGACAAATCCATCCGGTTTCGTGGTCAAGATACTGCAATCGCAATTGTCGAGTACTTTCTCTGCCGTACTGCCCAAAAAAAGGCCCTTTACGCCACTTCGGCCCACCGTCCCCATCGCGATTAAATCGACCTTTTGATGTTGGACCATTTGGTGAATTTCTTTCCAAGGCGTTCCGAAGGATAAATGGGAGTGAATACGACTTCGATCCATTTCGAACGATTTCAGAAACTCGACGAGACGTTGGGAGGCTATTTCGTTGACTTCATGCCTTGATCGAGCCGCATGGGAAGTTTCTTCGGCGTCGTCGTGCTGAATGTCATTGGAGTCGATCACATGCAGCAAATGCAGCTCAGCATCGGCATATTTGGCCAGTCTTAACGCCTCGAGTATGGCTTTGCGACTGACATCAGAAAAGTCTGTTGGAGCGAGTATGATTCCGGGAGGGCCAACATGCTCGGCCTTTACGATCCATACCGATGAGGGGCATTTGCGAATGAGCCGTTTGGCCGTACTTCCAACAAAAAAATGCTCCCAGTTGCTGTGCCCTCGGGTGCCTGCAAGAACAAGATCGTAGCCATTCTGCTGCACAGCATGCGTAACCTCAACAAAGACTTCGCCAAGTTGAGTCTCGAATTTCACTTCCAAGCCAGACACGTCTAGGCCCTTCAGCATGCGGCGCATTTTGCTCTCGGAGTCTTGGCGAATCTCGCGTTCAAAGCGTTCTCCGTGACCAGAAAGCAAATCTATCTTAGCCATGTAGGACGATAGATGCTCCGCTCTCTGCGACTCCGGCAACGCATGTACCAAAACGAGCGATGCACCGATCTGACGTGACAACCAAATAGCTTGTTTCAAAGCTGCTTCGGAAGAAGGAGAGAAGTCGATCGCAACCAAAATGCTCTGGTAATCCAATTGATCCTTCATTTCTCGCATCCCCCAACATAGCTAGGTCTGTGTGTGTGTCTGTCGAACTACATTGTAGCGGTGTCCCGAGCAACTAGACATACGGCACACCTGAACCTGGTTCTGCGAAACGGATTCCCGACAGACCGCGACAGAAAGGATCCCTTTGTTTATTCGATTTCGCCAGCGTCATCGCACGGAACCTGATTGCTAGTGAAAGAAAACATGATCTAATCTCTAGCAACAATTTCCATTCCATCTATTAACAAGTGTCCAAACTGTGAACTTAGTCTGCTCCGAGTGCCTCGCCGTGAATCGGGTGCTTGATGCGAAAATGACCGACAAACCCATTTGCGGCAAGTGCAAGCAGCAGTTGCTACCAACACATCCGATCGACTTGACGGACAAATCTTTTGCGAAGTTCATCGCGAGAACGGAGCTGCCAGTCCTCGTCGATTTTTGGGCGCCTTGGTGCGGTCCATGTCGCATGATGGCCCCAGCGTTTGCAGAGGCAGCAGTACTTCTTTCAACCCAAGTCGTTCTCGCGAAGTTGAATACGGAGGTAGCCACGTTGACAGCATCTCAATTCGCTATCTCCAGTATCCCAACCATGGTATTGTTCCAAGCGGGAGGCGAGGTTGCCCGTCGGTCTGGAGCAATGAACGCACAGCAAATCGTGCAGTTCGCAAAATTGCACTGAGGCGAGGAAAACGGCGTTTGCAATAGTCTCGCATATCCTCTGGAGTAGTTTCCGCCCTCAATTCACCTTCTTGGATGTTTTACGCTTCATGGATTCTCTTTCAGCCCGGAGCTTATCTAAGAGCACCGATGCTGGCACATCACCGGGGTTTTGTGGAACCAGTTGGCCACGAAAAGCTTTAGCCAGAATCGACTGCGTAAGGCGGTCGAAGTGCGCTTGCGCCTGCTTCAAACGTGACTCGATCTGGTCCGCGAACGCGAACAGCTTTTCAACTCGACGCACGATTTCTTGTTGCTCGGAGAGTGGGGGAAATGGGATCGGCAAGTCACGGAACTTCGCACCCTTGATTCCGACTGCCGCTGAGCCCGTCGCATTCAGGATGACAACGTCCTGAAAAAGTTTCGACATCATGAAATAGAAAAAAGCATTTGTGCCGAGCGTGTCGTCGAACGGCTGGAGCGTCAGAGTTCGTTGAGCCAATGCGATCTCATCGTCGCGAGTATTCAATGCGACGAACCCCATTGTCGCGCCTTCTGTGACGAAGAGTATGTCGCCTTTGCGAGGGAAGCCTCTCGTCATCCACTCGGCATAGGTTTCGTCGGACACGAATTCGACGGGCTCGTTCGAAAGGTAGCCCATGCGAATGTTCTTGGCTGTGATGATCCTCTTTCCGTGTGCCGCCTTCTCGGGATTGCGTCCTCGATAGTCGATGATTCGGAAGACTTCTTCGATTCGAGGCAGTTGCCAAGACGACGGGATCGCATCGGTTAACAGTTCGCGGCCCTCGGTTGGCTCAGCAGTTCCGCGTCTCTGTTCCGCTTTGGCGAGCACTGCGCGAAGTTCGGCTTCAGCATCGAGGTCGTTGTTCTGCTCGCGCCAGTCGGCGGTGAGTTTGCCGGAGCAGGCGGCGGCGAGGACGGATTGGCGGAAGCGTTTCAGCAGACCCGAAACCCGCGACAGACGCTGCCGGCTCGACGACACCTTCCCCAACAGCAAATCCAGCTTAAGCACAATCCGCCGCTGCTCCGCCAACGGCGCGAGTGGGATGTCAGCTTCAAGCAACGCTTCCTTCGGGATTGTTGATTGGTTGACCCAGTGTTTGCATTTGTCGTCGAATGTGCCCGCTTTCCAGAGTGACCACAAGCACCATCGTAGATAGCTGCTGTCGATAACACTTCGATTGGGCCGAAGCCTCGTCAAGTGATTACTGAACGCGTAGCGGCCTTCGAGGTTAAAAAGCGCGCACTTGCCAACGAGCTTGGCGCTGTTCGTTGTGCAAACAAGAACGTCACCGACATGTAGATCGTGTCGCGGTTTGGCGAGCTTCTCAGGCACGGTTCTGACGAGGTCGAGAATCAATTCACCGAGAAGTCCGATGTTGTTCATGCGCAAATGAGATACACCGTCTTCAACGTTCTTGTCTCCGGATGCAAAACCGGGTTGGCAGTCGTCTATCACGGTTGCTACGATTGAGTTCGCCCAACCTTCCGGCAACGCGTTTTCGTAACCTCCCGGCTCGGCAGAAGTCTCGCCCTCCCGGTTGGGTTTTAACCTGGCGCTCATAGTTCGACTCCTATCCACAATAC
>JAIPFP010000328.1 GCA_021736575.1 Pirellula sp. | reverse complement strand
GAGTCCGGTTTCTTGGAAGGCTGCATACTGCCTTGCTACTTCATAGTTCTCGGCTCGTTCAACAGCCCGAAAGCTGTTCAGGTTTTTGATTTCGACGATCGGCGTAGCAATCGTTTTGCCATCCCGCTCAAGGTGCAAGTTGACGTTTGCGTCGGCACGAAGCGAGCCTTCTTGCATGTTGCCGTCGGTGATACCGAGGAACATCATCAGCAGCCGCATCTCGGTAAGGTAATTTTTCGCTTCTTCGGCGCTAGACAACTCCGGATGCGAAACGATTTCAAGGAGTGGAGTGCCAGCGCGGTTGAGATCGATACGTGTGTCGGCTTTGCCGGCTGCTTCGTCGTGCATGCTTTTGCCGGCATCCTCCTCGAGGTGCGCACGAACAAGGGTGATTCTTTTTCGAATCGGCTCTCCCGTTTTTTCGTCTTTTGCGTCGATTTCCAATGATCCACCAACGCATATCGGCAAATCGAATTGGCTCGTTTGGTAACCCTTGGGAAGATCAGGATAAAAATAGTTTTTTCGATCCCATTTGGTGAAGGGAGCAATGGAACAATCCAGAGCGACCCCGGCTCGAACGGCAAGTTCAATGGCTTTGGAATTCAACACCGGTAACGCACCCGGCAGCCCAAGGCAGACAGGGCAGACTTGGGTGTTCGGCGAAGCACCAAAACGTGTGCTGCATCGGCAAAACAGCTTTGTTTCCGTCTTTAGCTGGACGTGCACCTCTAACCCAATGACGATTTTGTAAGGCTTGGCGTCGGCGTTCATATAAGCGAATCGCAAGGAAGAACATGAGGGGAAACTTTCAAGGAAGCGAAAATACCGGCTTTTTGCCAGATAGGCAAGCCATGCCGTCTGGCTTTACCCCAGTGGTTGCTGACCTTCGACCTATGGATTGATTTCGGTTGGATGGTACCATCCAATCGAAAAACCATTTCGACAAAGCCTGATTTCATGCCACCTTGAGCAAGGATCGAACATTGCAATACGTTGAGCTTCAATGCAAAAGCAATTTCTCATTCCTCGAGGGAGCTTCGCACGCGCACGAGTTTGCAGAGCAAGCCCAGCGACTTGGGTATAGCGGACTGGCTATCACGGATCGAAACACACTTGCAGGAATTGTTCGAGCCCATACCGCAGCTCGCGATCTGAAGTTACCGTTCATCGTTGGGAGCGAAGTTCATCCAATCGATGGACCACCGGTTGTTCTATGGCCACAAAACCGAAGCGGCTACGCGAGGCTGTGCAAGTTGCTTTCCATCGGTAGATTGCGAGCAGCCAAAGGGTCATGCTATTTGTCTTGGCACGATATCGCTGAACATTGCGCGGAAATGTTGGCGGGTTTTGTTCCGCGCTTGCCAGAAAATCCGGTCGAGAACGCCGATTTGCAGCTCGCTCCTATCGATTCGCAAACTCCCCCATTCGTCCGCCCATTGCCGTCGGCGATTTGGTGTCCAGCTGGGCATAAGTTTGACCCCCGCGAAGCATCACATTGGAGTCAATGGCTAAACCAGTTTCGGGAATTGTTTAGCGATCGAGGTTATTTAATTTCAAGCTTGCACCGCGGAGTGGATGATCGAGCGGCGTTGGAACGGTGGCGAGCCCTTGGACGCGACTCGAATGTTCCACTTCTAGCAACCGGGGATTGCCTGTATCACTTGCCGGAACGGATGTTGCTCCATGATTGTCTATCCGCGATTGCGACTGGCACCACGATTGATGCGGTTGCTGCGTCACGGCCCATGAACGCCAGCTATGCCATGCAATCGATCAAGGAAATCGAGCGAGCGTATCGCGACTGCCCGGACGCAATGGAACGCACGACGGAGGTTGCAGGTCGCATCGACTTTTCGCTAGAATCTCTCCGATACGAATACCCCATCGAGGCGTCTCCGATTGGTGTTGCGCCCATCGAATATCTCAAGCAACTGGTTTGGTCCGGTGCCAAGGAGCGGTACCCGCGCGGTGTTCCGAACGCGATCATTGCGATGCTCAAGCACGAGATATCGATCATTCAAGACTTGAAATACGAGCCCTACTTCTTAACGGTTTGGGATCTTGTGCGATTCGCTCGCTCTCGGAACATTCTCTGCCAGGGGCGCGGTTCGGCCGCGAACAGTGCCGTTTGTTTTTGTCTTGGGGTCACAAGTGTCGACCCGAACAACTACGATTTGCTTTTTGAGCGCTTTATTAGTCGCGAGCGGAACGAAGCGCCGGACATTGATGTTGACTTTGAGCATCAACGACGCGAAGAGGTCATTCAATACGTCTACGAAAAGTATGGCCGCGATCGTGCAGGCATGACGGCAACGGTAACAACCTATCGCACGCGGTCTGCGGTTCGCGAGTGCGGAAAAGCGATTGGGCTCTCACAGGATCGAATCGATTCTTTCTCGAAGATTGTGGAAGGCCGAGGCGGAGACGAGTCGCTCGAAACGCGATGCGCCTCTGCCGGGATCGACCCAGCGTCTCCGATCGGCTCGCGTTATCTCTATTTGGTTCAGTCACTTCTCGGGTTTCCAAGGCACTTGTCGCAACATACCGGCGGCATGGTCATGACCCAAGGTCCCATGCATGAACTCTGTCCGATTGAAAATGCCGCCATGCCAGGTCGCACCATCATCCAATGGGATAAAGACGACTTGGATGAGCTCGGAATCCTGAAAGTCGATTGCTTGGCGCTAGGCATGCTATCGGCCATCCATCGCAGTTTCGATTTGATCGACGAGCACTATCAACGCAAACTAACTTTGGCAAACATTCCCGCTGCCGATCCGTCGGTTTACGACATGATTTGCCAAGCGGATACGGTTGGGGTCTTTCAAATTGAGAGCCGCGCGCAGATGAGTATGCTACCCCGTTTGCAGCCTCGCTGCTTTTACGATTTAGTGATCGAAGTCGCTATCGTTCGCCCCGGTCCGATCCAAGGTCAAATGGTGCATCCCTATTTGGCGGCTCGCAAATCGGGTATCCAACCCGAGTACCCAAACGAAGGAATCGCTCAAGTGCTTCGCAAGACAATGGGTGTGCCGATATTTCAGGAACAGGCGATGCGACTGGCTGTCGTTGCAGCTGGCTTTACCCCAGGTGAAGCAGACCAGCTTCGGCGTGCCATGGCGGCATGGCGCCGCCCAGGAGTTATCGACCAATTTCGATTGAAACTCATTCATGGGATGCAAGCGAACGGATTAGACGAAGTGTTCGCAGAACGTGTATTTAATCAATTGAGAGGATTCGGGGAGTACGGATTTCCCGAATCGCATGCAGCCAGTTTTGCGCTGTTGGTCTATGCGTCTTGTTGGATCAAACATCACTACCCAGAAGTTTTCTGCTGTGCGATGCTCAACAGTCAACCCTTGGGCTTTTACGCTCCAGCTCAGCTCATACAAGACGCAGCGCGACATGGCGTCGAAGTGTTGCCCCCAGATGTGAACGACAGCAGATGGGACTGCACGCTCACCGTTCATCCGATCGTGAAAACGAAACCTCCGCCAAGTCAAAGCAATCCGCGACGAGCGATTCGACTGGGACTGAGAATCATCCGAGGGCTGCGTATGGAAGATGCACAAGGAATTGTTGCTGCGCGGGCCTCTGGTGCCGTTTTTATGGATCAAACCGATTTGGTTCGGCGAGTTGGCCTAACGCAAACAGCTCTCTCGATTTTGGCGGACGCTGGGGCACTCGAGTCTTTGTCGGGTGATCGAAGAGCTGCCTATTGGCAATCGCTGGCCCAGGAAAAGAAGCAAATGGATATGCCGCTCTTCGACGCGAGTGGGATCGATGAAGATGAGATCATCCCAGAAAGTTTGCGACGGTTGAGTCCGTTAGAAGAAGTCACCACCGACTACGAAACGACAGGCATTTCGCTCAAAGGACATCCGATTGGCTTCTACCGAGAGCAGTTGACGCAACAGCGAGTGACGTGTGCATGCGATCTGCCGTCGGAGCGGAATGGCCGATTTGTTCGGGTTGCAGGCTTGATTTTGTTGCGGCAACGGCCGGGTACCGCCAAAGGGATCACGTTCGTTACAATGGAAGACGAAACAGGTTCTATTAACTTGGTCATACGGCCAGACACTTGGAAGTATTATTATTTACTGTGCAAGCAATCAAACGCTTGGTTTGTACACGGCATCTTGGAAAACCGTGAAGGGGTCATTCATGTTTTGGTGGGTCGAATCGAAGACTTGCAATCGGTAATCGGACCCGTGAATGTTCGTTCGCGAGATTTTCGATAGGGTCTATGAACGTAAATTTTTCCTAGCGATGACCCACTAAACTAAACAACAAGAAGTATTGTCATGAAGTTCCGAATAAATCCGATTGCGTTGGTCAGCTTTGCGCTTGCTTGTGGATTACAGGCGCTTGCACAGACAGACACGCCTGTCCTGGCCACTCCTTCAGCGGCTTCGTCCAACATTTCTTTTATCGATACGAGCATTGAAAATGCTTCGCCACTGTATTGGGAGTTCGACGATACGGGCAGCATGCAAGTTTACTTGCTGTACGATCATGAACGGGACTCCCCGAATCGGGCAGCGGGTCATTGGCATTTTCGAGTCGAAGGAAAACCGAATGCTAAAGTCAGTTTAGTTCTCAACAACTTTCGCAACGTCTGGAACGGTAAGCCAGGTGTGCCAGTCTCAGAAAAATCAATTGCGTACATTTCGACTGACAGTAAAAATTGGCAAGTGGTTAAAGCGAAACTGCTCCCCCCAGGCGATTGCGTCGAACTCAATTTGGAGTTGCCTGCTTCCGGATCGCTTTTTGTGGCGCGTTTGCCTCCGTACAGATTGTCGGATTTAGAGCACTTTCAAAATGAAATTCGTACGCACCCACTCGTTCGATTCGAAGCGATCGGAAAGACGGTTCAGGGCCGTTCGCTTGAGATCATTAGCCTTGGTAAACCGACTGCACCTCATCGCGTGTTTTTGCGAGGACGAGCTCATCCATGGGAACCGGGTGGGAATTGGGTCATCGAAGGATTTGTAAGACGACTCTTGACGGGTGATGCGGATAGTCTGCGATTCCTAGACAGATTTAGCGTCGCAATATTGCCGCTCGCGAACAAGGATGGCGTTGCCGCAGGTCGAACACGCTTCAATATGCTCGGTAAAGATTTAAACCGAAATTGGGATCAGCCGGCTAATGAGCAGCTTTGTCCCGAAAACTATGCCCTCGAAAAGTGGCTTGAGCGAGCCATTGCGGACGGCCGCAAACCGCACTTGGCGCTCGAACTTCACAATGACGAGAGCGGTAAGTTACACGTCTCGAGACCAGACGGGATGGACCACCAAAGCTACTTGGCACGAATGGCACGGTTTGAGGAACTTCTTCGCGAAAAAACTTGGTTTCGCGAGGGCTCGACCAATGCTACCTTTAAGAATGCGGGAACTTTGGGTGAAGGTTGGCTAGTGCGTTATGGAATTACTGCCGCCGTTCACGAACTCAACTGCAATTGGATCGAAGGACTTCAAGACTACCCGTCGTCAAAGCATTGGCAACTTTATGGCAGCCAACTCTGTGAAGTGCTAGAAACGTATTTCGACGAGACCAAGTAGCCAGTTCGGTGTAGCCAGTTCGGTTAAAAAACGGCGAAGGGGGTAGACAGTTGCGCTACTATCTGTGTAATACATACCGGAAGTCCGATTTTTTCGGAATCCTTGTGCAATGCAGATGTTTTGCAATCAACTCAACTCTTTCTCTATCCCCCGAGCCATGAAAACGAACATTCGCCTCCACCTTGGGCTCGCAACCATTCTATTGGCAGTCCTCATCCCATTTGGTTCCGGTACGCTTGCCACGGACAACCTAACTGGCAATTCACCTTCGATCGGCGAAAAGCTTGCTAGTTTCCAATTGACTGACTATCAAGGCAAGGAGTGGTCGCTGGAAGAGTTCCGGTCCAAGAAAGCGATTGTATTCGCGTTCGTTGGTACGCAATGCCCATTGGCCAAGCTGTATTCGACC
>JAIPFP010000327.1 GCA_021736575.1 Pirellula sp. | reverse complement strand
CAAGATCGGTCTCCCGAAGCCATCGTCGAATTGCTTGGGCCCTATCGTAGCCAGCCGGCACTCCCAGAGCCGCCGATACCGGAAGGGGCATTGGCATCGAGAGGCATGCAAACGGCGAGCGTCCAAAGGATGGAATCATGACGTGCGTGTATCCTTGGGTGCTATTGCTGATGATCATTCCGGTGTTGTTGTGCATGTGGCATCTCCAGCGTCGCTCGTGGGGGGTTGCTCTTCCCTTCGATCATCAGACTCACCCGCAGCGGCGCGTGTTAAGCGGGCTACTTCGATTTTGGGAATTGATTCCAGCCATGCTGCTGGCAGTGGTCATTGCGGTTTTGGCTGAGCCGCAGGTCCAACGCGTTCCCAGCGAAACGAGGATTCTCAACAATATCCAGATCTGCTTTGACGTTTCTTCAAGCATGACGGCCGACAATCGCTATGAGATGGCCAAGCGCGCGATGGAGGACTTTATTGATACGCGGAAAGGAGATGCCCTCGGATTCACTTTGTTTGGTACTCAACAGATACGGTGGACTCCGCTTACGAAGGACCTAGCGACGATACGACGGGCCTTGCCGTTTGCCAACCCACGCAATCAGGCGCCATTCATGGGTGGAACGATGATTGGGGCTGCGTTGCGATTCTGCCGCGACAACATGGTATCGGAAGCGACTGCGGGGGATCGATTACTGCTCTTGGTTTCCGATGGAGTGAGTGCTGACGTCAACAGCGGAAACGTATCCGAGTATGCGGATGAAATGAAAGCGGCCAATATCACCGTCTACCATATTCACGTTGGAACAGATCCTGTTCCAACCGACGTAATGGAGATTGCCAAGAGCACGGGTGGAGAATCGTTTGTGGCAACCGATGAAAGTGGGCTCAAACGCATCTTCAAGCACATCGATCGGATGAAGCCTGCTCAATTCAAGCCAGCCGCAGCCATTCCGATGGATTACTTTCAACCGTTCGCGTTGGTCGGCTTGTGCTTGCTCGCCGCATATGCCCTTGGTGCTTTTGGATTGAGGTTCACACCATGGTAGCCAGCCCTGCATTGCTAGGATGCCTAGCGGCGATAACTTGTGCCGTTTGCATTGCGTTGGCCGAATGGTTGCACAATCGACGGATTGCTCGCGTTGCGTTCCTTGCATTTGGGGCAAGCGGTCGCCCTCGACAATGGACGGCTTTTGCCCCTGCCGTACGCGTGATTTCAGGCAGTTTGTTGGCGTTTGGGTTGACGGTGCTTTTTTGGATGGAGCCGAAAGCGATCGAGAAAGAGCCAACACTCGAGGCATCGAAACATTTGTTGGTTTGTCTCGACGCTTCACCCAGTATGTTCGTTGCAGACTCGGGACCGAATGGGAAAATAAAGAGAGCGATTTGGGCTGGCGAAGTCATCCAGGCCATCCTGGATCGTCTCGATACCGAAACCACACGAGTCACTGTCTTCGCGGTCTACACCAAATCGATTCCGGTCATCGAAGAGACCTTTGACCGGAACGTGGTGAGGAATCTACTGGATGGGTTGCCCCTTTATGCTGCCTTTGAAGCCGGGCCGACTAAGCTTTCGACTGGTGTCGGCGATGCATTGAATTACGCTCGCAAGTGGCAACCCAAATCCGCCACGCTGGTGATCGTTAGCGATGGGGATTCCGAAGAGAAGACCGATGTTCGTTCCATTCCCTCGTCGATTGCGGATTCGATCGTCATCGGGGTCGGCGATCCGATTCGGCCCACGATGGTTTCGGGACATCGGTCGACTCAAGATACCGCTTCCTTGAAACTGCTAGCCAGCAAACTCAATGGGGTTTATCATCAGGGAAACAACAAACAGCTCCCTAGCCACATCGTGAATAAATTGACCATGGTGCGTCCGAGAGTAACCGATGGTATTGGATTGCGCGAGCTTGCATTGGCTTGCATCGCGTTAGGAGGGACAGCGCTTTGCTTTCTTGGACCAGCCTTGTTACTCTTCGGTAAGAGGATCAGCCATCTTCCGGCGGTGCTTGTTGCTCCCTCACCCCTAAAGCGGGATGGGTCGCCAGCTAAAAACGACTGGGTGAAGCCTAACATGCTTAAGAACGGAGTGTCCTGATGTGGATCAAATTGGGTTGGAGCCTTTGGGTGATAGCGCCCGTCTTGTTGTTGGCGTTTCATTTTGGTCCTGGCCAACGCTTTCTCAAAAAAGACATTGCCGCCGATCGCATGGTGATCGCTCGGAAAACCGAAGCGGAGGCTCATGCATTGCAGAGCGTCGCCTACGAAGCACAATTCAAAACGCTCGAGGCTCGAAAGCAACTTGAGCTAAACGACGACGAACTCCATAGGCAGCAGTTGGAGCGGGCTTCTCAAGAAGAACAACAAGCTTATGCATCCGCTAGCGATGCTTGGAAGAATACGGCTGATCGGTATCAAGAGGTTGAAACCCTTTTGGAAGGGACCCCACAAGCCAACCAAATCCGATGGTTGCGAGGAAGAGCCTTGGTCCGAGCTGGCGAAGTGTTCAATGGCATCGAAGAACTGCAAGCGACCCTGGACCAAGCAACTCGCGAGCAGGAAACAAATGCGGGTCAAGCTGAAATGGCATTGGCCACGGCAGCCCGCGAAGAACTTGCGGCTGCACATTACTACGGTGCAAGACTCCTGCGAGAAGAGGGACGATCCACCGAAGGTTGGCGGCAAGTATCGGAGACATCCCGACAGCAGTTTCGCTTTTTGGCGGAAAAGACCTCGAAAGATAAAGTGCCTGAATTGGCCAGCAACCTTCAACGCAACTTGGAACGCGTGCTGGATTTGGAGCAACAAGACCGTTCGGAGCTTATCGGGCGACCGATTCCGAAAGAGTCGCCGAGAGGTCGGAGGCCTGGCGATGGCGAGCCAGGCAAGCGACCAGGAATCGGTCCACCACGCGGTGATCGACCGGGCAATGGTGCCTCGGGGATGATGGAAATAGGGGATGGCTGGTAGGTAAATGCGATGAAAAACACTTTCAAGAGAGTACGGTTCATGCGAATTAGCTTCTATGGTTCGATAGCTTTTTTCCTGATCCTCGAGTGTCCAATCGAAGCGCAGGTTCCTATGGTTCCGCTGCGGGCAGGGGTCACCCAAACATCGAGACCCGCCGAAGGCACGACCGGAACAGCCGCTACCGGGCAGCCTGGGGCAATGACTCCCGCTAAACCGATCAAGCCTGTACTGAAGGATGAGGAGATCGCGTTGCTCAAGGCGGATTACGAATCGCTATCGCCGGAAGATCGAGACGCGATGGTGGCCACGTATAAAGATCTCGGTATCGATTTGCTGGTGGCGCTGGGGCTCAGCAAACCCGAGACGGCGACCGCCATACCTGATCCCAAGAACGAATTACTTAAGGCAGTGAAGAAGCTAAACTTCGCCAGGAGCGCAGATAAAGTTCTCGAAGCGCGGGCCCAGATGGGGCTCAAGGCAATTCCGCTGCCAAGCGCATCCGCCCCAATCGACGAACAATCCAATTGGCTTCACTTGAATGTGCTGGCGGGTGAATGGCAGTCGCTCCAAACTTTCCTACGAGAGCGAGCCGGCAACGACGCTGCGGAGATATACGCCCACGTCTTGCAGTCGACCAACCAAGGCGATCCAGGTCTTTTGCCCGAGGAGATACTCGCGATTTCGGAAGCCTGTCCGGCAGAGCTCACCGAATGGCAACTCACACTCTTGGCGCAATTGTTGAAGACAGCCGCTTCCCGATCCAGCACCGGTCCCTTCTTGGACAAACTGCGGCAAGGCACCACATTCTTTGGTCCACAAGAAGACGGGCGTCGCGAGCGCACCGCGAAATTTTTATCCGATGCGAAGCTAGCCGTCGAGGCCTACGCTTACCTTCCCGTCCTTGAGAAGGCACGTGAAAAAGCAGATACACAAGCTCTCACGGCTCATGCACGTTACCATGAGGCGCAAGCAGCCTCGATGGGGAACACGCCTCAAGCCCAACAGCAGCAACGAACCGCTTGGGATCTCTACTGTGAGATCGCTCTGATGGACAAGGCCGAGTTCGCTACACGTCGCGAGGCAATGGGGCAAGCCATTGAGCTGTTGCCCAGCATTCCGCCTGGGCCAGCAACGCAATGGTTGCAAAGTGTGTTCGCTAACAAATCGCTCGCGCCGACTGGCTTGGAAGCGGTAGCGCTGAAAGCCATGCGGATCGGTAACGAAAAAATCGGTATTCAAGAACGAGCTTCGGCTATCTTGATGATGAAGGATTCGGTCGATGCACTGCTCAACGATGAGGCGATCGAGTTGACTCAATTGCGAGTCCCATTGCGATTGCTCACGATGAGCCTTGTGGCGGCGGCCGAAGAGACCATTACCAAGCAGGCGCCCAAGGCTGGGGTGGCTCCTGAAACGACGTTGTTGTTGCGGGCACTACCAAGTGAGAAATGGCGAAGTCTAATCGAGCCGAGCCTTGCGATTCGCGCGTTCAAAGCCTTCATCGGTATCGCCTTGAGCGCCGACAACACCGACTTGGCTCTCGATTTCTTGGCAAAGGGAATCGAACGGGCTCCCGGCCAAAGCATGGAGATGGCGGACGAGTTTCTCAAGATCTGGATGCTGCGTCTCAATCCACAGCCTGATCCACGACGCGCGCAGCAATTTTTCTTTATTGGAGGCCGACAGCAACAGCAGTCCGCTCCGTTAACGCGAGGTCGTCAAGATCGGAATCTCGATCGCCTACAACAACTCTTGGATCTGCTCGACAAAATAGGCGCCAACGGTCGATCGCTCGAACGAGTCGTTAGTGCGTTTGCGTTGTGCCATGGTAAAGCCGAAACGTTTCGACGCGAAAATGTAACGACTGTTTTGGGGCCGATCTCCGATCTGTTGCCTTCCATTTCAGCTCGTCTTGCAGAATCGATGCGGACTGGCCTCAATGGCGATTGGCGATCTCGCGACGTTCAGAAAGCTGCCGGAAACCAACGCAGTGACTCTGAGATTGAGGCACTCATCGAAGAAGGCTATCAACTGGCTCTCGACATGATCCATTCAGCGACTCACAAAGAACCGAACACATGGCGCTATTCGATGACCAAAGCCGCATTGGCTTATGATCATATGCAGTTTCGAAGACAGCACGACCAAGATGCCGCCACACACAATGCATCGCGTCAAGAACTCTTTCGAGCATTTGGAGAAGCGGCCAAACAGTACCAGGCAGCCGTGATACGTGGTGAGTTGCGTGAGGATCCAGGCGTCTATGTGACTTGGTTCAGCATCTCGCTTGGATCAAGCGATTTGGGAGTGCTCAAAGCGGAGGACTTGCTAACCGAGGGTGCAGAGAACACCGAACAGATCAAGCTGATTCGTCAACAATTGCTTGAGATGCCTGCGGAAATGGCCGCATCGCATCTTGGAGAATTTGCTCGACGCATAATCGAAAAACTGCCGAGCCTAACGCCCGAAGTGAAACCGGGTGTCGTTCGTCGAGCCAGTGAAATCGTGGGTGACCATCCAGCGGGAGCACTTCTCCGGCAGACACTTGATCTCTACGAAGATTTGTTGCGGAATGAGATTCACTTGCATTTGGCAATCGATGGAGCGGATCAAGTCGGAACAAAAGAGTTCGGTGCAGTTCTTTCGCTCCGCTACACAGCCGCAATCGGTCGCGAACTAGGGGGCTTCAATCAATACTTGCAAAACAATGTTTACAGTGTTGTTGCAGGCCGTTACCAACCCATCAACTTTCGGGATCGAATGCAAAAGACCATCGAACAAGCTTTCGCGGAAGACCTCGAGATGATCAATATCGGTTTCTTCGACTCGATGAATCCGGCTCGGCCGATTCAAGTGGAAGGAAAAAGCGGCTGGGAAGAGAAACCCCTTTGTTACCTTGTCCTCAAAGCCAAGGATCCAAGTGTCGATCGATTGCCGATGCTTCAGTTGGACGTGAACACTATGGATGAATCCGGTATGGTGGTCTTGCCCGTCGTCTCCAACAGCGTGGCCATCGATGCGACCTCAA
>JAIPFP010000326.1 GCA_021736575.1 Pirellula sp. | reverse complement strand
ATGCATCCGGATTTGATACTGCTAAGTGCTGGTTTTGATGCGCACCGAAACGATCCGGTCGGTGGCTTGACCCTGGAAGCCGAGCACTATGAACAAGCGGGCGAATGGATTAGCAATTTGGCCATGAGTCATTGCGGCGGTAAATTGGTTTCGTTGCTCGAAGGTGGCTACCATCTCCAGCATATGCCCGAATGTGTCGATGCTCATTTGCGAGGGATCGAATCGGCTCGAAAGTGAGCCCAGTGCCTTAAGCACATCATCTTTACCCACATCTTTTGATCTTGCTCCCCTCGCCCTGTACTCGGGGAGACGGGTTGGGGGTGAGGGGTTTTGTGGGTAAAGATGAGGCCTTATCACCTGCAGATCCCCTTGAGATCGTGTCTCACTTCGGGATGTCGGAGCAGGAATGCCCGAGCTGGGATGTCGTCTTCATGGCGCCAGTCTATCGATCGTCCAAACGCCACTTTGTTCGTTGAGTTGATATCGAAATCGATCGTGCAATCGAGACGGCTTCCCCTGCCAGAACTCCATCTTGTATGGCGTGACTTTGTAGCCACCCCAGTTTTCAGGTCGGGGAATCGATTGTCCGCCAACTTTTTTGTCCAGTTCATCGATGTCCCGCGCTAACTGCGCGTCATCCGAGATGATCTCCGATTGTGGCGACACGACAGCACCTAGCTGGCTCGTTCTCGGTCGGGACTCAAAATAATTGTTCGAAATCTCGGCAGAAGTCTTTGTGGCTTTGCCTTCGATACGGACTTGGCGATCGAAAATGGGCCAATAAAAATGAATCGCAACGTGTGGATCGATGGCAATTTGGTGGCCCTTGGCCGAATCATAATTCGTGAAAAACAGAAACCCGTCCTCATCCAGGTGCTTGAGCAGCACGATTCTGCTGCTGACACCTTCTGCCAAATTGGATGTCGAAAGTGTCATCGCGTTGACTTCGAACCAGTCGGGTAGCTCAAAGGCGTGTAATTGCGCAAACCAATCCTTGAAAAGTTGCATCGGTTCTACCGGCAAATCACTTCGTGAGAGGGAACCAAACGTATAATTTCGTCTCAAATGATGTATGGTCAAGGCTTTCTCCTTTTTCTCGGCACATTTTTTGCTTGCTTAAATAATCAGAATGTCATTGTGGAAATCGTATCACTTGGTGTAATAACAGGCGAGCGGTTCCCAGCCTTGCAGTGGATCTAACTTTTTTGAGTTACTGATACGAAAATGAATCGAACGCCCAAAATTCCGAATTCAGATGACTTGGCACCGCGTATCTCGCTGGCGGGGTATTTGATGGTCGCTGCGCCTGGGGTGCAAGACCCGGTGTTTGCGAGATCCGTTTGCATTATTGTCGAGAATTCGCTGGAACGCACGATTGGAATCATGCTCAATCGGCCGCTGGCAATCGACACGACTTCGCTGCTGGAACAATTGCTTGAGGGGGCAGCAAAACCCCAGAATGCCCTTTCGCACATCAATTTCGGCGGCCCTCAAAACGGTCCGGTTTTAGCGATTCATGATAATGAGTTGTTGGCAGAAGGTGGAAATAGCCAAGGCGTTTATCTTTCAGCACAAACGGAAACGCTACGAAAAATCGCTCAAACGACTCCAGACCATTGCCGTCTCTTTATTGGACACGCTGTTTGGCAAGTTTCTCAGCTTGAGACGGAGATCGTGAATGGGGATTGGCACGTGCTGCCAGCGATTCCCGAATTGGTTTTTTCCGATGAAAATAGCATGTGGACCAAGGGGATACAAACCGTGGGGAACGGAATCATTCGATCTGCAACCGGTATCGATACACTCATGTCGATGCCGACTTTGAATTAGAAATTACCGTAGCCTATTGCAATCGGAGTGAGCTTGGTCTAAACCAGAGGGACCGTTTCGCAACACTTCCCGACCGAGCCATGCACTTATGAACAACTCCGCCACGTCCGGCGTCAATTCTTCATCTTCGTTAACAGACCAGGACGTGCAAGCGATCGATCGATTGCGTACATCCTATTCTCGATTCGCCTCCGAGTTGGGCAAAGTTATTGTTGGCCAGAAAGCCGTCATCGAGCAGGTCGCCATCTGTCTTTTCGCAAGGCGGCACGCATTGTTGATGGGAGTACCAGGTCTTGCAAAGACGCTCTTGGTCAGCAAGATCGCCGAAACGATGTCGCTCAATTTTAGCCGCATCCAATTTACGCCGGATTTGATGCCGATGGACATCACTGGAACCGACATCTTGCAAGAAACGCAGCAAGGCCGTCGCGAGTTTCAATTCATCAAGGGGCCTATTTTTGCCAACATCATTTTAGCGGACGAGATCAACCGAGCTCCACCCAAGACACAAGCCGCTTTGTTAGAGGCTATGCAAGAACAACGCGTTACCGTGCTTGGCAAGACGTTTGAGCTCGCTAGTCCGTTTATGGTCCTGGCAACACAAAACCCGGTCGAACAAGAAGGAACGTATCCACTGCCCGAAGCCCAGTTGGACCGTTTCATGTTCCTAGTGGAGCTGGACTATCCCAACGAAGAGGAGGAGATTCAAATCGCTCGAACGACAACCGGGGACGACCATGTTACGCTCAGCGCGTTGATGGGGGCTGACGAAATCATCGCTCATCAGCGATTGGTGCGTCACTTGCCAGTACCGGATCACATTTACCAATACGCTGCACGCTTGGTGCGCAAAACGAGGCCTCTTGGGGATTCGGCACCGAATTGGCTGAAGCCATTCGTGAGTTGGGGAGCCGGCCCACGGGCAGTCCAAAACTTGATCTTAGGTGCCAAGAGCCGGGCAGCCTTGCTCGGAAGCTACATGGTTCGGATGGAAGACATTCAGCAGGTTGCAAAACCCGTACTAACCCACCGTATCATTACAACATTTGCAGCTCAGGCCGAAGGGGTCACGGCAAAGCAAATTGTTCAGCGTTTGGTCGAGGAAATGGATTAAGCCTGGCACCCATTTATGATTCCAGTAGCTCGCTCGTTTTTAGATCCACAGGTTCTTTCGCGGCTCTCCTCAGTTCCGCTCGTGTCGCGTCACGCCATGCAAGGCAACGTATCGGGCCGTCACGCGTCACCTCATCGTGGATCCAGCGTTGAATTTGCCGAATATCGAAAGTACGTACCTGGCGACGACCTGAGACGCTTGGATTGGAGAGCTTTTGGTCGAACCGATCGCTACTATGTCAAAGAGTTCGAGGCCGATACAAATCTTCGCTGTTGTGTCGTGCTGGATACGAGCGGGTCGATGGCTTATGCATCGAAGGGGCAGATGACCAAAATCGACTACGCCAGACGAATCGCTGCTTCCCTGGCGTATCTTGCTGCGCAACAAGGGGATGCGGTCGGTTTGTCTTGTGTCGCTGAAAAGATCGTTCAAAGCATCCCGCCTCGACGTTCCGCCGCCCATTTGAAAGTCATCCTCGACACGCTGGAACGAACAGAGCCCAAGGGCGAAACACAATTACCAGCTATTCTCGATGAGATCGCTGAAACGATTCGCCAACGAGCCTTGGTCGTCATCCTTTCCGATTTCTTTGTCGATCCGTCGATTCTCAAAGGTTGCTTCGAGCACCTTCGATTTCGAAAGCATGACGTCGCGGCATTTCATTTGCTCGATCCGTTAGAGATGGAGTTTACTTTCCAAAGGCCGGTCCGATTTACGGACCTGGAGGGTGGGCAGCCACTGTTTGTGGAACCAACCGAGATTGCGGATCGGTACCATCGTGCATTGAAAACCTATTTGACCGACTTGCATCGAGTCGTATTGGAGACCGCGGTCGACTACCATCGGGTCATAACCAGCGAAACATACGAACATCCGATGATGCGATTTTTGATTGGTCGTACGCGTGGTCGGAGTGCACGATGAATTTCCTGCAGCCATGGATGTTGGTCGCATTGCCGTTGATTGCGGTTCCCATCCTCGTTCACTTGGTCAATCAACGCCGATTTCAGACCGTGCCTTGGGCTGCCATGATGTTCCTCTTGCAAGCTAGCAAGATGTCCAGCGGGTATACCAAATTGAGGCAGTGGTTGATTCTGCTCATGCGAGCTTTGGCGGTTGCCTGTTTGGTTTTTTTTACTGCAAGACCATTGGCGAGCGGCTTGATGGGTCTCATGGGTAGCCGTTCGACCGAAGTGGCAATCGTCTTGCTCGACAGATCACCCAGTATGCAAGAAACACAGCCGGGAAGCGGCCTCACGAAACTGCAGTCCGCCATCATGCAGCTCTCGAGCACGCTGAAAACGTTGGGTATTCAGCGGGTCGTCGTATTCGATACCGCGATTGAGAAACCTCTCGAATTAGAATCCCCCAGCGAGATGGAATCGCATCCGGCGTTGGTTGCAAATGGTTACACCAGCGATATGCCGGGTATGCTTGAACGGGCGCTAGCTTACATCAAAAACAATGGCTTTGGCAACACAACCGTTTGGATTTGTTCGGACATGCGAGAGAGTGATTGGCACAGTCGCGACGGCCGGTGGGCGGCATCGCGAGAAGGATTCTTGAGCTTAGCCCAAGATGTTCGATTTCAGGTCTTGGACCTAGGGGCTGTCTCTCGCGAGAACCTTTCGATTCGTGTCGTGTCTGCAAAACGTGTTCAAAGCGAGTCGCAGACTGAGCTTGCTCTGAGCTTTAAGATCGAACGCCAATTGTCGCCAGGTGTCGAGAACGGTTCCAGTGACGCGGGAAATTCTCAGCCATTCACGGCGGTTCAAGTTCCGGTTGAAATCGAAGTCGGTGGTGCTCGCAGTGTACTCAATGTCGATCTCCAATCGGATTCAGCCGAAGTCAACGATTATCGGATTGCCCTCTCCTCGGAAAAAGGGGACGTCAGTGCCGCCAAAGGCTGGGGACTGGTACGAATTCCTGCGGACACAAACATGGCAGACAATTGCGGTTACTTTGTCTACGAGAAGCCGCCAGCTCGAAGCACCATTATCGTTAGCGACAATCCTCGTGTTATCGAAGCGATCGAATTGTGCACCAATATTTCTCCAGAACAGTCGATCCAGTGCATAACGGAAACGGTTTCCTCGAGCCAGTTGGACTCGGTCGATTGGAACTCGGTATCCATGGTTGTTTGGCATGAGCAATTGCCCAAAGACCGACCCCTTGAACTGCTTACCGAGTTCGTTGCTCAAGGTGGGCAGGTGCTGTTCTTCCCGCCTGAAGATCCGAACGAAAATCAGGCCCTCGGTTTGAAATGGACAGGCTGGGAGACACTGCAGCCCGCTCCATTGGGAAGCACATCCAATGAGGAAAACGAAGCTGCAACACTGACTCGCGTCCAGCAATGGAGAAACGATTCGGAGTTGCTTGGCAATACACTCAATGGAGCACCGTTACCGGTTGGACAATTGGGTATCAAACGGATTTGCAGGCTTCAAGGTGAAGGAACGACCTTGGCAGCCATCCGTGATGATATCCCGTTGCTAATGCGTATTGATTCGGCTGGTTCCGAAAAGAATGGTGTGTACGTTTGCACCACAACCCCATCCATGCGTGATTCGACGTTGGCCGTCGATGGGATCGTGATGTACATTGCCATTCAAAGAGTCTTGGCGGCAGGTTCCGCTCGAATTGGCTCGGCCAAGATGGTAACGACAGGACAATTGGATCGAAGTGTTTTCGATCAAGCGGTTCAAGAAGCGGGTTCTAACGGTACGTTGTCGAATCAGTATGCCGAGCAGACGGGTGTTTATCGGGACGATGACTTGTTGATCGCACAGAATAGGCTGGCCGAGGAAGACAGCGGGAAATTAGTTGGTAGCGAATCGTTGTCGGGTTTGTTTGGGAACTTGAATTGGTCTCGCATCGAAGCGGGAGCGTCTGCAAACAGTTTGGTCCAAGAAATTTGGCGATGGTTTGTCATCATAATGTTACTGGCATTGGTAGTCGAAGCGGTTCTGTGTATTCCTAAACGCCGCGCGGTGGCATAGGCTTCCAGCGCTAGCAGCCTGTGTCTTGAGTATCCTTGCGACACAGGCTGGAAGCGCT
>JAIPFP010000325.1 GCA_021736575.1 Pirellula sp. | reverse complement strand
CGATGTTCCTGCCGCAGCCTGTTCCAACCGATTCGCAAGCGATCCGCCAATCGTTTTCACATCTCCACGCCCTAGAGCTTGGATAAGTTTATCTGGATTCGTCAACACTCGCTGCGACGTTTCGAGTCGCAACGCATCAAAAACTTGTTTCGTGCCGCATCCTCGCGGCGGATGCACTACGACAAAATGCAACGATTTCTTGCATTGCAAGCTTTCGACTTTCTCACCTCGGCCCGTGCATCGCGCGAGCCAAAAGCTGTTGCGATGGGACTCGAGGAAAAAATTAACGTCGCTGCCAAGTTGGCTCGCAACCGTCGCGATTTGGTCCAGTTTTAAATGTTCCGTCCACAGCAATGTACCAAGAACGAGCGCTGCAGCAGCATCAGCGCTTCCGCCACCCAGTCCAGCCATGGCAGGGATGTGTTTGATCAACCGGACATCTGCGCCGAAATGGGGCTTTCCCAAAAAAACGCGGAGCCTGTCCAACGCCCGAAGGATCAAATTGTTTTGGTCGGCGGGGATAGACCACGCCAAATCCTCTTCATCAAGACTTTGATCTGAAAGCTCTGGCAGTTCGACACTGAGGCGGAGTCGTCCATCCTCTCGATGGCTAATCTCCAACTCGTCAGCGAGTGAAACCGCCATCATCACGGTATCAAGCGAATGATAGCCATCTGTTCTCTTGCCCAAAACCTCCAAGAATAAGTTCACTTTGCAAGGTACCGTGACTCGAAATCCGTCTGTTGACCTTTCGACGAGCATGGATTGAATGTGACTTGATGTTGCTAAGGGTTTTGGGCTCTGCCAACTCTTCTCACAATGTACGGCGTTGGGACAGTCTGGTCAATCGACCATGGCTTTTGGCAAGGGTGGAACAGGGGATTGCCCCGCCCTCCGCATCCCCCCGCTTGCGGGATGGAATAATGACTTTCACTACTTGGTCTCGATTGGATAATGGGCTTCGGACCAGCTTCGCCATCCACCATCGACACTTACTACTTTTCGATATCCCATCCGTTGAAGGTTGTCGGCAGCCAAGGCGGATCGAAATCCCCCACCGCAGTAGAGAAGGATCTCTTGGTTTGGGTCCGGAACGACGGATTCGATGTCCCTTTCGATAATGCCTTTGCTCAAATGAATGGCTCCGGGGATGTGTCCGGCCGTAAATTCGCTGTCTTCGCGTACATCCACCAAGGTCACGTTTTCACCTTGATCCATACGTGTTTTAAGTTCGTGGATCGTGCATTCATGAATGAGGGCTTTCGTTTCATTAGCGATCGCTAGAAACCGGGGCGAGTGTTGTTTGGCCATGATCTTGTTGGAATGAGAGGATTGGGATGACTTGCATTTAGGTATTCGAAAACAACTTGAATTTTTTTGCAACAGGGTGCAGAAACCGCTCAATCGATGCCGATGATAGTTTTGGGTCGAGGTCCCTTCCGAAACAGCGTACGAAAATGCGTTGATCGGAAATCTTCGTCCAGTGTCCAGCCCGGAGGGATTTCTCTCCGGCGTAGTATTTATTGAACCCTCTTTCCCAGTGAGCATTTCGTTGGGACGTTCATTTGCAGCATGTTTTGGTTGCATCGCTTTATCGACCACGATCATTCTTGGTCTTTTAAGGGGTGAAACATCCGAATCCATTTTGACTCAATGCCTGATCGCAACTGCTATCTTTGCAGTGACTGGATGGTTGTTTGGGCAAATTGCGGATTCTGCCATTAGACAGAGTGTGGAAATGAATTACCGGAGCAAGTTTGAAAAAATACGTGAGAAGTGGAAGAATGCGGAAGGCTAGTTGGATTTGAGAGGTTGCTTGTTCGCAATTTCAATACTCCGAAGAGATTGAATACCGAACGATAGGCAATCTAGCAAAGACAGCGAGTTCCAAAAAATACTTCTTTGCTCAATTGATGTGGAATTAACAGTTCCAAGTCGGTAGAGTCCTCCTCCCAGGACACAAGCCGCGATGTCAGTCAGGACGATTGGCAGCGTGGAGGTGTGTTACAAACGGAATGGTCACACACATTGCTTCGCTTGCGGAGCAAACCAGATTACACGATTCATTGATTCCCTGTGCCCCAGGAAATCATTGCCCTTGCCATGTCAGTCACGGAGGTTCGGATGGCGACGACCGTAGCATCGAACATCGACATTGTTGATGTATGGAATAAATACAAAGCGGATTCAACAAACGTCGATTTGAGAAATATTCTCATTGAGCGCTACATGCCTCTCGTTCGTTTCAACGGCGAACGACTTAGAGCCAAACTACCAGAGGGTGTCGAACTCGATGACCTTGTTAGCGCTGGCATCTTCGGCTTAATGGATGCAATTGACGCATTCGATTTGGAGCGAGGTGTCAAGTTTGAGACGTATTGCGTACCTAGAATACGCGGAGCAATGCTCGACGAATTGCGAACGATGGACTGGGTTCCTCGCCTGGTTCGCAGCAAGGCGAGCAAGCTGAACGAAGCCACGAAGCTTCTCGAAGCCAAGTACGGTCGCGCTCCAAGCACTCACGAAATCTCCCAATTTATGGGAATTTCGATCGATGAACTTGAGAAGATGAAGAGCGATGCATCCGCAGTCGGATTAGTCTCACTCAACAAGAAGTGGTACGAAACCGACAGCTACAAAGACGTTCGAGAGATCGACGTCCTCGAAGACAAACGCAGCGAAGATCCGACTCGCCGTGTCAACAAGAGCGACCTCATGCGATTGGTCACCAAAGGCCTAAACCGCAATGAACGCCTCATCATCATTCTCTATTATTACGAGGAACTGACGATGAAGGAAATCGGCGCAACTCTCGACCTGAGCGAAAGCCGGGTTAGCCAAATGCACACCAGTATCGTGCAGCGTCTTCAAGAGCAATTGGGGCGGCATCGCCCGGAATTTGGAACCTAGCATTGCGTCTAGCTCAGGAATTATGACCGTTCGGTTTAGCATAAGGATGGTGAATCGACATGACGGACAGAAAACCTGCTAAGCTCGAATTCACGGATTGTCTTGGATGTGGCAAGCGAGTTGCAACGACCGCAACCATATGCCGTCATTGCAACACGGTCAGACTTCCTGTTGGAACACTCGAACGAACGAGCGACGATGACGACCTCGAATCGCACGCTGCTCTAGGTTACGGCGGATATGACAATCACGATCTCGATGAGGAAGAACTCGATTCTTCGACGAAAAAAAACCTTTGGTGGTATGTCGCTTGGGTGTTGCTGGTCGTCTTTCTACTAAGCGCTTTGTTGCCAATGTGGCTTTGACACCACTCGCCAGCCTCAAAAGAATCTCTAGAATCCTCCTTTATGGTCGGCGAATTCAAAAGCAATGATTTACAGGCGAGCGTTGACGAACTGCGACGGCAATACAATGAACTCGCGGAGTTAGCTGGTTCGTTGGCACATGAGATTAAGAATCCGCTTTCCGTAATTCACATGAACGCGGACTTGCTCTGCGAAGAGCTTGTGGAAATCCAATGGCCGGGGCAAAGCCGAGCGATTGCAAAAGTCGACATGATTCGCCAACAGTGCAATCGACTCGAAAACCTGCTTCGGGATTTCTTGCGATTTGCCCGCATGCGAGATCTCGACATGACTCCGGGCTCGTTGAACGACAATATTGAAGCCGTGCTTCGTCTCTACCAAGCTCAAGCAGATCGATCGTGCATCCGGCTTCAAAAGTACCTTGACCCCAATTTGCCGCATATCATGCTGCATAGCGATTCTCTCCAAGCTGCCTTGCTGAATTTGGTAAAGAATGCGTTGGAGGCAATGCCTGACGGCGGGGAGCTATTGGTTCGAACCTATTCCGTTCCTGGCGGTGTTGCAACGGAGATGATCGACACGGGATGTGGAATGGATGAGGTTACAGCCATGCGAATGTTCGAGCCCTTTTACTCCACCAAGCATGGTGGCTCGGGACTTGGGTTGCCGACCGCCAGGAAAATCATTGAAGCCCACGGCGGTCGCATCGCAGTTCAAAGCGAAGTCGGTCGTGGGACGAAATTTGTGCTTGAGTTCCCAACGCCCATTCGACTGACTGCAGCGACCGACCCTGCAAATGCTCAGCCAATATTACGATAGCGATCACTGGGGAGTATCCAATTGCCCTGCGATGCAGTATGAAACAATTGGGACAATTGTTCTACATTGCAGGATGAAACAATTGGGACAATTGTTCTACAATGGCGTGTGAAACCATTGGGACAACTGTTCCACTTCCCACTTTCCCTTCCACCTCGGTTCTTATGAACGATCGTTATCGACGCCAAAAGGCTTTTTTGGAAGTAGGCGAAGCTGGACAGCAATTGCTTGCGAATTCCAGAATTGCAATCTGTGGCATGGGCGCATTAGGAGCGATGGTTGCGGAACGCTTGTGTCGGATGGGAGTCGGCTTCCTGCGACTGATCGATCGCGACTGGGTTGAGCTGGACAATCTTCCGAGACAAGCACTCTATACGACCGAGGACGCCATCGAGATACGTCCGAAGTCCATTGCGGCACAAACGCATTTGATGGCCATAAATCCTGACATTGTAATAGAACCCATTGTGGAAGACTTAACGTTTCAAACCGCGGAAACGAGGTTGTGCGACGTTGATTGCATCGTGGATGGGACCGACAATTTCGAAACGCGGTATTTGCTCAACGATGTATCTTGGAAGCTCGGGATTCCCTGGGTGCATGCTGGCGTCGTAGGAACATCAGGACAAACAATGGCCTTTGTTCCCAACAAGACGGCATGTTTTCGCTGTTTGATGCCGGAAATACCACCCATCGAGCAGATGCAAACTTGCGATAACACGGGCGTGCTCGGGGCGGCCGTTGGAGTGATTGCGTCGTGGCAAGCCATGGAGGCGATTAAGATTGTGTTAAGAAAGGACGTGGCCGGCGATGGATTTCTTCGCGTCTTTGATCTTTGGGAAGGCGAGGTTCGCAAGATCCGTGTGCCACGAAGTCCGAGCTGTCGCGTTTGTTCGGCAGGGTTGTACGATTTTTTGACAGGGGATGTGGGGACAACTGCTCGCGTTCTTTGCGGACGCGGGGCGGTTCAAATCCAATCGAGCGGTCGCGAACGAATCGATTTAGAAGTTCTTGCCGAGCGGTTGCGAACCCAAGGTGGGGTTTTCGCGTCCCGTTTTCTGGTTCGATTCAGCATCCCCCCCCATTCGGTGAGTGTTTTTTCCGACGGTCGAGCCATCGTGCATGGGACGGAAAACCCCGATGAAGCCAGAAAAATTTACGCAAGATGGATCGGCGGCTGAGGGTTTTGTGTTATTTTAGTAACCCTTATTGAACGATTGGACATCAACTAGGGTGGAAATGTTGTTGATGACCGTCGTATGAGACCTTGAAAAGACTCGTGGTAAAATTACCGCAGTGCGCGCTCGAAACTTGGAGGATTCGCACCCCACGTTTCGATCGCTTACCGCTAGGAAGTGCATAAAAACACAATGCGTTACGCTTTTAGACTTGCTGAATTATTGGGTCATACCCCCGATCGTCGAAAACGGCCTGGAACCATCAAGGCAATCGTGGAGTACACCGGTTTAGACCGCCACCAAGTGGCCGCACTCCTCAAAAATGAGGCCAAGTACATTCCGATCGAGGCCTTGTCCCGACTTTGCGACTATTTGATCGAGTATGGATACGCGAGGGCCGAAGAATTACCAGGTGCTTTGTTTGCGATCACGCCCGAGAATTTCTGGGAAATGTTAGCCCGCCGCTCTCGACTCGAAATTTGTGTCGGTGTTAGGCGACCGCCTGACGATGAGTCCGCAGACACTGCCTGGATCGTCGCTTCGGACAGTGTTTTGGCTGGCGAGGTTCTGAACGGCGTTTCGACGCTGGGTGGAACTGCCAAAGCGATCTCTGCTCAAAAGGGGGTTGGCAAAGACGTGCCTCACATCGAGCATTTGCGACAAACATTGGTTTGGAGTCCAGGCACCATGAGCTCGGAGCAAGTGCAAAGTCGATCCCAAGGCGTTTATGACGACTTCTCGGAAATGGGG
>JAIPFP010000324.1 GCA_021736575.1 Pirellula sp. | reverse complement strand
GGGCGAACTGCTCGCGGCTGCCGTTTGGTTCTCAATGATTTCCCTGCTTGCTTGGCACACCAAGAATCTCTGGGAATGTATCGCTGCTCACTCCGCCACGAATTTGATTTTGGGAATCTACGTTCTCACCAATGGAGCCTGGTGGCTGGTATAGCGGAGGCATCTTTAAATTGTTTCCTTTTCAGACTATCATCTTGTGGATCCGTTCGGCAATATTGCAATTGCAAGTGGAAACGCAATCGCATCCTAACTCACAATCCTTGCATTTCGAATGACAAACGCGAGCCGACAAACATCGCACCCCATACAACAGGCGTTCTCGCGTCGATGTTTTTTACAAGCTGGCGCTCTGGGTGCGGGCGGATTAACGCTGGCGAATTTAATGCAACTCCAGGCTCAAGGAACAATCCGACCATCTGCAGCAGGTTCCAATGTCATCTTATTTTGGCTCAGCGGTGGTCCCGGCCACATGGAGACCTGGGATCCAAAACCGGAAGCACCTTCGGAATATCGAGGACCGTTTGGAGCGATTAGAACCAACGTTCCAGGAATACAGTTCGGAGAGCTGATGCCAGAGCAAGCACGCGTGGCGGATAAACTGGCGGTAGTGCGAACCGTCAATCATGGGACTGGTGATCATACAAAGGGAAATCATTGGATGCTGACCGGATTCGAGGGTCCCGCATTCAACGCGCCAGATAATCAACAGCAACGTCGTCCTGCGATCGGTTCTGCAGTGGCCCGTCTACGCGGTGCAAACACGGTTGGAATACCGCCATACGTAGCGGTCCCTGACTTGCGTGGCGGCACCGATAACTTGTTTCATTACGCGGCGTACTTGGGAGGCGGATGGAATCCCTTCGTTGTTAATTCGGATCCAAATAAAGCTAATTTTGAGGTTAGAAATCTGTCGTTGGGAAATAGTTTGACCCTGCAACGACTTGCGGACCGCCATGAATTAAGGCAGTCGATCGATCGATTGAGGGCCGACACCGTGCCTTTGCTGGAGGAGTTCGATGAGCATCAGCTAGCGGCATTTGAATTGCTTACGAGCAACCAAGCCCGTGACGCTTTTGACTTGTCGCGAGAATCTGATTCACTGCGAGACCGCTACGGTCGACATACATTTGGGCAAAGCGCTTTAGCGGCTCGTCGATTGGTAGAGCATGGTGTCACTTTTGTAACAGTCAACTGCGTCCCGTGGGATCATCATGGCTCACCTGGGCAGTATAAAACCGAGGAAGGAGCTCGGCTTCTGATACCGCCATTGGACCGCGCAATTGCAACCCTGGTAGAAGATTTGATCGACCGTGGCATGTATGACAAGACGCTGATTGTGGCGATGGGGGAATTCGGACGCACTCCGAGAATGAATAGTAACGCTGGCCGTGACCACTGGGGTAATGCCTTTAGCGTGCTTTTTGGAGGAGGAGGGATGCGGATGGGACAAACAATCGGACGCTCCAGCTCACGAGGCGAACATGTCGTTGAGCGCCCCATCAGCCCTCAAGACATTGCAGCCACGATCTATCATCATTTGGGAATCGATGCCCAAAGTGTGACGTTTAATGATCATTTAAACCGACCTTATCCTCTGCTAGATCAGGGAAAACCGATTCACGAGTTGGTTGGGTAAAAGTACGACCCGCAATTAACAGTCGTAATTCATCGTCGCTATGGCCTTGTCGCCGGTCCGCGCGAGTCTGAGCGGAATGAACTGAGATAGCGAAACATGTACGTCGAGTGAAGACAGGCCTAGTTTCTAGAAGACACGTCGTTTTGTGCTATACCTCCGAGACTTTGGAAAGGGAGATCGAATGAATTTTGCACTGACTTGGTGCACCCGATAGTTCGACAACACTGTGCAACAATAACGATGTGCATTAATTGTATTGCACAACAAAACCATTGCACAATAGGCGTGTTGCTGTATAGTATGCAGATGAGCAACCCACGAAAACTGAAAATCGGTTCACCGGCAACAGGCCATAACTTCTATCCCAGAAATGACTTGCGTCGAAGAATTCTGCGAGCGTTAAGTCGCGACCACGTCGCGTTTCTCGGGCCCCGACGGACAGGGAAGACGTCAATCTTACTCGATATCGCGGAAAATCCGCCGGAAGGGATCCTAGCGATCAATCTGGATTTGCAGGGATTGCGGAGTATCCCCGCTTGGCTAAAGCTAATGCTGGACGCGACCAAACGTCTGGTTTCGACCCTTGAAACAGGGATTTCCGGCTATGTGAAAACCGCCGGAAGGAAGGCCTGGGGGATCACAAGTTCTGCGGCCAGCTCGGTCTTGAAGCGGATCGACGAACTCACAATTGCCGGCAATGGAATCAAATTGAATCATGGGCAGCCAGCGGTCGATGACTGGCAGGCGAAGGCATCCCTGTTCAGCCATCTGAAATTCAACAGATCTATAATCGGATTGGTGTTGGCTGGCCTATCCTGCTCGCGACGTTTCTGTCCGAGATTCAAGAACATTGCACGAGCAATCCGGTGACGTCCGCAGAGATCGACGATATCTACGAAAATCGAATGGTACGTGGCACTCGCAACAAGTATTGCACCGAAATGATGTCGCGGTTGTCCAAGGATGAACTGTTCACGCCAAGCGAACGACGACTGGCTCAGGAGATTCTGAAGCAACTGGCTAGGGAGACGAGCCCATTCGGATCGACTCAACTAGAAGGGATTCATGCAAGGCTGGTCCCCGACAGCACACAACGCCTACTTGTGGCGGTCGATCTGGATGTAGTCGTAGAGACGCTGCTTCACGATGGATACATCATTAGGCTACGCAGTGAGGATCCTGAACAGGATGGCCGCTTGAGATTTGCATCCAACATTCTTCGTGACTTCTGGCGTTATCGAACCGTCTGATCGTTGCTCGTTCCTCGCTTCGCGTTCCCCATTCGTCACTGCATCTCAACGGCCGTCATTTCAACATGTCTAATCCTGCTCATCCGTTTGCACTCTACAATCCATCACTGTTGCCGCCAGAGGTACTGCTGGCCGAATTCACGGCTCGACGCCCGCTGCTCGGTAGACTGTTGGAAATTGTGCGTGACAACAAACCTGACCAGCCGCCTCAGCATGTCCTGCTCATGGGGCCGCGTGGGATGGGAAAAACAACACTGTTGTGTGCCGTGTCCGGTAGTATTGTCACAGCGCAGAACAGTCAGTCCAACGCAGATTTGAAACAGCAGTGGCAACCGGTAATTTTTGATGAAGAGAGTCGCCGCATCGGGGACCTTGCGGATTTCTGGCTGGAATGCATTCGGCAATGGGAATCAACCACGGATTCCTCGCCGATCGAAAGCCGTCGAATCGATGCGTTGCTGGCGTTGCCGGAGTCCGAAATTGAAGATCAGGCACGAAAGGAATTCCTCAAGCTGGTCGATGCCTCAGGCAAGCGAGCCCTGCTCCTGATCGACAACATCAACGACATCTTTTCCGCAATTCATCACAACGAACCGCTGATGCGACTGCGGTCATTTCTGATGGCCGACAGCCGAGTGATGATCATCGGTGCGGCAACTCAGTGGTTTTCGGACGTTACGCATGTCGACAAGCCGTTCTTTGAATTCTTTCGCGAGTTCGAGCTGGCGGCTTTGAATTTTGAAGAAATGAAAGACTGCCTCAGGGGAATTGCGGAAGCCCGAGGCGATCAGGCAGTTTTGGATGCTTTGGAAAAGCGGCCCGGCAGTATCAAGTCACTGCATATCCTGACAGGCGGAAACCCTCGGCTGATTCGAACGTTTTACCGAATGCTAAACGAAGGTATGAACGGCGAACTGCGTCAGCAGTTGGAACGCCTGATTGATGATTATACGCCGTATCTGAAAGCGATCATCGACGCATTGCCTAGGCAGCAGCAGCGAGTTCTGGATGCGATCGCGTTGGAGTGGAATCCCTGCGACGTCGGGACTGTGGCCCGAGTCACTCGAATTCCAAGCAATCAGGTGAGTGCCCAGATTCGGGCGATGACAAAACTGGGACTGGTCAACGAAGTCGAAGCAATAGGAACCCAGAAAAAAAAGGCGTACATGCTGACGGATCGGTTTTCCAACATTCACTACCTGATGCGGCACGGGCGATCCGGGCAGCGACGAATGCACTGGTTCGTGACGACGCTGCGAGTCCTGTTCGACGTCCAGCAGTTTGCCGATTCCGCCGCTCCAACGATCAAAGTGACTGCTCAATCAGGACCCACCATGCAGCGAGACGCTCTAGACATTGCGCACGCCGCTTTGGAGTCTGCGGGAAATGAAAAGACGCGATCGTATCTGCTTAATCGTCTGACCGGTGCTACAGGATATGATGCTGAGATCGATCCGGAATTCGCAGAAAAACTTTGTCGCGAAGCAATTTCCAGGACCCCTGAAGATGCGCTGGCTCATCACAAGCTGGCGCGTATTTACTATGTCTTTCGAAAAGATTATGAACAAGCAGAATCGCTTTATCGCAGAGCCATCGAACTAGATCCGAAATTTTCCTGGTCGTGGTATGGACTTGGCAACGTGTTGTACGAAGCAGGCCGCAAAGACGAAGCAGAGGCTGCATATCGCCTAGCCATCGAACTCGGTCCGAAATTTGCATTTCCTTGGAACAACCTTGGCAACGTGTTGTGGAAAACAGGTCGCAAAGACGAAGCAGAGGCCGCATATCGCAAAGCCATCGAACTCGATTCAAAATATAACCACCCGCATTCCAACCTGGCGAGATTAATTTCCAAGGACACCGCAAGGCGTGACGAAGCGAGGCGTGAAGCCATCATCGGGTTGCGACTTGACCCTGCGTCGGAACCTGCACAGTATGCTTTTCGTGATGTCTGCTTCGACCACACGCCGTCGTTGCAATCTACGCTGCCGGAGATCGGGCAGTGGTCCAGTCAGCACCCCGATGATTTGGGACTGGTCAGCTTTCTGATTGATACCTGGGTGGCACTGGCGAAACTCAGTGGGCCAGCGGAAGCGGCAAAGCTGCTGGAATCGCAACCTCCCGAGGTGCAGCTCATGTTTGAAGTCGTCAGTGATGCCTTCAAGGCTCACGCCGACAAAGATCACCTCCACCGCCTTGCCCCGGAACGCCGTGCTCCCGTCATGGTACTTCTTAAGCGTCTCAAGACCTGATAACATCAGCGAACACTATTGGGACGCAGCGCTGCGGCCCTTATTGCCGGTCCTGCAGAGTAAAACGATTGTCCTCAATCGTTTGGTACTGCGAGTCCGCCTAACGTAGTCAGCGTCCGAACGATCTGGGGCGATTCTACCAATCAATGCCAGGCCGAAGCGATTGACGACAATCGCTCTACACTGTTTAACGCCATTTGAATGGACGAGACCAAGAACGTAACGTTCAATGCATTTGACCGCGACGCGGAAATCGAATCCTCGGAACGAAACCTTCTCCATTGGTTTCAAGCCGATGCAGCCAGAAGGCCAAAAGTAACAAATCATTTCGAGCAACAAAAGGGAGCAACAAAAGGGGACGGAGCGCTGCGTCCCCTTATTGCTGGTCGCGCCATGGATACGATGCTAGCAGGACTGCGATGGATACTTTTCGTAAATCGTTTAGACTAAACACCGCCCAACAGAATCACAAAAAAGTTTGCTTGAAAGCACAATGTCGCCGCCCACCGATTTCAAAGACACCAATCCTAATTTCCCAACGGAACAGAGTTCGAACGTCTGTCCAACTTGGTTGCGACGACTTTGTTTGGGTTTGGCAGCGCTGCATCTCTTGGGAGTGCTCGCAGAACCTCTTCGCTTTTTTTCTCGCAGCGAACTGGGTGTTGCGCCTGATTTCGGCTGGCTCGGCGAAACGGCCAAGCCCTATTCGCAATGGCTTTATTTGGATCATGGCTATTTCTTCTTTGCTCCAAACCCCGGCCCCGGGCATTTGATCCGTTGTTCGCTTTCCCGAAAAAAGGACGTCGAACACACTGAGTCAGATGCTGCCGACAGTACTCGCTTTTTCCCCGACAGGAAATCGGATTGGCCTCGGTTGCTATACCATCGCTATTTCATGCTGTCCGAGTTTTATA
>JAIPFP010000323.1 GCA_021736575.1 Pirellula sp. | reverse complement strand
CGAACGAAGTTCCACCGAGCGTGTCCAAGGCTCAAAAGGGTGCGAATCGTGCGATGATCAAGATCCCGCTTTTGAACGGTACAATTCCTCACGCGGTGACAGGCAAGTTTGGTGCAGCTCACGTGCTGTTGATGCCTGCTAGTCCGGGAACAGGCATTATCGCTGGTCAAGCGGTCCGATCTGTTTGCGAAGCTGTGGGGATTCAGGATATTTTGACCAAGAGCTTCCGCTCCAACAATCCAGTAGTTTTGATCAAAGCGACATTCGATGCGTTATCTCAGTTGAGAACGCGTGAGGATGTTGAACGACTCCGAGGCGTTAAACTGTCATGAATTTAGAAGAAGTCAACACAGAAATCGTTACCAACCGGGCGCGCAAGCGAATCGGTCGAGGTATTGGTAGCAAGACCGGTAAGACCGCAGGTCGTGGTCACAACGGTCACAAATCGCGGAGCGGATACTCGCGGCATCCTACCTTCAATGGTGGTGATTTGCCGTTGGTGCGACGCATTCCAAAGCGTGGTTTCCATAATCGTTGGGCAGTTACCGTTTTCGGTGTCAATCTTGACGCGATCGACTCGGTCTACTTGGCTGGCGAAGAGGTTAATCCAACCACTCTCCGAGAGAAGGGACTCGTCAAGGTCCGCTGCGATGAGATCAAGATTCTTGGAAATGGCGAGCTGACCAAGGTTCTGAAGTTCACAGTCACGCGAATCAGCGAGTCTGCTAAAGAAAAAGTGGTTCAGGCTGGCGGAACGGTGGATGTAGTTGCAGCCAGACGGACTCCCAAAGAGCGAGTTGCCGCACTCAAGGCCGAAGGCGAAAACGAAGCGAATGAGGCGTCCGTCTAGCAACTGTAAAGCAGGCCTGGAGGCGATCAGAGTACTGCGATTGCAAACCATTATTTGTTTCACTATCAACCAACGGCGTATTCGATCTTATTCGCGTATGCCAACGGTTAAACGAAATTAGCCTAGCAGAAAATTGAAATATTCGAAACAATGGTGTGGCCGGCGTTGAAAGACAACGTCGGCCATACGCGTTAGTAGGGTTAGTACCCTCACATCACTTTCAGGGACCTGACGACATGTTGGAAAAGCTAAGGATTGTTTTCTCGATCCCAGAATTGCGGCAGAAGATATTTCTGACGCTTTTCTTGCTCGCCGTGTATCGGATCGGGTATCACGTTCGTTTGCCGATTTTGACGAACGGCAACCTTTCTTACTCGGGCGAAATGCAATCGTTCCTGGACAAAGTTGCCGTTTTTTCGGCAACCGACCTCAGATCATTGACGATCTTCGGGTTGGGAATCGCGCCGTACATTTCAGCCTCCATTATTTTTCAGCTGTTAGGTACGGTCTGGGCACCGATTGAGCAATTGCGAAAAGAAGGTGCTGTGGGTCGAAAGAAGATCAACGAGTACACGCGTTACCTGACCTTGGTCATCTGCGTGGTTCAGAGTTGGGCCTACTTGCAGTTCAGTGTGATTGCGGACGCGAATTCGCCTTTGTCGAAAGCCTTTTATGGTTCTGGCGGGAGTTCGCTTTCGTATGGCTGGGTGTTGACGACCGTCATGATTATGACTGCTGGCTCGATGTTCCTAATGTGGCTTGGAGAACAGATTGACGAGTATGGGATTGGTAATGGTGTTTCCTTGCTCATCATGGCTGGGATTTTGGCTCAGATGCCAAAGGCACTTTGGGACTTGAAAGGTAGCATGTCCGGATCGCTTAGCGGAATGTCCAACAACACGATTGGACCCGACGTGTTAGTCGTGCTCGCATTCTTGTTCGTAGGCGTGGTCTTCGCGGTCGTATTTATCACGATGGCACAGAGGCGAATTCAGATGCAGAGCGCCAAGCACGTACGCGGGCGACGCGTCTTCGGCGGAACCAAGCAATTTTTGCCATTAAAGATCAATCAATCGGGTGTGATGCCGATCATTTTCGCGAGCAGCATGTTGATGATTCCTGGCTTGATCTTTGGAGTTTTGGCGAATGCGTTGGCTGGTGATTCGGATTGGGCCAAGTTGATATCGGGAGCATTTGGTTCACTTTCGTCGATGTTCCAAAGCGGTTCGTCGTTCACTTACAATGTATTGTATGTCGTGTTTATTTTCTTCTTCTGCTTTTTCTGGACATCGATCATGTTCAATCCGAAAGAGATGTCTCAGAATCTTCAGGATTCTGGGGCGTTCATACCTGGATACCGACCAGGTAAGCGGACAGCAGATTATTTGGAAAAGGTCATGGTTCGAATCACCTATGTTGGCGCCGCGTTCTTGGCAATCGTCGCGATCGTACCGACGATCATCACATCGCAGTTTGGTGTTTCGGCAAGCGTCGCTGGTTTTTATGGAGGCACGGGGCTTTTGATCGCAGTTAGCGTTGCGTTCGATTTGATTCAAAAGATCGACAGTCACTTGCTCATGCGGAATTACAAGGGACTTTTGGAACACTAACCGGAACTCGGTTGAACCATCTCAGTGTAGCCATTGGAATCGAGGGGCCGAACAGGGTTCGGCCAGAATCCTATTGTTGGCAATTCATCTTTCACTCAAACAGCAAGCATGGGAAGGGCCGCTGCAATGCGATTGGTGTTCATCGGCCCCCCCGGTGCAGGCAAAGGGACGCAGTGCAAAAGACTGGTCGAACTTTTGCAGATCCCACATCTTTCGACAGGCGAAATGCTGAGATCTGTCAAGCGTCAGGACACGGCATTGTCTCGTTGGGTGGCATCGTATATTGATGCAGGAAAGTTAGCTCCTGACCACTTAGTTATGCGTATTGTTGCGCAAAAACTCCAGAGTGAGGAGTGTGCCAACGGAGCGTTGTTCGATGGTTTTCCACGGACAATCATTCAAGCCCAGTTGCTCGATGACTATTTGGTTGAAAACGGACTCAAGCTTGACATGGCCCTCGAGCTGCGTGTGGTGGAGGAGGAATTGATTCAACGTTTGTTGAAACGAGCCCAGATCGATGGCCGAGCGGACGACAACTACGAAACGATTCGCGAAAGGCTGCATGTTTTCAGGACGCAAACTGCTCCTTTGACAGAGTTCTATGCCGCACAAGGCAAGTTAGAAAGTGTCGATGGGATGAAGTCGGAACAAGAAGTATTTGCGGCCATAAAAGCATGTGTAGCCAAACATAGTTGAAGTGGTTGGGGAGTGAGGGAGCAGAATCAGCCACTCGCTCTCCGGCTTGTTGCTTTAGTGAAGTCGTTATTGGGTAAGGGCGGTACGACGGACTTCCAAGTCCGTCAATGGGGAGTTCGACGGACTTGGAAGCCCGTCGTACCATTAAATCAACTAGTCGTCTCGCCTCAGGTTATGATTAGACCCCGAATCAATCGAGAGCACTAAGCTCTGCTCCACGGATGGATTCTGGCATGGAGAGCTCGCCAAACTTGCAACGCTTTTTTACAGAGTTTCTAACGATCGAACAGAGAATACTGCTACAAATTCCCGCGAAAATAAATATGCTTATACCTACCTTTTTATTGTTTCTTTATTGGTAGTTTGGTGGAGTTTTGAAATGGGTATCCAGCGTCGTGGTTTTACGCTCGTTGAGCTTTTGGTGGTCATCGCGATCATCGGTATTCTGGTCGGTCTGCTGCTGCCAGCCGTGCAAGCCGCCCGCGAAGCAGCTCGGCGGATGCAATGTTCCAACAATTTGAAACAGGTCGGTTTGGCGTCTCATAACTTCGAAAGTGCGCTCAAGTATCTCCCGCCACGGCAACACTCGGTTGTCAAACCAGACGCTAGTGGAGTTCCGACAACCTTTACGTCGGACGCAACAACACAAGCATTCATGCTTGCGTATCTTGAACAAGCGAACAAAGCGAATGTTTTCAATCACGATTACAACGTTAACTCGGACGCCCCGATAGTGGGATTGATTCGAACCACAGTTAGGCCGCCGGGAATTCCTGCTCTTGCGGGTGCAAACGCGAATGCACGTGCTTATGACGTTCCATCCTACCTTTGCCCTTCTGACCCATCATCTGCAGTCTATCCAAGTGGTGCTGCTGGCGGTCCTGCAGCCGGTCGTCAAAACTACATGGCCTGCCTCGGTGGGGCCAACGTACGAGGCGGAACGACGATCGACGGGATCTTCGCCAAGGCTCAACCCTCCGACGGACAGCTTTTGAAGGGGCCTAAATTCGCCGAAATTACAGATGGTACAAGCAACACCGCGATGTTCGCAGAAGTGATGAAGGGTACTCTGGTGTTTAATGCCACGAATCAGTTCGATTATTCGACCGTTTTTAATTCTACAACCGCGTTCACTGGCCTTCAATTGATCGACGGACGCACGGTGCCTCAATGCCTTCCTGGTGGGAACACATCGACGAGCTCATGGTTGCGTTACACTGGACATCAGTACTACCGATCGTTGCCCATCAATACGTTTTATACGCATACCCTTCCGCCCAACTGGAACCGAAAGACAAATCTCGAGACGACGCAACGGTACAATTGCGGCACGACGGCGTTCACATTGCAGCACCATATGGCTGCATCGAGTTTCCACACCGGTGGAGTCAACGCGTGTTACGCGGACGGTTCCATTCGCTTTGTGTCGGAATCCGTGGATTTTCCAGCTTGGCAAGCCACTGGAAGCCGAGCGGGCGGTGAAGTCAACGTAATCGAGAACTAGGCTAGGATTCCAATGTTTCGTTCGTTATGTCTATTTTTAGTCGTTTGCTTTTCTGGGTGCGGTGCCGGTACCGGCACCGTGCAGGATGTTTCTAAGGAAGCAGGCGAGGGCATTGTTCAACTTCGCGACTTGCTGGTCGATTCTGGAAAGCCACTTCAAAAGCAAGCGGAAATGGCAAATTTCGCAGGTCGCTACCCCGTAGCGGTCGACGAAGTCTCCAAGGGCTCGTTGGCTGTTGTTTGGGGTTCAGGGATCCAAGAAGGGAGCAGTGGTTCGCCCGCTATTATCGCTTACCAAAAGGATGCTGAGACGCAGGGCGGTTGGGTGATTCGAGCGAATGCAAAAATCGAAAAACTCTCCGCCGATGAGTTTAATAGCGCAGCACCTCCCAAGTCTGCCGCGAAGAAGTAATAGTAGACCTCGAATTGTTTGCGGCACTTCCTCGCTCTCGACGTCCAGGGCGGCGACTTGCCCGTCATTCCCGCGCAGGCGGGAATCCAGTGGTGTGCGCGTGATGACTGGGTTCCCGCCTGCGCGGGAATGACGCGGAGCTGGGTTCCCGCCTGCGCGGGAATGACGCGGAGCTGGGTTCCCGCCTGCGCGGGAATGACAACTAGAGGAGCACCTGCCGGGTGCGCCCCTCAGTTCGGCTGGGTGCGCCCCTCAGTTCGGCGATCCTTGCAACAGTTCATCGATTTGGTGGACTGCCAGGCTGAGCGACTGGGCTGCCATGCGGAAGTTCATGTGCCCCGACACTTCTGGCTGAAGTTCGCGAAAAGCAGCGGCCGTCTTTCTCAGCTTACTGATTTTCTTTCGTGCAATGCGAAGATACCGCGCGGCATCGCCAGCATCTTTTGAAGGTCCAAGTGCCAGCATGAAATCATAGAGCCCTCGATGAATCTCTGCCAATTCTTCGTCATCGGTCGCTTCATCCGAGTGCTTGAGAAACGTCCGTACCATCCATACATGGCTGATCCAATTATCGACTTCATGCATCAACGCAACCAGTTTTGGATCCGAATCGGTGGACGGCGTACTAACCTGTCCGCCGTCTTCGTCATTGTCATTGTCATTGTCATCTTCATCGTCGGTTTGGTCTGAATGTACCATGTTCATCTTCTATGGTTCTTGTCCGTGTCCATGTTGATCTGGCGTTTCCCAAAAGACGTCAAACCGTCAAATATGCGTGATTACGTCGGACACGTCAAATCGGACTTTCGCGGCAGCCGCGTTCTTATCCTCTGGATGACGATATCCGAGCGCACAGCCCACGACCGACGTGTAATTGCTATCCGCGAGACCGAGCAACTTGTCATACTCCGCTGTCAGAATTCCTTCCATGGGACAAGCATCTATGCCGAGTATCGCTGCACTTGCCAACAATTGCCCCAAAGCAATGTATGCTTGGTTGCTGCTCCAC
>JAIPFP010000049.1 GCA_021736575.1 Pirellula sp. | reverse complement strand
GAGGTCGCATCATTGCCGTCGGGACGACTTCTGCGCGAACTTTAGAAACTGCGGCCCAAGTCGGCACTGGCACACTCGTACCTTGGAGTGGCCAGACAGACATATTCCTACGTCCCGGCCATCGCTTTGCTGCAGTCGATGTCTTGCTAACCAATTTCCATTTACCCCGAAGCAGCCTGATGGTTCTGGTAAGCGCTTTTGCAACGCAGGAATTGATCATGGAAGCCTACCGAAAAGCCATCGAACAAGAGTATCGCTTCTATAGTTACGGCGACTGTATGCTGATCGTTTAGCTTAGTGACCGACCCCATTCTTGAAATTCAAATGCAATCCGTCCCCGACAATCCTTGGGTAGGACTCGACATTGGAGGTGCAAACCTCAAGGCGGCCCATTCGTCTGGCTGGTCGAATAGCTGTGTTTTTCCCATGTGGAAGCAATGGCAAACGCTAGCCGTATCGGTCGCAAAGTTGCTGGATGAGTGCCCCGCGTTTTGCGGCGTCGCTGTCACGATGACGGGGGAACTTGCGGATTGCTTCGCAACACGAGCTGAGGGCGTCGCGATTATCCTAGAACAGTTAACGTCCGTGCTGCCCGCTTCGCTGGTTCGAGTTTACAGCGTGGAGGGCAAGTGGCTTTCCGTTTCGCAGGCGGCTCGTGACCCTTGGAAAGTCGCCGCCTCCAACTGGCACGGGCTCGCAAGGTATGTGACTCGGATTGTCGGCAAGAAGTCGTGTTTGCTGATTGATGTTGGCTCAACCACCACGGACATCATTCCGATCCACGACGAACAGATCCTCATTGAAGATCGAACGGATTCGCAACGACTTCAATCAGGAGCGTTGGTTTACACGGGCGTCGAGCGTTCCAATATCGCTGGCATTGTTCGTGAGCTGACGCTTTTTAATTCCGTTTGCCCAGTCATCAACGAGCAGTTCGCGACGACGCGAGACGTTTATCTGTGGCTTCGCGAGATAGAGGATGACCCAACCAACTGCGAGACAGCCGACAATCAACCCGCCACACGCAAAGCGGCTCGCTATCGCTTGGCGCGTTTGGTCGGCGAAGATGGCTCAACACTCACAGACTCGGACATCGATGTGATCGCGACTCAAGTCTTTCACGCCCAGACATCGATGGTTGCAAAAGGGGTTGAACGAGTTCTGAAAATGGCCGCGACCTCGCATGCAAAACGCAACAAGAAAACGGCAACACGGTCAAAGGAATCAACGAGTCAACGGTCGCTGTCGTCAACCTGCGTCGTGCTGAGTGGGCACGGAGATTTTTTGATTGAAGCAGCCGTGGGAAGTTTAGGGGGGGCTGGCGAATATATTCGATTGAAATCCTCGATCGGCGAAACTCTATCGCGATGTGCACCTGCGTATGCGATCGCAGTGCTTGCATCGGAAGAGTTGGAAACTCACCTTCGCCCTAATGCATAATCGCGAACTTCCATTTAGAATACTTATCCCAAGTTCTCCTTGCCTTGAGTCGATTCTGCCTAAATCTATCTTACTTCGAATGATTGTGTTTCTACCATGCAAAGCAATCGCGTTTTTCTGTTCCTTGGTCTGCAATTCCTTTCGCAAATCTATATGTTTCCGCCCAACGTGTCGGCGCAAGAGGCAACCACTTCCAAACCCAATTATGCAAGTGAACTTCCTCGCATTCCGGCCTTAGACCCGAACGAAGCATTGGCTGCGATTGTAGTGAAGGATGGTTACCGTCTTGAGCTTGCAGCCGCCGAACCGCTTGTTCGCGATCCCGTCGCGATGTCGTTTGACGAGAATGGACGCATGTTTGTCGTCGAGATGTGCGATTACTCCGAACAGGACAATGAGTTTCTGGGAAATATTCGAATGCTCGAAGATACGGACAACGATGGCCGATATGAAAAGAGCACGCTCTTTGCGCATCATCTCTCTTGGCCAACAGGAGTGATTTGTTTTGATGGTGGCATCTTTGTGGCTGCAGCTCCTGACATTTGGTATCTCAAAGATACCGACGGCGATGGTCAATCCGATGTTCAACGCAAGGTCTTCACGGGCTTCGGTCGCACCAACGTTCAAGGACTTCTCAATAGTTTTTGCTGGGGACTGGACAATCGCATCTATTGTCAATCGAGCAGCTCAGGTGGCAACGTCACCATACCCGATGCACCGGACCAACCTGCCGTCGCGGTGGGAGGTCGCGATTTTTCATTTGACCCGAAGACATTGCGATTGCGATTGGAAAGTGGCGGTGGGCAACACGGCATGAGCTTTGACGATTGGGGGCGTCGGTTCGTGTGTCAGAACAGCGATCACCTACAGTTGTTTCTGTACCCCGATCGCTATTCCGCAGCAAGTACTATTGTTCCGTTGCCAGCGTCGCGACAGAGCATCGCCGCCGATGGACCGCAAGCATCGGTCTATCGAATCAGCCCGATCGAACCGTGGCGACTTGTGCGAACCCGTTTGCGCGTTAGAAAGCAAGTGTCAGGGCCCGTGGAAGGTGGTGGGCGAGCAGCCGGTTACTTCACCAGCGCTACCGGCATCACGATCTATCGCGGTGATGCGTTTCCTGAAGACATGCTTGGCATGGCCTTCGTCGGTGACGTAGGAAGCAACATCATCCATCGAAAGAAAGTAACCGAACAAGGAATTTCGATGGTTGGCAATCGGGTCGATGTCGACTCGGAATTCATCGCTTCGAAAGACATTTGGTTCAGGCCAGTTCAATTCGCCAACTCGCCCGATGGCACTCTTTATATTGCGGATCTTTATCGTGAAGTAATCGAGCATCCTCGTTCCTTACCAGAAGAAATCAAGCAGCACCTCGATTTGACGAGTGGTCGAGATCGCGGTCGCATCTATCGCGTCGCACCCGATGGTTACAAGCGACCAGCCATGCCGGCACTCGGCAGTGCTTCGATCGATGAACTGATTGCTACGCTTGAGAGCAAGAATGGTTGGCACAGGGATACGGCTTCGCGATTGCTTTACGAACGCTTGGTGGTTCACGGAAATGCAACCGCTGTCTCGCAAGCGGAGAATAAACTCTTGCGAGTCGCAACGGAATCCCTCAACGCCCAGGCTCGGATGCATGCGTTAGGTGTGCTTGCAAGCTGCGGGGCAGGGCAGGGGGGGTACGTGAAAGCTCTTAGTGATTCGCATCCACGCGTTCGCGAGTTTTCAATACAACGGATGGAAGAGGTCTCTGAGACAAGTGCTATGTTCAACGATGCGTTCGTCAAACTTGCAAGCGATCCGGATCCGCGAGTTCGGTTTCAGTTAGCCTTGAGCCTGAATCGCGTCTCGCTTGTCGAAAGCCAAAAGGTAAAGATCGCTTTGGAGTTGCTATCGAAATCCGGACAGGACCCTTGGCTGACAGCTTCAAGCCTGAACGCAATCGGTCCCTATGCAGTCGACGCGATCGGATTGTTTTTATCGGGGCAGGGCAGGGGGGAGGATGCAGGTTCCACCACATTGCGTTCGCTCGCAAGTCTAGCCGGCAAGCTTGCTTCGATCGAGCAACTTGAAGGGATGGATAAACAAATCGGTTCTATGACGGACGAAAACGCGAACAACAAGATGCATCTGTGTATTGGATTGATTTCATCCCTTCAGTCCAAGTTCAATACTCCTAAGTCGTTGGAAACCGTTTTAGCGAAACTGCCCTCGCTTGCGTCCGTTCGATCGAAGTTGATTGCCGAAGCGCATTCCCTTTGTGCAGATCAGACAGCGAGCCTTGACAAGCGACTGGAAGCCATTCAGTTCTTGACATGGGAGACATCCGAGGACGACATCGAAGCGTTGGCCCGCATGATTGATCAACACGAGCCGCAAGCGATTCAAGAGGCAGCGACGCGTGCACTGATGCGATACCAATCGCCCAACGTTCCCAAACAGCTCATTTCCGTTTGGCCAACATTGAGCCCACGACTGAGAGCCTTAGCAGCAGATGTGATCCTTTCGCGTGGACCTTGGATCGACATTTTGCTTGATAGGGCGGGGCAGGGGGGGACAGAGCAGGGGGGCTTTTCACTTTCCGACATAGAGCCTGCGAAACTATCCAACCTCCGAAACAACCCAAAGACGCGGGACAGGGTCGAACAACTGCTGAAATCGAGTAGCACCGGAACGCGTCAAGAAGTCCTCGAACGCTATCGGGCGGCATTGACCATGGCGGGGGATAAACAACGAGGCAAACAAGTCTTCGCAAAGTCATGTGCGGCTTGCCATCGGATGGAAGGCGTTGGCTACGAACTTGCGCCTAACTTGGCAACGTTTCAGTTTCGCGGGGCGGAAGCTATTTTGCAAAACATTATCGAACCAAACCGCGAGGTCAATCCGCTGTACCTAAACTATAGCATTCTGACCTCAGACGACCGAATCGTGAATGGGATGATTTCGAATGAGTCGGCCGCCAGCATCACATTGCTGCGAGGTGAAAACCTGAGCGAAACAATCCAGCGATCCGACATCGCGGAAATGAAAAGCTCGAAAATGTCTCTGATGCCAGAAGGATTAGAAAACCAAGTGGACCTGCAGGGAATGGCGGACTTGATTGCATATCTAACGGCGACAAATTGATCGGCCAAACCGGGCTGTTAAACCTTTCCGAATGTGCCGTTTTTGCTTATAGTGTTGGCTTGTTCGAAGACCTGTGTCCAAGCCGTTTTCGGTTGGGTTTTGCGATTACCGCTGAGGATGGTTGCAAAAAAGCGATCCAAAAAGATCGGAGCAGGGCAGGGCAGGGGGGCGTCAGGATTCACCCCTCGGAAATAGGACTGGATTTCACCTTTCACCCAAAAGTCGTACTTCCCTATGGTCAAAGTTCGTGACTTCCTCGGTCCTTATCGGCTCACCCGTCTGATCCGGCTGGGAAGCACATGCCAAGTTTGGGAAGCCATTCGCGACGACGGACAGAAGCGATATGCGCTGAAAGTGCTCCGTCCCGAGCAACGCGGAAACAAGGAAGAAATCGCGTTCCTAAAACACGAGTACGACATCGCGACTTCGCTCAACCACAAGAACATCATTAAGATCGTTGAGTACAAGACCGATGCCGAGACTCCGTTCATGGTGATGGAGTTGTTCAGCGAAATCAACTTAAAGCAAGCACTGCGTCGGGGTCCGGATCCCATCGCGTACAAACTGACGCACATTGTCGAGCAAGGCTGCGAAGCGTTGTACTACTTTCACTCAAAAGGCTACGTGCATTGCGACATCAAGCCCGACAATTTTTTATTGAGCAAAGACTTCGAAGTAAAGCTGATCGACTTCACGATTTCACGCAAAGTGAAAACGGGCCTCGGCAAACTCTTTGGAGGAAAAAACAAGGTTGAGGGGACGCGATCTTATATGTCACCCGAACAGATCCGAGGTGAATCGCTCGATCAACGTAGCGACATCTACTCGATGGGTTGCATGCTTTTTGAATTGTGCACCGGCAAAGCACCCTTCACGGGCAATACTCCCAACGACTTGCTGAGCAGGCACTTGTCAGCATCCATCCCCTCTGCATTGGTCACCAACGACAACGTCACGCCTGAATTCAACAACTTAATCAAGAAGCTCATGGGAAAGAAACCCGAGGAACGCCCTCAAACAATGTGGGACGTTTTGAAGCTGGTGCGTGCAACTCCGATTTTCAAACGCCCACCGCGGATACCGGATGTTTCTATTTTTGATGATTTCCCAGGTGGAGGTCGCATGGAAAACCCAACTTAGGGAGAGGACGGACTGCTTTTAGCACGAAGCACTAAGCACTAAGCACTAAGCACGAACCAAGAACCAAGAACCACAAACAGCTAAATGACTACTACACCACCTGGATTCGAATTCGAGCAACCGATTCTCGACATCGAGAATCAGCTTCGTATCTTGGAAAAGAACGATAGTCGAACCGAGTCCGAACACGAGCAAGTTCGAAGCCTGCGCCGCAAATGGACGGAGACAACTCGCGAAACGTATGGCAACCTGACTCCCTGGCAAATCGTGCAGGTGGCGAGGCACAAAGATCGCCCTTACACCAAAGACTATCTCAACTTGGCATTCGATGAATTCATCGAGTTGCACGGCGACAAGTTCTTTGGGGACGATCGCGCCATGTTGACTGGCTTTGCAAAATTGGGACGACACAAAGTGATGGTCGTTGGGCACCAAAAAGGTCGCACATATCGCGAACGCTCAGCATGTCATTTTGGATGCGCTCATCCAGAAGGTTATCGCAAATCGATGTCCAAAATGAAGCTCGCGGAGAAGTACAAGCTTCCAGTCATTTGCTTCATCGACACGCCAGGTGCGTACCCCGGCGTTGGTGCCGAAGAGCGAGGACAGGCGCAGGTGATTGCCGAAAGCATGTTCCTGATGAGCCAACTTGAGACTCCTATCATTTGCGTTGTGATTGGCGAAGGTGGCTCGGGCGGTGCGTTGGGTATCGGCGTCGGCAATCGCATTGCGATGCTTCAATATTCATATTACTCGGTGATTAGTCCGGAGGGTTGCGCGGGTATTTTGTGGAAGAGTCACCAGTACGCATCCAAAGCGGCGGACGCGTTGCGGTTTACTTCGTCCCATCTATCGAAGCTCGGCGTGATCGATGACGTAATCGAAGAGCCGTTGGGCGGTGCCCATCGCGATCATCATCAGATGGCGTCCAGGCTCAAGAGCTATCTCACGAAGTCGCTAGACCAATTAGTTAAGCTCAGTCCCGAATCGCTCGTCAACGACCGGTACGAAAAATTCCGTAAGATGGGAACGTATCTTGAGCTGATGGCGGACGGTTCCACGGAAACGCGCGGAGCAACCGTCGACAGTTGAGAATGGATCGCGGCGCGTGGACAGTGCCCAAGATATCGTTGCGTTTCCAAAATCCTCTGCCCCTTCATTCTCACCCACTCCAGAACGCACGAAGCAATATGAGGCCAAACAGTCTAACGGCACCGATCAAGTGGCATGGTGGCAAGCATTACTTGGCGGAATGGATCATTAGCCAAATGCCATCGCACCTTCACTACGTCGAACCATTCTTTGGAGGTGGTGCCGTTCTTTTGAGCCGAGACCTGAACCGAAACTGGTCTGCAGACGGCGATTTCAAGCTTTTAGCCAGCGTTCAGGGCTGTAGCGAAGTTGTGAACGACTTGAACGGAGTGCTTACCAATTTCTGGCGTGTTCTCAAGCAACCAGAGCATTTCAAAGAGTTTCAGAGGCAAGTCGAGTTGACTCCCTTTAGTGCTGTGGAGTGGGCCGAGTCGGAATCCATGTTGCGAGTCGATGATCCCGTGACCGCCGCAGTCGCGTTCTTTGTTCGGGTTCGCCAATCGCGGCAAGGTTTGATGACTAGTTTTGCAACATTATCTCGCAATCGAACTCGTAGGCGGATGAACGAGCAAGTCTCATCGTACTTGAACGCAGTCGATGGTCTGAATGATGTTCACCATCGTTTGCAGGGTGTGGTAATACTGAACGACGATGCATGCACAGTCATTCGCCAACAGGATGGCTTGAGCACTCTCTATTACTGCGATCCCCCATACCTCCATGAAACACGTTCCTCCAAAGATGCGTACGAGATGGAAATGAGTCAGGAGCAGCATGAGAGACTCTTGGAAACGCTGTCAGGAATCCAAGGCAAGTTCTTGCTGAGCGGCTATCCATCGTCGCTCTACGATCGATTCGCAAGCGCCGGAAAATGGCGTCGAGTCGATCGCATGATCGATAACAAATCGAGCAACAGCAAGTCCAAGGAAATGAAATGCGAATGCTTGTGGATGAATTTCTAAGCCGAAGCGGGGGCAGGGCAGGGGGGAACTATTTATCTGTTTGCAACCCGGTTGCGGTCACACGAGAGACGCCAATGGTTTGCTTGTTTCGTCCGCCGGTAGCATTCGGTTCGGGTCTTTGGAGAAACTCGGGAAGCGCAGTGGCTGCGAAATAACTGATGTTTGGCTTCTGGCCTGCGTCGTCGATTTGTTTTTGCATCTCTTCCTTGGTTCCTCGCGAAACCGCACCCGGAGTGTTCGTGGCGGTGCCGCTCCAGATCGGACTCCCGCCGTACACGATTTGGAGAGTCGATTGATATTGCTGCAAAACGAAGCTACCGCCGAAGAAATAGGATACGGCTTCTGCCTTGGGGCCGCTCACAGAGGCTTTTAGTGTTATGGCCGCAGACGGAGAGACCTGGCAATTCATTCGCTGTGCCTGGGCATTGAGGGCTTTGCTAACTTCCGCCTGAAACTGCGAGGGAACTCCATCAACATCAATGCGAACATCGACCCCTTTTCGCCATACAAAGAGATTGGGTTGCTTCAACGCGGTTTCAAGCATTTTCTCGGCATCCGGTGTCGGAAGAGTTATCGGCATGAAACGCATCCCGCCTCCGTTGTTTACGCCAAAGACAGGCGTCGAGCCGAAATGGGTCATGTAGTTCGTTCCGATGAACTGCCAAAGCTTGATACGGCTTTTGAGTTCCACCAAGTAGTCGTTGGAAAGTAGCATGTAGTCTTCGTTTGGAAACTGAAGTCCATGCGCGAGCGGTATCCCGTCGAAGCTACCTTCAAAGAGGACTTCGCCGCTATCGACTTCCCAAACCATGAGTTTGGCCATCGTTGCTGCGGCGAATCTCTTGCCCGAAGGGCTGAACGCGCTCTTCAACCAAAAATTCATTTGGGGCGCGGCCTTCACACCCAAAATCTCGCCGGCATCAACATCAAAAATGCCCATGACATCGCCGCCGCTAAAACCGAGATGCTTGCGGTTGGGACTGAGGCTTGGTTGGCATGCGCCATGATAGTCAAATCGCGAGATCGGCTCTTTGGTCTCAAAGTTCCAGACAACAACATTACCGTTTTGGCAGACAGTGACCAGTTTTCCATTGTTAGCAAACTCAGCAAAAGTCACGTCCTTCTCTTTGTCTTCTTTGGCGAGGGTCTTGTATGGCGACCAAAGGTCCACCGCAGTCAGTTTGCTGCCGGCGACTTTCACGGTCCCTAATTGGCCCAGCGGTGTTCCTTCGGTTTTGTTGCTCACGACAATGGTTTCGCCATCATCATGGATCGCCATCGCTTCCCAACGACCGCTCCCCAACGTGTTACCGACCACTTTGCCTGTCGTTAAGTCAACGACAACAAGCCTGGTAGAACCATTGCGTTCTTTTTTGAACGGATCATTTGGCGAGTACGAAACGACCATTCGTTGCGCCTTAAGATTGGATGAAACGCGAGTAATCGCCTCGCGGTCAATTTTGCTGGGGGGGAGTTCGAACGGCTTGAACTTCGGTGCAGGTGCATCAAAAAGGTCTGGCTTAACCGACCAACTGCCAACGAGCACAGTCTGTGGCGCGGCGGATTGATAATCCACTTCGAGCTCTTTGGGTTTGGTCGGCGCTGTGGAAGCGTTCTTGTCAGGCGACGAACCCGTTGCCCCAGAATTCTTAGGCGTAGAACTGGCCGTTGGCGTATTCGATGGCGTTTTTGTCTTGGTCGCATCGCCAATGACCTCGAAAGGACTTTCCCCCATTTTCGCTTCCAGATAGCCGCGATCTTTTTCACTAAGTTTGGCGAGAGGAATGGCCAATCTCTTGCCCTCCTTGTTCAGCAGGATTGCCTTCTCATCCTCGACCGCGACAAACTTTGCTTCGATCTTGAACTTGCCAGATGCGTCCGACCAAGTGCGAAAGTCATCGGCACGCAAAGTTGAATTCGCAGCTAAGCCAATTGCGATTCCAAAAAGACAAGGGCGAAAGGAGCGGCGACCAATTGGAAACATCGATCTCATAACTTTGGGGTCCAAAAAGGAGGGGTAAAAATCAGAGGACATTCTGGCGGAACCGTAAACCATTCTGACCGCACCCACGACGAGTTTCAATACGGCATCTGGCTGAGCAGGGCAGGGGGGAGGGAAGTTTGAAGTTTGAAGTTTGAAGTTTGAGGAAATCGGATTTGGCGGGCAAGGGCAGGGCGGGGGGCCCTGCTCTGCGGGTGACCTTCAACGCCACAAAATATCGTCCATTTCATTCCATCGCCTACGGACGATTTGGCGGAGCTTTAGTACCGACACGAAAACCGAGCCAGGCTAGCCATGCAAAAGCGAGCAAGGTTAATGTGAGTTGGACAAAAGCCTCAACCACATATTGATTCCAGGATGTCGACGCGTCGAGTCGTCGAACCAAGTCCGCAAGCAAAATTGGATTGGGGGACAATGCATTTTCAAAAAGCTCCGCGTTGCTCATAAAGTAGATCTGATTCGAGCCCCAGCGAATCGCAATCATGATTGCTAACCAAACAACCAGGCCGGCAAGACGGAACGTTTTGCGATCAACAAGGGCGGAGATGACCGTCCAATGAACTCCAAGCAACAAGCCGCCGACGATCGCAGAGACAATGGGTTTGGTGTGCATCGGGAAAATCTGATAAAGGTTTATCTGAAACGGTGTATAGAAATTCACATCGCTGGGAGCGACCTTGATCACCCAATGACGGTACGCAGCCATCAGAAAAGCGACTAAAGCCACCAGCGTCAACAACTTCATGATGCTGAGCGGTTTGGCGTCAGGTTGGTCGACTTGCACGCCCTCCCCTCGTTCGCGAGACCAGATCCCGATTCCGCAGAACCACTGAAAGAAACGAGTGCTCAAACCGCCGGCCAACAAGTAGACGACCCAATGAGCAGCGTTCGTTTGAATCGCCGGAAAAAGAGCATCGCTTGGTAGGCCGAATAGCATCACGCCATTCCAGCCAGTAAACGCGGCAAGGATTACCAAGACCAACAACGCAATCTCCCGCCAACGGATTCGCGTTCGCCAACCGATCCAAGCTACTGCGACCGACATTGGCGCAAAAAGCGTCATCGCTGCAACTTGAGAAACCAGTTCATTCTCGTTGTGGACCGCAGCCCGTCGCAGGAAAAAACCGGTCAGCCAAATCCCGGCAAGCGTGGCAAAGAGTTTCGAAAAGGCAATCTGGGGCGACATTGCGGGTGGCTCAGGGGATGGGTGAAGTCATGGAGGATCGCCACTTGGGCAGGCAAGGCTAGGGCAGGGCGCCAAATAAGCTCGCTGGAAGATTCGGAAATTCTACCGTAATCCCATTTGGTTCGCCCTTCCGAAAAGTCCACCGATCTTTCGAAATCGCCACGCCCGTCGGATAGACCAGATTTGGAAAACTCTTCGCAGTCTCCTTCTCCTTGTGATCTCCGCAATTCAAGAACCTTTGGTCTTTGAGGAAACGGGTACTTTGCTTCTCCTGCACCAAAAGCACCAAAAGCACCAAAAGCACCGAAACGCTGAAACGCTGAAAAACCGAGAACCAGCGAAAAGCCAGGGAAAAACCAAGCTGAAACCGAACATAAGAAACATTATCGGACGTTGTTTCGGCGGGATTTTGACCTAGGGTTTCCTGGGGTCGCTTCCCTGTGCACCGTATTTGCGTTTCCAAAATCGAGAATGAACGGGTGCCGACTCATGAGCAAGTCTCTGAGTCTTGCCATCGCGAATAGCCTCTGGATGACAAGAGCTCGAACCGCTCTAAACGACAATCAATCGAAGACTGAGAAGCACCTGAGCACCGTCACACGCACGAACGAAAATTCTCTGGTTCGAATCGACTCGTCAGGCGAGACAGACAACTGAAATAAAGTTGGCGTTCCGCTCGGAGGAAAAGGAACTGAGCCGAGCCGAATGGATCCAAAGTCAGAAAAGTCGACGCGTTCCCGTCTGTTCAAGCGAATCCGTGTTGTTCCCCGGATCGGATCTTTTTCCCAAAAACGAAATCACCCAACAATTCGTAACCCTTGCCCAGACCGATTTGTTCAGAATCCACCCGGCCAGGTTTTTCCTGCCGACCCGCCCTGCCCTTGCCTGGAAACCCAATTCCTATTTTTTCATCCGTGTTTCATCGGTGTCGCATCCGTGGCCAAAAGTTAGGACACCCAACAAAACTCTTCTTCGTTTACGGTGATTCAGTGAAAACAAATCGTGAGGGGCATTCCTAGGCCACTGGAGTTTGAGTCGATAACCGGGGAGATCATTCCATATTCTTGAACCCTTGTTTCCGAAGAACATCAAGGTCACACTAGATGCTCAATCTTCCCTGATCGATAAACTCGGTTGAAACCATGGCGACCAACAACACCCCATCTTCCTCGGAGTCAGTTCCGGAACGTCGAGAAGTCACCACAACGGAATCGGCACGGCGCGACAAACTTCTCAAGCGACTAAAGCCGTATTGGATGATGGAAGGTGCGAATGTTTTTTTCGTGCCCTTCTTCGCGTGGTTTCTCATTTCGGTCGTTGCAAAAGGGCAAATCACCATCGCGGTCATTGCGGCCATGCTGGCCACTTCATTCCTGCTTGTTGTCGGCACCTTCGCTTGGAAAATGGTCGTCGACGGACTCGAAGGCAGCTCAACGTCCGAAGTGAAATGGACACCTTGGTTAGATCTCGCTCGCTGGCCGGCAATGTTACTTACCATCCTTGCTTTGATTGCCACCGTCATTGAGGCTATCTCGACATTGCCTCGCATCTCTGCAAGCCTCATTGGAGCGAGCCTACTCTGCTTGCTCGCCATTCTTGAGTTCGTGAACTACTACCATGTTCAGTTGCAACACTTCGATCATGCCGAAGACTTCCAGCGACTCTTGTCCGGCAAGGGCTTTCGCCGATCGCATCTCTCCAAGTCCATTCGCGCTTACCGTCAAAGAATTCGAAAAGTTTAGGAAAACACGGTTCGGGGTTGATTCCAGTACAGTCGTACGTGTATCTTGACTCCAGTACAAACGTACGGGTTCTGAAACTTGTTGGCATCACGGAGGTAAAGGATGGCGAAAAGACCAGCACTTTCGAATACCCCGTCTCACAATCCATTCGTTCTCCTTTATTGTTTTTTTGGTGCGACGGCATCTTGATTACGAACGAAAAAGGCTCCTTCCGAAGGCTCCCCACTCCGAAACGACTCCCCTGCCCTACCCGGCTTCCAACTTCACTCACACCTTTGGAAACTGCTCCCCTCGCCCTGTACTCGAAGCGGAGAGAGGGGGAGAAAACGCGCTGAGGCATTCACGATCCAACACTCCCCCCTGCCCTCCTCTTCCCAGCTTCAAGCTTCAAACTTCAAACTTCAAACTTCGTCCCCCCCTACCCTACTCTTTCCTTTCTTGCGAGCGAACCAATCCGTTCGGATTGTGTCGATGGTGACAGTAAGATTGGCTCATGTCGATTTGACCCTTCTTAGAACCGGACATCAAACCAACGACACTGAATTTATGTTAACCAATGGATCGTCAACGGGTGTGCCGCTTTCGGCAGCCCAATCGCAAGCATACGAATTCCTAAAGGCCTGGAGTGGCCGAGTCCCCCTTCTTCACCTTTGGGCTCGATCAGGAATGGGCAAGACGACCGTCCTTCAGAGATGGCAGCGAGAGACGAACGGGCACTGGGTCGATCCGAGCCAACTGATTCAGAAGGTCGCGAAATTGCATCCACTGGCAATCGAGGAAGGCGTCATTCAAGTCTTGACTGCTGCCATTGAAAAGCACCCACTGGTAATCATCGACGATTTTGACCACTTCTATCGTCATGCACAAACATGTGGCGAGTACATTCGAAGCAACTACTTCGACACCGTCTTGAAAGTCATGGCAGCGCGAGCTGCGAGTTGCAACTCGCAGCTCGTGGTGGGGACCGAGGGAGGTCTTCCAGAGGGACTCAGCCCCATGGCTTGGTCTCATCCGATCCCCGACTTTCAAGCGGACGACTATCGGTGCATCCTATCTCAAATGACGGGGCGAGGCTCGCTTGACCTTGACTTCCACGCCATTCATCGATTTGCGTCTCACATGACTTGTTGGCCACTTCAGCAAGTTTCACGTTGGTTGTCCCAGCATCCCGCATCGTCGACAACTGAGTTGCTAGATTTCATTCAATCTCAGGGCATGTCCAGCAATGTCGATACGGAAGAAGTACAAGATGTGACCATGGAAGACTTAATTGGTGCGGATCACATCAAAGAAGCCCTCGAGGAAAATATCATTCTGCCTTTGGAGAACAACGAACTCGCGATCCGGTTTGGATTGACCCCAAAGCGAGGCATTATCCTTGCGGGCCCGCCCGGCACGGGCAAGACCACGGTGGGCCGCACGTTGGCGCGCCGATTAAAGGGCAAGTTCTTTCTGATCGATGGCACGATGATCTCTGGGACCGATCATTTCTACTATCACGTCGATCAAGTCTTTCAGCAAGCTGTGGAGAACGCTCCCTCCATCGTCTTTATCGACGATAGCGATGTGATTTTCGAAAGCGGACGCGAGCATGGGCTGTATCGCTATTTGCTCACTAAGTTGGATGGGTTGGAAAGCAAGAGCGCCAGCAGTGTTTGCGTCATATTGACGGCCATGGATTTGGGAAACATTCCGCCTGCACTCGTTCGGTCCGGCAGAATTGAGTTGTGGCTTGAGACGCATTTGCCAAATGATGCAGCTCGCCGTGAATTGCTAGAACGATTGATTTTGGGCAAGGTAACGATTGTCGACGCAAGTTCATGGCAAGCGATTATCGAGAATACGCATGGGTTATCGGGAGCGGATCTGAAGCGAGTTGTACAAGACGCCAAACTCAAGATGGCGAGCGACATCGTCAAGCAACGTAGCGTTGCGAATTTCGAAGTCTACTTGCTCGGCGCCATCGATGCGTTGGTCGAATCGCGCAAGGCTTACGTGGCTGCGGTCAAACGGACGTTTGCGGTCAACGCAGACCGCCCTCGCTGGTTCAATGTCCATCCGGAACTTTTCGAGCCGAACACTCGCGTCCATTCGAATGGCGAATGAAGCATTTTTCAAATTTCCAACTTCCAACTTCCAACTTCAAACTTTACCCCCCTGCCCTGCCCTGCCCTGCTTCAAACTTCAAACTTCAAACTTCAAACTTCAAACTTCAAACTTCAAACTTCAAACTTCAAACTTCAAACTTCAAACTTCAAACTTCTCTCCCCCCTGCCCTGCCCCGCTGGATCGCATAGAATCGCCTGAAACTTGGGTTGGTGAAACTTAGTAGCACGCTTCGTCGTCGTGATTCATGCGACGCGGAGCGTTGCACAACGAAGAGCACACCCAAAAACCATGGCTAGATGATGCATTAGAATGAAATTTATTGTTTGTCCGTTTGGAAGCTATGGCGATCTCAATCCGTTTGTTGGGTTGTCGCTTGCCCTCAAGGCGCGAGGTCACGAGCCGACCGTGATCGCTTGCGGATACTTTCGAGAAATGATCGAGCGACATGGATTGTCGTTTCGTGAGCTTGGAACCGCCGAGGAATATCTAAAGGCTTCTGAGCATCCCGACCTGTGGCATCCCCTTCGAGGCTTCCCGCATATCTTTCATCATGGCATCGAGCAAATCATGCAACGCCAATACGACTGGATTTGCGATGAGGCCAGCCGTGGCCCTGTGACTGTGATCGCAAGTTGTCTGGGATTCGGCGCACGCATCGCGTGCGAGAAGCTAAACATTCCGCTCATCACCGTTCACTTGCAGCCAGCAGTTCTCTTTAGTGCGATCGCTCCACCGACGATAACGGGGCTAATCAGTGGACGCTGGGTTCCAAACTGGTTGACTGGTTTGCTCTATTCTCTCGGCGAAAAACTCGTGGCGGATCGAGCTGCTTGCCCCAGTGTCAACGCACTACGTCAAGCGAACGGACTATCGCCCGTTCGACGCATCACGCGATGGTGGCACTCGCCTGATTGCAATCTCTGCCTGTTTCCCGATTGGTATGCACCCAAGCAAACAGACTGGCCAGCACATAGTGTTACCACGAATTTTCCACTTTGGGATGACGGTGATGGTGCTCCGCTGAGTCCATCGATCGAAGCCTTTTTGAACGCCGGAGAGCGTCCTATCGTGTTCACGCCAGGTTCTGGCAATCAACTCGCCAACGAGTTCTTTGAAACGGGCTTACAAGTTTGCAAGAAGCTTGGGAAAAGGGGAATGTTCTTGACTCGATTCCCACATCAGGTGCCGAAGTCGCTTGACACTTCGGTTCAACATTTTGAGTATGCGCCTTTTGGAGGATTGCTTTCTAGAGTTGCAGCCATCGTTCATCACGGGGGAATCGGAACAGTATCGCAAGCGCTTCGGGCCGGCATACCGCAATTGATCATGCCACTTTCGCACGATCAGCCGGACAACGCCGAGCGCATAGGGCGACTAGGGGTTGGTGATAGTCTCAGCCCTCGCTCATTCCAAACAAACCGAGTGGCACGCGTATTGCAATCGCTTTTGGAGAGTGATAGCGTCCAGTCCAGTTGCAAACAGGTCGCCTCCCGATTCGCAAATTTGGACCCCTTCGAAATGCCGTGCCGGGTCATTGAAGAGGTGGTTGGTAGGACCGTCCCGTTGGCACTCAATGCGTCCTTCTGATGTACAATGAAGACATGGATAGGCAGGCAGAGACCAAAGTTCAAGTCCAAGAAGTCGAGCATGAGTTCCGCAATTCGATGAACGAAAAAATGACGCTGGAAGAGTATGAGGTATGGGAACGTGAGCAAACCGAGCGGCATGAGTACGGGGGGGTGAGGTCTTCTCGCAAGCTGGCGGCACCCGTGCCCATAGCTTGATTGGGGCGAACATTCTGGGCGAAGTAAGTCAGATTCTGAAAGGGAACCCTTGCCTAGCACATGGTAGCGACATGCGAGTCGATATCGAAGCCGCAGGGTACCAAGCATATCCCGACGTCTCCGTGGTTTGTCCGCCTGTTGAGGGAAAATCGACGGATGTGATTTCGAATCCAGTTTTGGTGGTTGAAGTACTTTCGCCGTCAACGGCCGATTTTGATCGAGGCACAAAATTTGGACACTACCGCAAGATACCATCCTTGAAAGAGTACATTGTGCTATGGCAGGACCAACCGCGCGCGGAACAGCATGTTCGTACCGAAGACGGCCTCTGGCTGTTGAGGGAAATTGTGGGTGTCGATCAATCGATCCAGCTAGCGAGTATCGGAGCGGCAATTGCAATGGCTGACATCTACGATAAAGTAGTTTTTCCAGAGATTGAGAGAACAGAATGAAATCATTACCCTCACTTTGCACATCGCAACAAACTCAAGGCGCATTATGAGCCGTATCAGCCGCATCATTTGGTCGACGTTTTGGTTGATCGGGAACCTCGGATGGTTCGCGAGCAATCTAGCCGCACAGTCGCTTGAGCCTTTGCAATACAACCATCCAGGACTTGTTGTCGATCTTGGAGTCGGTCTGTGGGCTTGGCCCATTCCTTGCGATGCGGACGGTGACGGCGATTTTGATTTGATCATCTCGTGCCCAGACAAACCTTCGAACGGCGTTTGGTTGTTTGAGAATGCGAGCGGTCTCACGTCGCCCAATAAGATGCCCGTCTTCAAACCCGCTCGATTTCTGAGCAAGACGACTCACTATGTCATGCCGAGCTACGATGGCGAATCGCTGCGTGTCTTGTCTCCGGGCACGGAGTACGTGAATTTTACTAAGACTGGAACAGCCGAAAAACGGTTGTTGCCCATCGAGGCCAAGTTTCATAAACCGCTGGGGAAACAAAGCAAAGGCCCCAAAGTGCGGCACAATCAATGGCGATATGCGGACTACGACGGAGATGGGAGTTTGGACTTGATCGTGGGAATTGAGGATTGGAGTTACTACGGTTGGGATGACGCCTGGGATGCGACTGGGCATTGGACAAACGGTCCATTGCGAGGTTGGATCTACGTGTTTCGCAACACGGGCTCAACAATGAATCCTAACTATGAAATGCCATTTTTTGTTAACGCGGGAGGCGAGCGATTGGAAATTTTTGGTTGCCCGTCTCCCAATTTCGTTGACCTGGACAAAGATGGCGACCTGGATTTGCTCTGTGGCGAGTTTCTCGACAAGTTCACTTTCTTCGAGAACGTCGGAACGCGAACGGAACCCAAGTATGCCGCTGGTCGATCGCTTCAAGACGACCGCGGCGAGATTCTTCACATGACCGTCCAGATGATTGTCCCTGTCGCGTTTGATTGGGACCGCGATGGAGATCAGGACTTGATCGTTGGAGACGAAGACGGTCGGGTCGCATTCGTTGAAAACCTGGATCAAATGAGAAACGGGTTGCCCTTGTTTGCGGCTCCAAAGTATTTTCAGCAAGAAGCCGATGCATTGAAATGCGGAGCCTTGGCGACTCCATGCGGTTTTGATTGGGATGGAGATGGCGACATCGATATCTTGAGCGGAAACACAGCAGGTTTCATTGAGTTCTTTGAAAACCTCAGCGGCCCAGGCATCGCAAAACCAATGTGGAATAAGCCGGTAAGGCTGTTGGCCGATGGTCGCGAGTTCCGAATCATGGCGGGCGAGAACGGTAGTATCCAAGGGCCGGCAGAAGCCAAGTGGGGTTACACGACGTTCAATGTTGCGGATTGGGACGCAGATGGGTTGCCGGACATCGTTCTCAACTCGATTCTAGGTCGCGTTGTTTGGTTGAAGAATATTGGCACTCGATCATCCCCGAAGCTCTCGGGTCCGCGTCCAATCGAAGTCGCTTGGAAAGAAACGCAAGCGGCACTTGCCTGGGGTTGGCAACGACCTGCAGGCAACGAGCTTTTGACTCAATGGCGGACGACACCGGTTGTATATGACTTCAACGCGGACGGCTTGCTCGATTTAGCAATGCTCGACCATGAAGGCTATCTCGCCTTTTTTGAGCGATCGAAAAAAAACGGAGAGCTAACGTTGCTGGCACCGCGGCGCGCGTTCGCGGACGAACAAGGAGAGCCCATTCGTTTGAATTCGGGTAAAGCTGGTCAGAGTGGTCGGCGAAAGCTGAGCGTTGTCGACTGGGATCAAGATGGTAAGTTCGATTTTCTGCTCAACTCCTCGAACGCCGATTTCCTGAAGCAGGTTGCTTTGCACGAGGGCAAATGGATCATGAAAAACGCCGGAACACTTGCCAGCAGAAACATTGAGGGGCACGACGTCAGTCCGACGGTGGTTGATTTTGATGGGGATGGCATTCCAGATTTTCTGGGAGGGGCCGAGGATGGCCGCATGTATATCCTCACAAACCCCCTTTCTGCCGCGAAAGCTCGTTAGCCCTAAGTAACTGGCGGTCCTACAACGACCGGACGATTACAATTGTTTTCGAACCGCAATGTGATAGACTAATAACTTTGATATCCCCGTCAGCAGCCCAAGCTTCCGTCATGCAAGGTAAACGCATAGAGCCGCTTGATTCCGAATTTTTGCCGGCTACGGTTGCATCAATGGATCAGGGACAGGGCCCCCACTCAGGCGACTTTGGGGCATTCGACCTTCCCGAACCACCGTTGCCGGTTTGTCTCGGAAGATATCACATACAACGTGAGATCGCTCGCGGTGGTATGGGGATCATACTGCATGCATACGATGAGCGGCTTTGTCGCGACGTTGCCATCAAGCTCTTATTGGCTCGATATGCTGAAAACTCGAGTCTATTTCAGCGATTTGTAAATGAAGCTCTCGTTACCTGCCGACTTCAGCACCCGTGTATCGTTCCCATTTACGAACACGGTCATGCCGAGGATGAACGCCCCTATTTTGCGATGAAATTAGTGACAGGTCAGTCGCTGGGAAAAATCCTTGGTTCCCCTCCCAATAACCAAACAGACCGATTTCGATTGTTCAAGATTTTCGAACAAGTTTGTCGTGCGATTGCTTACGCGCATTCGCAAGGTGTTTTGCATCTGGATTTAAAACCAGCCAACATCATGGTAGGCGAATTCGGGGAAGTATACGTGATGGACTGGGGGCTGTCTCGAGTATTGCAGATGAGCGATGGATTGGGATCGGAAACCAAGGCTGAGAACCTGATTGCCGAGCCACTCAATGCCTACTCCATGCCGTCATCCGGAATACATGGCACGCCCGCTTACATGGCTCCAGAGCAAGCGCGAGGCCTGGCTGTTTGTCCTCGATCGGACGTGTTTGGGCTTGGTGCTATGCTTTGCGAAATCCTAACGGGGCGTCCTCCCTATCGCAATCGGAATCTTCGACGGACGTATGCCGACGCAACATGTGCAAAGTTGGACGATGCCCATCGGGGTCTGGATGCATGCGCAAGTGACGATCGACTGGTTCAACTTGCAAAGCGATGTCTTGCACCCAATCCTCAGGATCGTCCAAACAATGCCAGTTTCATAGCGAATGAAATCAGCGGCTATCTTGAATCGGCGCTCGAGCAATCGGAAAGCGACCTTTGTCGTTTCTTTGATTTATCGCTTGATTTGTTTTGTATCGCAACCATCGATGGCTATTTCCGTCGGGTGAATTGCAATTTCCCGCGAGTGCTAGGCTATTCGGTAGAACAACTCGTCAGCCAACCATTCTTGGACTTCGTTCACCCCGACGATAAAAACCCCACGATGCACGTCATGGCGGATTTGCTGGCGGGAAAACCGGTCGTGCATTTTTGCAACCGATACCGACATTCGGCTGGGCATTACATCTCGCTAGAGTGGACGGCGAAATCCATCGTCGAGGAGAATACGATTTTTGCGGTCGCGCGAGACATAACCAAACGTGCAAGCTAGATTGGGCTGTTTGAACGGACGGGTTGACCCGTAACACAAACCCCGACATGCATCACCAGCCATAAATCACCGCATTTTGATCTGGACGGTAGAGATTGAAAAAGCCTACGATCGACGGCATTCATTCTAGATACCAAACGTTTTTTCAGGAATTCCTCGGATGCTGCCAACGAAAATGAAGCTGGCGCTAATGTCATCTCCCATTAGTTGGGGTGGTGGCGAGCAATTTCTATGGTCATTAGGTAACGGATTGGTTAGTCGTGGGCACCAAGTATTATGGGTTTGCGATGAAAGCAGTTCCCTGCACGACAAAGTCCAAAAAAGCAGCTTTCCGTGTTGCCCATTATCGAGCCGAGCACCAAGACCGAAATCGTTGCTGCGACTCAGAAGGGCATGCACTAGTTTTGGGGTTCAGGTTTTGCATGCAAATGATTCGCATGCATTCAACTGGGGTTCGCTGGCAATGCTAGGAAAGCTTGGGATCAAACGAGTCCGCGTTAAGCACACGGCTTTTCCCATTCGCTCGTCCGTTCCGTACAATTGGATGCTCGACAAGTTGGTTTGCGTTTCGAATGCCGTTCGCGAGGTTTGTTTGGCCGGAGGAGTTGCAAAACAAAAAACTTCGGTCATCCACGGAGGACTCGAACCTCCTAAGCTTGAGCGTTGGCTGGAGCGCTTTTGGGCGTGCGACATTCTGGGAATTCACCATAAAACACCACTGTATTGTGCCGTAGGCAGCCTCATCGCCTGCAAAGGCTATCATCGATTGATCGAAGCAGCGCATCACTTGAGATGGCATATGCCGGAGTTTTGTATTGTTGTTTGCGGCGAGGGCAAGGCTCGACCGGAACTAGAGCAGTTGATTCGCAAGTATTCATTGGAAAAACATGTGCGATTGCTTGGTTTTCAGAACGAACCCGAGCGTTGGATTTGTGCTGCCGATGCTTTTGTCCACCCATCTCAAAGCGAAGGCCTTTCGTTGGTTGCAATCCAAGCTCAAATGGTCGGAACTCCCGTTATCGCAAGCGAAGTCGGAGGGCTCAAGGAAGTCTTAAGGTCACCTGACGACGGGCAATCATTAGGCTGGATTTGCGAAGGGAATGACCCTGCAACGTTGGCTCGCTTGATGACGGACGCAATCCAAAACACCGAGCATCGCTTTGTCACCGTTCGCTCGGCGAGAGAATATGCGATAAAACGCTTTCATGTACGCCTCATGATCGACAAGTTCGAAGATCTTTTCCTTGAATTGACCGGAAAGTCACGGTCAAGAGATTTGCACGAACCAATCAACTTGAATTCGAGAAAGCTAGCAGGGTAGGTCTGTGACGACATCACTACATTTTTTCATTGAAGCTCAACCCGTCGATCGATACTCAAAATATTAAGAATTGTGGCCGCGACCAACTGCGGTCGCGCGGATGGGTAGTCTAGGGAAGCAACGGAGACGATATTCGATGAGGCGATTTGGAAGCACTTGGTTTCGAGCGGCATTGGTTTCGCTGTCTCTGTCTGCTGTTACGACCGGTGTTGCCGTCGCTCAACAACCGCCGACTTCAGGTTTAACGGAGCCCGTTTTCCGTGTTTCGAAAAATGATCCTTCGATACCGCCGGCGGTGGCACACCCGCTCGATCCGGCCATTCAATTGGCACATCAGAGCCTTGCACTTATTCGGAATGACTTGAAGGACTATACAGGGGTCTTAGTCAAACGAGAAAAAATCGGAGATGACCTGGGCGAACATGAATTTATGTTCGTAAAAGTTCGTAATCGAAAGATCCAAAACAATCAATTGGTAGTTCCCTTCAGTGTCTATCTCGCCTTCCTGAAACCTACGGCCGTGAAAGGTCGCGAAGTCCTCTTCGTCGAAAACCAGAATCAGGGCAAGTTGTTTGCCCACGAAGGTGGTATGAAGAGAATGCTTGGTACGCATTCCCTTGAACCCACTGGATATCTGGCCATGGCTGGTCAACGCTATCCGTTAACAGACATCGGCATCGAGAACTTGGTTGTCAAGTTGATAGAACGCGGCGAAAAAGACAAGCGTCACGGTAGCTGCAATGTCGAACTCGTTCCGGGTGCCAAAGTTGGAGGCAGAGCCTGTTCAATCATTCAAGTCACGCATCCGGTCCAGCAAAACCATTATGAATTCCACATCGCTCAGATCTTCATGGACGATGAATGGAAGATCCCGGTTCGCTATGCTGCGTACAGTTGGCCAAAAACGGCTGGAGCTGAGCCCGAAGTGATCGAAGAATACACCTATCAGAGCCTCAAGTTCAACGTGGGACTAACCGACGCTGATTTCGACGTAAAGCACAAAGACTATAACTTCCACGGAAAATAGTCCGACCGATATCTGGCTGCTAGACTGGGAATGTTGGGAAGGAGATATTTTTGAGGCTTCCACGCTTTGTGGTATACCTCGAAAAATAGGTAGAGGGAAGAGAGATGAATCCAGCATTGACGGTGGTGGGAGATCAGCTTTGGCAACGAATTGGGGAGTCGATGGATCGCGTTGAGTTGCGACTCCGAAAAGCCGTAAATATTTTGGAGTCTACCTCGATTCCCTTTGCAATCGTAGGAGGCAATGCAGTGCGAGTTTGGGTGGCTCAGGTCGATCCCGGAGCGGTACGCGCCACGAATGATGTCGATATCTTGATTCGTCCCGAGGATCTTGAGCAACTCAAACTGGTCAAGGCGGCAAATGGATACCACTATCGCAAAGCTGCTGGGCTGGACATGTTTCTCGAAGGAAAAGACGATTCGGTACGCTATGCAATTCGTATACTTCTGGCGAATCGTATGGTCAAGCAAGGCGACTTCGAGCCGAACCCGGATGTCGAACCAATTGAATACGGGGACGGTATTCGTATCTTGCCATTTGAGCGGCTTGTTCGAATGAAATTAAATTCCTTTCGACTAAAAGACCGTGTTCACCTTCTAGAGATGATCGAGGTCGGACTTTTAAACGAAAGTTGGGTTGTAAGATTTCCCAAACCGCTTGGCGATCGACTCAAATCGTTGATCGACAATCCTGATCAATGAGAATTCTTGAAAAATCATTGAGCAAGTGAAGATTGACTGTAGCAAGCTAGCGCTACGGCCTCCCGTGGGGCTGGCCATCTAGGCTTATCGTCCAAGTTGGGGGTGGCCCTGTTAGCTACCTATTGCCATCGAATGGATGCAATAAAAATGGCCCCGAAAAAATAGATGGGTGGCCCCGGTAGACCGGTAGACGGCCGGGTTTTGGTGTCGAAAAAGCAGCACATGGTCGTCGCGTTGATCAACAACAGTCCAGCAACAAAATAGAGTTCTTTCGTGGGGCGTCCCATGACTTCACGAAAGTGAGTCGCAAGAGTATCGGCTGACGCCACTCGTTTGGTTGCAGAAGAGAACTCATTTATCAGCCGCCATCAAGCCAAAACCGCGAAAGCGACCCGCCCCCAAAGCTATTGGCCCGGCAATCCGTTGAGCAAACTTAAGTCGAAGGTGAACCATCGTACCGTTTAGTTTAACCGGGCGAAGGAAAGCGTTAGCAGGTTCGACACCTGCGCGGTAGCCAAACGGTTGCCATTCAAACTCAGCTTCGACCGCGATTCCCACGTTCAGCAATGCCTTGTATATCAACTGCTTCGTCTTCGCCGGGTTACGATCGTCGAAGCCATCCAAGATGACAGGCGTTACAGAGCTCCAGCCTGTAGCCGTTCCAGTGTACTGCTTGCTAATCCAATCCTGCTGGTTAGCAAGGTTGAGTATTCCATAGGTCTCACTTTCCCAGACAAGTTCTTTGCCAATCAGTCTTTTGCGGATAAAGCTGATTCGATCTTCGCAGCCGATCGGCGCTGCAATCATAACGCGACGAATTGCACCAAATCGCGTACCGTCATCGTACGACGCTATGGTCGGCAGTGGGAGATATTGAAAACGCAGATTGGAATCCGGACCGCGATTGGCTCCTCCGTCCTTCGAGTGCCCGTGAACGAAAGATGCTAGATCATCCCAGTCCTTGCAAACATCGGCTACGGCATGCCGCACCCAGGCTGCCACATCCCGCGTTCGCCGCGCGGCACCAAACGGTCGAAAACCTTTTGCATCGGGGCGCAGAATCTGAAAAACGCAGTGGGGCCGAGTTTCTGGCTCGGAAGTGTTTCGATAGCTCTGCAACTTATACTCGCGAAGGGGTGGCACAGGGCGGTAGCCTTCGCTCGTGACTCGGCCAAGAAAATCATTGTGCTTGCGAACCAAATCGTCTAAAGTCCTCAGAGTCGGAACTCGCAGCTTTGTTCCGTCAGAGTTCGTTGCCTTCCATCGCACTCCTTGTAATTGAGATGCCTCCTCAGGTGTCAAGATTTCTGCATCGCCAATAACGATATCGATTCCCCATCCCAGATGCGTCACACTACGCGCGGCCGCTTTGAGTGTTTTAAAATGCTCTCCCAGCGGTTCCTCAAATCGGAAAAGGTAAGAAACAGCTTCTCCATCAAGATGTATGGGCCTTACGACTTTCTCTGTTCGCGCGACGCCTTTGTTCGTATCGCCTTTCTTCCAACTAAATACCAAAAGGTCTGCCGTGTTGTCTGGCACGTAGAATTGTGTTCGTACTTTGGATGGCGAACCAACGCAGGCAACGATTTCGGGAGTTGTATGCGATTGCAAAACTCTCAAGGCTGGAATCGCGTAAACGACTCTCTCACGCTCATTCCATCGCGCTGCGGCTGCACCGGTCATTGCTTGAAAAACACGGAGTGGTGATGGTGGCCATTCGGGTTCGTCACCGTCACGACGACCATGGGCAAGCGGCTGCAAGAAGCGGAATGTGAGCTTCAATATCTCAGACATCGTCGGTTCCTTCCTCGGCGGAAGCTTCTGCAGTTTTCTTGCCCTTCTTACCCTTCACTTTTCCTCCTACTTCGCCTTTAACTTCCTTCTTTGCCTTCTCCTTATCAAAAGGAACCGTCTTGCTCTTGCCAACGACAAAAGCATCTGCGGCAACCGTCGCATACCGTAAGGCGATCTCGTGTGTAATACTGCAAGGCTGAGGCACTCCCGTGAAAGGCATTTCGGTGAATTCCGACTGCTTGTTCGGGTTCACGACCAACATGCAACCTTGCCGTAGATAATTCGATGCATGATAGGTAAACGCGACGAGACTGAGACCAAGAATGTACCTTCTTAGCTTTAAGGTCTCCGTCTTGTTCATTCCACCGTGGATGAGACGAACTGCGGCTAGCCCAAGTGTAGCAGTTCTTAGGACACCTCCTTCTGCGATCACCCCGCCGTGAGAACCGGATGCGAGGGCATTGACATAGCCCCATTTCGAAAGAGGGTTCTTTTCATCACCTTCAGCTTTTTGCTTGTCCTCTTCAGTGAAGACGTCAATCGACGCGTAATTGATTGGTGGAGTGTAAACTGCAGATCTTGTCAGTTTGTGTACGTTATATGCCCGAATGCTGGACGCAATGACGCGTGGCAGTTTGGCTTGCGTATCTCGTGAGTCCCAAACGCCGAACACCAGGGACGTCGGAGCAATCTTTGCAAGCGGCATCGCATCGCCCTTCAAGACGCTTTTGAATGCGGCCTGAATTTCGTCATGAAGCGATGAAGATCGAATAATGGCATCGCCCGCTCGATGGCCAGCTTCGAGGAGGTTCACTTGTTTGTCCCCCGCCGTAATGACAACCTGCGGAACAAGATGACGATACTCTTCTTGAATAAACATCGGCTCGATACGATTAGCCTGTGAGCCGACGCTATCGATTAGCGCGACTTTCTGTCCGCGAACCTCGTCAATGTTATAGCCTCCAGCAAATCCTTTTCCTTCAGCGTAAGTGGCGGGAAAGAGGATACCATCTTCGCCATCCACAGGCATCAGAGGTTGCTTCAGGACAAGGGCCGCTGGACCATCATCACTGAGATAGTTGTCAAAGCTTTCAAGTTTGGTCATTTTGGAACTCCAAAAAGGGAACAGGGGTTGCAGAAAAAAACGCTTTCATATACTTCGTGCGATAAAGCATGCGGAATACAAAGCACTTGCCGCCAGCGTATACGCAGCTTGAGGAAACGGCAGCGGCTACATTGATTGGCAGTGGAACGGGCCACGTTGCGTAGTAAAGCAGATCCGATTTTAAAGGACGAAAAGGCCTGAAACGCTGTAAAGCGACGAACGTCAGCAACTCGACCAGAGGACGAATGCAAGGTGCGGACTTAACTTCAGACGGTGCTACACCATAATCGCGAGCTGTATTCTGAGTATTGTTCATCGAGTCGAAGCAAAACGGTAATCCTTTTACCGGTAGTTCAATAGCAAGGCAATTGGTGACGTCAATTGTTTCCCAATTGTGAGCTTTTATTGAGTCCAGCAGAGGGCGTGCGATTGATTCCGTAACAAACTGTTTTGCGGCCCAAGTCTTCAGCAGCGTGACCGAAGATCGACCATCCCACCACCAATCAAGTGCGATGTCGAAAGGTTCCTTGAGCGTTATAGTCTCGGTGTACCAACTCTGCTGCAACCTGGTTTTGTCTGCGATGTCCTGTTCACTCAAACTATCTTTGGCCACACTGAGCAAAGTGCCGAGACGCTTTAGCCCATCATCGCCGAGCGAACTTTCAATTCTCGTTTGACCAATCGCCTTGATCAGTTCAAGCAATGAGTGACTTCCACATGCGATGAAAAATTGGGTGCCCTCATCGTTAAACCACGATTCCGATCCAGGACACAATCGGTTCGCAACTTCAAATAATCCACAACACGCGAAGAATTGGCCTGGGTTCGTTGGGTCCACGTTAATCGTGAAGCTTGCTTTTGAATGACTCATGATCGCTCCTCCAGTTTGGAGCTAGGATTTGCACTTGCCCACCAATCGGCAGCTCGCAAAAGCGACTCAAGATATGCTAGTCCCCAACGTCCGTATCGTTGTTGCAGTCGCCCGAATCGCTGCGCTACTGTTAATGCCATCTCCTCATTAGCTTTATCGGTTGCATGTGGATCAAAGATCTCGTGTCGAGGAAAGCACGGTCTCGCGCGGCCATGATGTGCAGCGATCAAGTGCATCACGAGATCGCGTTCGTCTTCACTTATCTGTAATTCTTCCGCAGAAGGTAATTCGTGCAGTGAACCGAATTCATGTCGATAAGTCTCAGAAATTAGGTAGCTTCCAGTTCGCCCAGATTTCGCCCACAACTCCCCAGAATTTGAACGGTTACCGAGCATGGTTTGAAAAACGGCACGTGCTTTTCCGTGATCGTGGTATTTCGCGGCAAGCCTGAGGCAAGTGTTAAGTCGCTCGCCAAGCGTTAGATTTTCAATGATCTCGGAAAGACGATTCTCCACGTCGCGAACATGCTTTTCAAGAAGAACTGGCTTGCGTGATCTTGCCTCACCCGTGTTTCGACGAGCAAACCAACGCATAACTTCTGGCATATCTTCATCGCCTGAATCCGGCATGACGACCGCGAAGATTTCGTGCATTCCATCAGGCGGATCATCATCATCTTTCCGACGACACCGATCGAGAGTTTCCGATTGATCGCTGACGGGTGATTCTGAGTTCCCATCGAGTAATCCTGCTTCGCTGAGCCCTCCGACTAACGGATCTAATAGCACAGTCATACGCTCAATCTGTTCCTTGTTGTCTTTGTCCGCAAGCTCCTTTAAGGAAAGAACCTCGACTCTCCCAAAATCGTCGACAAGCCAAGCCGCTGCGTCGCCATGACGACTCGCAAGTAACTGAAGATGCTTGTGGGCTCGGTAACTTGGCTCGGATAACAACTCGCGCTGTGTAAGCGGGTAAGCGTCGAGTAGTTCGATAAGAATTTCATTAGGGATGCCTTGTGCGCTGAGGAACTGAACTTCCTCACGCCATGCGAATTTTGTTTGAGGCAATTCGTAGGGTACAACTCCATGCAGCCATGGCTCAACTTCCGGTCGCCCAGGCAATTTCTGCCGAACCGTGGTCAGCGCCCAAGCGTCAAAAAGAATCTCGGTTGCTGGCAGAATCTCCGGATGAGGAGCAAATGCATCAGCTTTCTCACTGACGGGTAAATCCCCCAGCGCTTTCGGGCTGGCCGTTCCGTCAAGTGACTGAAGAAGCTTCAGCGTTTTCTTTCGAGCAGGGGTCAAAGGATGTGTTTCATCCCATTGTGTGGGATAAAAAACATGAACTTGCGAATCCAGCTTGTCGCCGAAACGATTGACCCGACCAAAACGTTGAGCCATGCTTTCGTACGTGCTTAAATCACAGATTAGATGGTCGGCAGAGATGTTGATACCGACTTCGCCTGCACTGGTACAAATTAAATAGACGGTTCCACTTGTTGCATCAGCAGGCGGTTTCGGTATGAACCTTGCGAACGTCTTGTTCGCTGGCTTTGCCACGTCACCTGCCAATAAGTCGCGTTCATACCCTCGCATTGTGCCTGTCAATGTCTTAACGTTTTCAGGCGGTACACCGGCTTTCAATAAGCCGTTTGCAATATCGAGCACGCTTTCAACGCTCGTGGCAAAGACAAGCACTGCTGTTTTGCTTGTCACGAAGTCCATTGACTTAGCCGTGAGTTCTTTCTGTGGCTTTTTCTCGTCAGAGAGCGTATGAAGTTGAAGTGCTTTCGCTGCGTTCATCCTCTTTGCGACGATTGGATTCTTGTAATCGTTCGTGTTACTGTCGGGACTGACCGAATTGAGTTCAAATGGGCTCTTTGATTTGTTTGTTGCAGTAAGCTCCATAACCTGAAGCTTGGGCCACGGTACAACAGGCTCCCGACTCTGGTGGTCTTGAATTTGCTCAACAAGTCTTTGAAATGCGGGTTCGAGGTGTGCTTCGTCGTGTACGAGAATCGCATCCTGGGAAAGAAAAGCGGCGTGAAGTGGTCGCGATTTGAATCCGATTCGATAGCCGCTAAATAGTAGGCGACTTCCGATCATGTCCACCGTGCCACAAATAATCGCCGGTCTAGCTGGATTCTCCCACCACTGGCCATTGTCGGCAAACTGTCCTCGTAGTGTGCTGATTGACATTGGATCGAACAATGGTCTTAGTGACGATAACGATTCTTTTTTTTTGCTAATCGCATCAGCATACTTGAGGAGTTCATTGGTCGTTTGGTCGACCACCGTCCGGCGATTAACGACGTAAACCATTCGCTTTGGAAGTGGTGCGCCATCTGCTAGGGCGAGCATCCAAACCGCGATAACACTCGTCTTTCCCAACCCCGTTGGCAAACAGCAAGATTTGGGAATATCCGGCACACTTCCCGAATCCATACCCGAAAGACGACGAAATAAACGGCGCTGCCACGGAAATGGCTCATTCCCAGTGAGTGCCGAGAATCTTGCATCGAAAGCATGAGTATTATTCACGATTTTTGACCATTCTGTTGCTGCATATTATCTTGGTTTCATTCGCTGCGAGCATGAGTAACTGCGTTGACACCTTTGGTCACACTGCCAATATTTTACGAAGAAAAAATCGGGCAGCGGATTTGCCGCTGCCCAACCCTTGATGAACAGCCTACGCTGCTTTCACCTTGCACGACCAATTTGGCCAACCATCGCCTTTGAAGCGATTGTTCTCCCACTGGAGAGGTTGCAGATTATCCAGTCCATCGCCACCGTTGGCTGAGACCGGCTTGATATGATCGATTTCCCAACCGGTTCCACCGGGGGTCACGTCCCCATATTTCGACCAATCAATCCAAGCACCGCAAGCATCCTTACGCCGGACCCTCGGATCAACTCCGCCCACAACTATCGCTTTCTGCCAAACTGCAATCTTTGTTGCTTCAGAAAAAGCAACTCCACTTCGGGACGTACCATGACGTCGAGCCATACTTCAATCCATTTCCACCGATCCCGACGGACATTGACAAAAGCGATCAGATGCTCGACTATACAAGTCGTCGGGATCGGTGCCAAAAGCATCCTCCTGCCTTACTGGCCAACTGGAACTCGAGAACGCCAATTCCGTGAGTTCCCGTTGGCTTTTTCCATTTATAGGGAAAGCTCTGGCGCCGATCAAGTACTTAAAAAGGTTTTCTTCAAAACTTTCCCTCTCTGAAACAGTAACCGTATTCTCAATCGACGCCAAGTCGTGTAAGCTTAGTCCCTCTCCGCAATGCTAACATTGCGGCCTAATTGAAGCCTGTTTCAGAGAGGCAAGGTTTTGTCTGCCGAAAATTTCCCGCGTTCAATAGAACGCGGCCTCATTGATCGAATTTGGCGGGGCGAACCTAAACCTTGCGAAAGTGCAGCTTTTTTGGAGAAGATGGAT
>JAIPFP010000322.1 GCA_021736575.1 Pirellula sp. | reverse complement strand
TTCGATCACTCAAAAGGTCTGTCCGCATCGCCCACTTTCAGTTCGAACGAACTTCGAACAACATATCGGATCGAACAATGAGATTACTCGCTTGGTATACAAAACCATTCGGATTACTTCATTGAGCCTCCGTCGAGCTGGACGAACACCTCTCGGCGTATCCAGCTCTACTGCGGAACCACGGTTGATTGTTGGTTAGACAACCGTCCCTTAGCCTACTGGTGAGGTAGGTTTACCGGGTGTGGCTCGTTAACGGAAAGAAGTGTCAAAGCGTTTACGACAATTGACAGACGCAAGGGATCCGACCCTTGCTCGCGTGAAGTTACCGGAGGCGCAAACGCTATTCAAATAGAATTTGATTTCTCGAACCACAATTCGGTGGACGAGTTCCAGACTGAACGTGGATCATTTCCCCTGTTGAGACTCAAGGTAGCTTCGAATCAAGTCCCAACGAAGGGCCTCCCAACGCCCGTCGCGTTTCACTTCTAACCGCCGATAGGTATCAACTTTGAAGCGATTACCGTTCTCGATTGCAGCGGCTTCGATGGCCGCCGCTTCATCCGATGGAAGCGAGTCAAAGTGGTCTCGCAGTGGACAGCGATTGCTGTCGGTAACAGTCGGAACCGAAACTGTTGCGATTCTGGTTAACCGCTGTGGCGACGATGCTGGTCGTCCATGTTTATGAGGCTTGTTGGTGATGCCCGTTGGCACTTTGTAGTCGTCGCGTATAGCCGCTGCCAGGAAGCCCGCTGGGTTCTTGGGAACAGACCTGCCTTCCCTCAATAGCCAATCAAGATAACCTAGCTTCTCGGTGATACGTTCTGTCGAGTAGGATGCAATGAGTTCGCTCGCGACGGCCTTGGAAACTTTTCGAGCAATGAGTTCCTGGATGAGATCCGAGTCAACGGATGTTGAGCCTTCGGTTGTCTCACATTGTTTTGCTGGATAACCGCTTGCTCGGGTAAGTCGGATTTTCCACTCACCACGTCGTTGCATGATGAATCGCTCTTCATTGGTCAGCACCGTTAGGAATCCGATTTCTTCGAGTTCACCGAGGCATGGCCGAAGCTTGTGCTTCAGCTTGCCGTTGTCGTAGTTCCGGCCAAGGCCAACATGCTCGCATGCGAACGATCGTAAATCGAATTCAAGATGCTTAGAACGATAAAATCGTTTATCGAGAAACCGATACGCTTGACGGGCGGCAGGTGACTTCAGATGAAAATAGGTTTCCAGGTCAAGACGTTTCACATTGCTGTTTTGGACAGACGTAAAGATAACTGGATTCCATGAAAACGTTGACTCACTATCATCTGAGTAGTTTCCCCTGCCCCGCAAATCGATGGATTCCAAGACGTGAAAGGACTTGTTCTGCCACGAGAGATCACTTTTGCTCCACCACGACCGCTTGTAGTTGAGAGTGACGTTAACCCATCGTTGAAGTGACTCGTCAATTCTGCGGTACGATTTCCCACCCTGGTCCCAACCAAGCAGTTTCACCAATTCGTATCGAGAGAATTTGACGGTGCGTTCAGCAAATCCGTTTCGAACTAAGGTCAAGTACATCAAGACCAATAGCACATCGTTGTCGGCTGGAGTCGGAAGACCAAAAGTTTGGCTGGCTGTGATGATCAGTTTTCGTTCAACGTGTTTTTGAGATCCTTCGTCGAATATCTTGTCCTCAAAAAAGATCGTGTTGCTTGAGTCGCCTTTGATACGCCCAGCCGATGCGAGCGGAAACTCGCAAATATTGAGTTCATCCGTGCCAAGCATTCGGTGCGTTAACCCTTTAGGCAATGAAACTACCTGCTTGTCCTTTGATGCCATCATTCCTCAAACAGATCCCTCAAAAATGAGCGACCTTGTTTTGTAGTTCTTTATAAGACATAGCTTTGTTAATTCTTTAGCGGAGCGCAAGGCACTTAAATGCTTAGCTAAATCGGTGACTTTTCTCCCTTCAGTACCGGTAGCAATCTCCCCTCGTCCCCGGTATTTGTCTCCCCTGGCTCCCGCACTTCTCTGCCTTCATTCCCGGTAGTTTGCGTTGGAAGCTCCCTTCAACGCCGGTATACTTCCAGTCGTTCGGGCATCGCCAGAGTTTCGGCAACGGAAAACTCCCTTCAGCCCCGGTACCCATAAGTGCGTCAATCGCAATCACTGTGAAAGGAAGTCGGTACCTGTCGGTCCGCTCGATCGTTTCAAGGGACGCTACATTCCCAATTGCAATCTGGCAATTCAAAAAGTCGGCAAGTAAGCCGGATTGCAGGGCTGCTTGCAAGCAATGTTGCAAGCTTGCCTCCAAGTTTCGAAGAAAAGCATGTGTGTTGCTGTTAAACCGGCAAGCATTATTGAAGGAAAACTTGATTGCCCACAGGCATCCTTTCAAGAAAGTAGGTTGGCAGTCATGAATGCTGGAAAACTTTCTGTATTGGCAGCCAGCAAGCTGCGTGATACCGATCGATGCATGTTAATTGTTTTGGCAAACACGAAGGGCGGAGTCGGCAAATCGACCCTTGCGGTGCACTTGGCGGTTTGGCTTCATGACCATGGTTATAAAACCGCGTTGTTGGATGCTGACCGTCAAAAATCATCCAGCGTTTGGATCGCAGAAGCAGAGCCCGGTATCACGGTTGCAGTCTCGGACACTCCTGATGGATGCCTCTCAGAGGTTCGAGGATTAACCACAACGCACGATATCGTCGTGGGCGATGGTCCAGGTGGTCTCGATGACTTAAGTCGCACCATGCTCCTTCTAGCCGATCTCGCACTTTTGCCAATTTCGCCGTCGGTACTCGACCTTCGAAGTGTCCAGCAAGCGACCGCGATACTTCGATATGCCCAAGGCATCAACCGTGGTAAACCGGACGGTCGGCTCATTCTCAATAAGATGCGAACTCGCGACACCATCAGCAGAGAACTCCGAAATGCGGCTCCAACGCTTGGAGTCCAGTGTGCCAATCATGTCGTACGCGATCTCCAAGCGTATCGAGATGCTGCACAGCAGGGGACAGTCGTCACACGCTTGGGTCGAAAGGCTGCACAAGCATCCAGCGACATCTCGGCACTCTTTCACGAGTTAACTGATTCGCGATTAGCCCCACAACCCAATTCTGTTAACCGATAGGAGTTTAACCAAGTATGAATACGAAGCGACGATCACTGGGTGCGGCATTGGACATGTCAGACGAGAAGATGGCATTTATCAAAGGAGGTGTACCGCCAGTTGTCGATGCAGTTAAGACTCCAGCCGTGAAAGTACCTTTGGTTGAACCTGCCGAGTCGCCGGAGCCGAACGCGGAATCTCCATCAGCTCGGTCGGTGCAGATGCCAGTGGTGGACGATAAATCGGACATCGAAGCCAAGGCACCATCAGGACAACCACAAAGAAGAAGTCGGGTAAGAAACTCAAGACGCGAACATTCAAACGCGGAGGAGGGAATGGCTGGAATGGTTAACCTCTTGGTACCATTGACCACGCGGCTAACTCCAGTTGTCGCTACCGCGTTGAAGAGAGCCGGGCTGGAACAGAAGCTCTATGGTCGAAAGCCGTCAACGGTCCAAGAGATCACAGAGGAGGCGATCAAGAGTTGGCTCGAATCAGAGGGTTACCTCTGAGATAGCTCGGCCCAATCAAACATGAACTCGCGTTTCCGTTAACCGCAATCGTTGATACACCATACCCACTTTTCGCGTTGATAACAGCGTTTGAAATCGACTTCCCTTTGCTACAACGCTTATAGCACTATCGCGGAAGAGCACGGTTTTTGAATTTCCTCCTCGGTGTTGATGCGTCAAAAGTTAATTCCATGAGAGATTCCTTTTGACATGATCAAGGGTCACCAGAGAATGGGATGGCTGATGATGGCGCGACGTGGAATGCCCGCCAGATCCGAATTGTCAAGAATTCTGCCGATGTTGGCTTGATGGCATTGAGCGACCAAAGAGGACCAGGTCGGTTGAAAGTTAACTTTTGTAAGTCATGGTAAAGGTTACCATCTTGTTTGGGTCACAACACGCCGATAGTACTCCGGCGTGTCCAACGCGTGTCCAACCGTTGCAAGTTGACAGTCGGGAAGATTTGTTCTTTTACATCATGCAACTCGAACAATGTGTCATTCCATCGCTGCTCGAAAGTCGTAGCGACTAAATGTTTGTTCAAATTTTTACGATATAGTTTCGTCCGAAATATTCACTGGTGGCTGTGAGGGTGAGGTTTCTGCGCGGACTTCGTTGCTCACCGGTTTCACAGGTGGCGGATTCTCAGCGCGGAAAGCCTGTCGGAACTCCTCCCGGTCGTTCAGGCGTATCAGGATTGGATTCTCACAGCTCGACGCTTTGCCAAACAGCACGGCATGCCGCTCTGAAATGGAGGACAGCGAAGCCGCGTAATCCTTGCCGATGTAGTTTGCCAAAAACTCCTTTCCCGTTTCGTCGAATGTCCTCATGGCGAACACAGTGTTGCATTGATTAAGAATGGTCTTGGTTACGTTGGCGGTTCGTTGCGTCACGACCAGACAACCAAGTCCGTACTTTCGCCCCTGTAAAATTGCTCGTGCCGTTCCGTTGCTCGCTTCTCTATCCGAGGGCGAAGCTACAGCACTGAATTCTGGGATGAGCGAGTGAGCTTCTTCATAGACCAAACACACCCTTGCCTTGGAGGACATTCCACCTTGAAGGAGGGACAGTGCAGTTTCGGAAACAATACGGGTCACTTCGACTGGCGTAACACCCCAAAGAGCCGCGCTGCGTTGCCATTGCCCGCGCGTTTGAAACTGCTTTGGTTCACTTACTTGTTTGCTTCCAACAACCTGGGACGGATTGTAGATTTTCAGTCGACGAGGATTGGCCTCGCTTAAAAACTCGATTAGATCAGTGTGAAATGCCTTGCGCAACGCTGGAATGCTTCCGCCGTCTTCTGGATTTTCCGCCCACGCTTCGCGGTCTTTCTCACCGGCTTCTTGAATTTTGGTCAAGCAAGCATCTTCATGAGCTCGGTCGTAATAGGCTGCGAGTTCCTGCGAATATTGGTTGGTCAAATCTAGGCAGATGACTTTGACACATGCCGCCATCATCCGTTCTACGAGTTCAATCGCAAGCATGCTCTTGCCCACTCCAAGGATGCCAAGGATTGCAGTGTTGTGCGTCACGAGTTCGTCGATGCTCTTGATTGAGACTGGGTAATTTGTTCCTGGGAAATGGCCCACGGCCTCGCAGCTCGCTACGAAGTCTGCTGTGGATTTCAAAAGAACTGGCGCGTTGGGCGCGGGCAGCCACTTCACGAACTTAAATCGTTTGCTCGCCGCATCCCACTCGCCGATTTTCTGGGCTTGGGCACGAGCAAATCCGTGCGTGTTCTTGTGCTGGACGACCTCCTCTTTGGTTAGTCCGTTTACCAACTGATACGTGACGATGCATTTGCCAATCTGCACTTCTACCAAGCGTCCTTCTTCGAGACCTTCCTCTTTCACCACCTCGAAGTAGAGCCTATCCACCGACGTGTCTGGCGCAACCAATCCGACGAGCGCAGCCTTTGTCTTAACGAGACGATTTTGAGCGGTCGCCTCGTCAGGCGCAGCGACACGAACGACCGCATTGGGCGGGAGTGCGGAAAGTTGGTCGCGGAGTTCGCCTGAGACTTCGGCATTGGAAATCTCTATTGTCCGAAGCAAGACGCCTTCATCTCGGCCCACATTGTCGAGCGCAAGTGCCAGTCGGGTTTTACCGAGCGGGTCATGCACGGCGACGACGTCACCTGTCTCGATATTTCCTGAGCCGAATTGCCGAACGAGGATTAGCCCCGGTGTCTGGTAGGCGACGACTTCCCCATCTGCATCAAAAATTGTGTTGGGTTTGAAGATTCGTCGCAACCTCCGTCCGATTTTCAGAACCCCCTCGAGTGGTGATAACACTCCAGTCAACACCCAAGCTGCGACGATGATGCCTAATTCCTTCGGCGATGAACCGTGGAACGCATACAAAGCAAAAGCTATGACAACCGAATAGATCGTGCGAGGAGCGCCAAGCGATTCCGCCAAGATACGAGCTGCATTGGAGGCTCGTTGCCAACGAATGCTCTTACTGTCCACCGTGAGGATGGAAGCC
>JAIPFP010000321.1 GCA_021736575.1 Pirellula sp. | reverse complement strand
GTGGCAAGTTACATTGAGCCCTCCCACACCTGCCCCTGCTGCGGATGACAAACGACCGTCGCAACTGATTCTATCTCTGGCTGACTCAACCAAGAAAGCTACGGGCTCGCTAGAACTCATCGTTGCACCCACAACTCCAGCCGCAGCGACCAATTCGACAGAAACGCCATCGGCCACCGAAAAGTCAGACAAGCCAGCAGACGCAAAGCCAGCAGACGCAAAGCCAGCCGAAGCAAAACCTGCAGATGCAAAGCCTGCCGAGACCAAACCCGATGAGAAGAAACCCGATGAGAAAAAGCCGGATGCCGTCAACGATAACGAAGTGAAAGGGGAAGGCGCCTCCAAAGAAACCAAGGCCAAGAAGCCCGACGAAAAAGGAAAAGCCAAGCTCAAAAACCCGCGTTGGGAAGATCGCACGCTAACCGCAACTTTTCCTGCCAGTACACTTTTGGAAGGCCAGTCCGGCGTCGGGTATTTGTCGCTCGCCTTGATACCGAACGCTACATCCGATAGCGATGCAAAGTTCGTCGGAACGATTCATTGGGCAGACGGCTCGTTGCAGTTGGTCACGGCCACAAAGAAGCCCAAGGAAACCGAAACAAAACCGGCGGACAAGCCAGGAGATGTCGAAAAGAAGGATGAAAAGGGAGCTAAAGAGGAAAAGAAGTCTCCCAAAACGATCCTGTCACCCGACGTGTATCCGGTCGGCGCTCTGGGGCGAAACGGCTTGCCCGAACAGCCAGAATATGTCGTTTTCCAAAACACGACACTTTGGACGTGCGGTCCAGACGGCCTGCTAAAAGACGCCGACTTGATTGTTCACCGAGGTGTTATCCAAAAAATTGGGACAGATCTTGCTGTCCCTGCCGGAGCTCAGGTCGTAGATGCTTCGAAGATGCAGATCAGCCCTGGACTAATCGATTGCCACTCGCACATGGCGACGGACAGCGGGATCAACGAATCGACCCAAGCGGTAACCGCCGAAGTACGAATCGGCGACTTTGTCGATGCCAGCGATATCACGATCTATCGACAACTCGCGGGTGGCCTGACTTCGGCAAACGTTTTGCACGGATCTGCCAACCCAATTGGTGGTCAGAATCAAGTCATTAAGCTTCGTTGGGGCGGCGTTTATGATGAATTGAAATTCGCAGATGCGCCAGCCGGTATCAAATTCGCTCTCGGCGAAAACGTGAAACAGAGCAACGTGCAAGGGGGCTCGCAAACACGCTATCCTCAAAGCCGAATGGGGGTGGAACAACTCTTCCGTGACCGATTCAATTCAGCCCGACAATACGACGCAAATTGGAAGAAATGGAACAAGGATCGAAGTGGATTACCTCCGCGACGCGATCTCGAACTCGATGCGATCGCGGAAATTCTTCGCGGCGAACGTTGGGTCCATTGCCACAGCTATCGACAAGACGAAATTCTTGGACTCCTCAGAGTACTCGAGGAATACAACGTCAAGATCGGATCTTTGCAGCATATTCTGGAAGGTTACAAAGTCGCTGAGGCAATCGCAAAACATGGTGGGACTGCATCCTCATTTTCAGATTGGTGGAATTACAAATTCGAAGTCCTTGATGCGATTCCATTCAATGGCGCCATCATGCACAAACAAGGCGTTAATGTATCCTTCAATTCCGACGACGCCGAACTCGGTCGTCACATGAATCATGAGGCGGCCAAGGCGATCAAGTACGGTGGAGTTGAGCCGATGGAAGCCCTTAAGTTTGTAACCCTCAATCCTGCCAAACAATTGAGGATTGATTCCAAGGTGGGATCGCTCGAAGTTGGCAAAGACGCCGACCTTTCGATATGGAACGGTTCGCCCCTTTCCACGTTAGCACGCTGCGAACAGACTTGGATCGATGGACGCAAGTATTTTGATCGCGCTAACGATGCAGAGGCTCGCAAACGCGATTTCACTCTGCATCGTGCGCTCGTGCAAAAGATCTTAGATAGTGGCGAAACGCCAGGCGAAAAGAGTCCGCTCGTGGATGACCCCTCTCGACTATGGCCAAACCACGATGAGTTCTGCCATCATCACCAACACGATGACGAAGACGGACACGAGTAGATAATTTAACGAACTATATCCAATAAAAAACCACTCAAATTAAAACATATCAACACCATGCAAAACAATAATTCTCGTCGAACATCAGCAACTGGTTCCAAGGCTCTGCCTTGGAACCCACTGAACTGTAGGCTCCGCCTACCGTTAGCAGCCGCATTCGCATTCGCATCGTTTTTGCCAAACCTCAATGCATCCGACCAAATTCCCGGCGCACCGCAAAAACGACCGATCATCATTCGGAACGCAACCTTGCATACGATTTCTGGCGACACCATGGAAAACGGGAGCTTGCTGTTTCAAGACGGCAAGATCACCGCCATGGGAGTCAATATCTCATTTCCGGGTGACGCAGAAGTCAATGATGCCCAAGGCCAGCACGTCTACCCAGGGCTGATAGACTCATATTCAAGCATTGGTTTGGTTGAGATCGATTCGATCCGAGCCTCGATCGATACGACCGAAACGGGCAATCTCAATCCCAATGTCCGAGCTGCAGTTGCATTCAATCCAGACAGTGAAGCAATCCCGGTCGCTCGCGCCAACGGGGTTCTCAGTTCGGTCATCGTCCCCAATGGTGGGCTGGTAGCTGGGCGGTCCGCAGTGATGATGCTCGATGGCTGGACATGGGAGGGCATGACCATCAAAGCGGATGCTGGCATGGTGGTCACTTGGCCACGCTTCGCCGCCACTCGATCGCGGTTTCAAAGAGAAGCGGCAGAACCAAGTAACGATTCCGATCGACTTGGTCCAATGCACGAACTGATGCGAGAAGTCAAGGCGTACACGCTAGCTCGCAATTCCGCACCCCAAGACCAACCGATCGATCTTCGCCTAGAAGCAATGCGACCGGTGGTTGAGGGCAAAATGCCAATGATGGTGATGGCGAATTCGGTCAAGCAGATTCAGACTGCAATTGCCTTTGCCAAGCAGTATGAACTGAAAATGATCTTGGTCGGCGGCGCGGATGCAATGCATTGCGTGAATCTCATCAAGGAAGCCAAGGTGCCGGTGGTGGTATCAAGCACGTATCGGTTGCCCACGCGCCGTGATGCAGCCTACGATGAAGCGTACGCATTGCCATCAGAGCTACAGGCAGCCGGAATTCCATTCTGCATTGCCGGTGATGGTCGATTTGGAGCTTCGAATGTTCGCAATTTGCCTTATCACGCAGCTTCGGCGGTTGCGTTCGGATTGACACAAGAGCAGGCATTGCGATCCATCACATTGTCTCCGGCTGAGATCTTCGGAGTTTCGGAACAGATGGGTTCGTTGTCGGTTGGCAAGGACGCGACCATCATCGTGACGGATGGAAATATTTTGGAAACGCCAACGCAAGTACTCAAGGCGTTCATCCAAGGCCGAGCAGTCGATTTGTCCAGCAAACATACGCAGCTCAATGACAAGTACACGGCCAAGTACAAGCAATAAGGCGGGCGTCGGCGGCCCAATATGCGTTCGCCATCGCGCGCAATCAAGTTTTTCTCGACGGAAACAAACGAACCGCACTGGTCGTTTGTCGAACATTTCTGTTGCTCAACGGTCACAACTTGGTCGCATCGCAGGATGCGAAACACCAGGCGATGATGACGCTGGCCGATGGCCAGTTCGATATTGACCAAATGGCGGACTGGATTCGCACACATTTGGTGATCGTGCTTGATCGGCCGCTTTGACTTGCGTTGAGTCAACTACTCGCACTCACTGAATTTTGCCATTGAACTATACCGCTTCGCCAATCGCATTCAGCAGCGGTATAGTCTGTTGGACCAAAACAATGAGCTGCGTGCCCTTATTGCCGGTCCCAGGGCAAAACTGGGGTGTTTCGAATCCTGCGGGCCTTGTGCGGCGTCGTTGGTTCCCGTTAATGCTCGCGACTCAAAACAATAGCGGCCAAGTTCCTCATGTTCCAAGATGGTCACCGCTAGACTCGGTAGCCATCTCTAGGTGTATCGAAACCCAATCCAATTCCCTCATCGCAAGCGCAGTGCGTCACGCCCTCACCCCCTTCCCCTCTCCCGCGCGCGGGAGAGGGGTGCCGAAGGCGGGGTGAGGGCTTGATGGCACGCCAGGATACAATCGGGTATCTTTGTCTGTCTGGACTGCAATCCAGAACCTAAAAGCCACAAACCGGATGATCTGTTGAATCGGACTTTCAAAATTTTTTGTGGACTTTGTGCCTGACAGGTCGCCATTCCGTACAATGGACAGCTTCGCTCTGCTTCCTAGCCATTCGCCACTTGAATAGGAAGCGATTCCGGTCATCCACAAAGCCCTTCACTGATTACCTGCCGAACTACTTCGGTTTGACAATACCGGCTTTGGCAAGGATATCCTTTGCTTCTTCAGGTTTGCCCGCAAACTTCTTGTCTTCGGAGATCGCGATAGCAGCTTGGGAAGCTTCCTCTTTCAACTCAGGCGATTGGGCTATTCTCACCGCTAGTTTCAAGGTGTCGATGCTCGGAAATGCCTTCAAATTATCGATCACCAGTTTTTGCTCGGCGGGTTGCCGTGCAGAGTCGAACGCATTGCTAAACATGGCTGCTTTTTCCGATTCATTCTTCACGAATTGGCGAGCGATCCGAATGTAGCCCTTTAATGCGCGTACTTGGTATTTGTCCGCCGGTCCAGTTTTGGCCAAGTTCAGCAGGACCGGGGCTGCATCGATCGTCATCCATTCACCAAGCAATTTGCTGCTCACATCTTTGAGCTGAGCATCGTCGGTTTTGGCTGCTTGCTCGATGGTCTGGAGTGCTTTTTTGCCCCCTACCGCTCCGATGATTTCCAAAAGAGCGACCTTGGTGCTCGCAGACGCAGCATTCGATGCCCCTGACAGTTTCGATGCGCAATCTTCTTGATCTGGCATTCGAATCGCGGCCGTCTTGAGAGACAGGATAGCTGCTTCCAAGTCTTCTGCTCGCTTTGGCGATACAACTTGCTCGATTAGGACGTTGAGTTGCGAGGGTGGAACCGTGTTTCCGAGCGCCATGAAGGCTGCCGCTCGAACACCCTTGTCAGGATTGCTCAAAGCCTTGATCAGCTCCTGTGTCGCTTCGATGCGCCGCAGTCCAACTATTTCGATCAAGGTTGCTACCATTTTTCCGTCCGCTTTCGGAAGACGTTCTGCAATGGCTTTGTTGACTCCGGCATCCGTCATTTCAGCCAAGGTTGACTTGGCTGCTTTGCTCAGTTCGCTTTCCGCTTCCCCAGCAATATCTAACAACACTGGAACGCAGGATGCATTCCCAACCATTCCGAGAGCATTGATGGCGGCCAGTCGAACGGCCGGTTGTCCAGCCTTGGCGGCTTTCAAGATCGCAGGCATATCGACGGTGCCACGGTCTGCCATCGCATAGATGATCAAAGCTGCACGCTCAGGCGCGGCTCTATCGAGCTCAGCAGCTAGCGCCTGATCGACTTCGCGGCCCTTGAGTTCTCGCGCAGTGGATAGCCCAATTTGAAACAGTGCCTTGTCCGGTGCACGTAGTTGTTCCAGCAACAACGGAATTCCGTCAAGGTTTCTCGCAAGGATGGCCCCGCGCGTTGCTTCAAGGACGCGTTGTTTTGGAACATCTGCCGTGCGAACATTGTCGTAGATCTTGATCGCATCCGCGTTCTTTCCCTCGGAATGAAATCGGGCCGCGCACACGACTAAGCCTTCCGCAACAGCGGAACGAACGTTTGCAGGGGCAGTGCCGAGAAGCTCCGTCAGAAACAGTGCTGAGTTGCTATTTCCGATGCGTCCCAATGCAACGGCAGCGGCTGATGCTACGTCCGAGTCTTTGTCTAGCAAACGGATTTTCAGCGAATCGACCGCAGCCGCATCGCGACGTACACCGATCGAGTTGATAACGCCAATCAAGAGCTTTCCTTGCAGTGAGTAGCTGGCTTTCACCAACGCTTCGTCGGCGGCTTTGCCAGGAATCGCTTCGAGAGCGATCCGAGCCCATGACGCAAGTTTTTCATCTTTGAGCAGCGAGGCCAAGTCTTGGACTGCCGCGCCGGAGCCTTCGACCGCCAGCTTCTTGCATGTCATGGCTTTTTCATTGTCT
>JAIPFP010000048.1 GCA_021736575.1 Pirellula sp. | reverse complement strand
GTCATGCACATGCTGGCGCAATGATCTATCTTGGAAACACTTGGCCTGAGAAATATCGAGATCAGATCTTCATGAATAACATCCATGGACAGCGGCTAAATATTGATGCGTTGAAGCAAAGCAAATCCGGCTACATCGGAAGCTACTCACCTGACTTTTTGCTTACCCACGACAAGGCATCCCAGATTCTCAATTTGCGATATGGTCCTGACGGTCAAGCTTGGATGATCGATTGGTACGATATGCAAGCTTGCCATTTGACGGATCCGGGCAAACATGATCGCAGAAACGGACGCATCTACAAGATCGTTTACGGGGATTTGAAACCGGTCCAAGTCGATCTGTCCAAGCAGACCGACAAACAACTGGTTGAAAACATGCTCAATCCCAACGACTGGTACGTTCGACATAGTCGACGGGCACTACAGGAACGAGCGGCCACGGGCAAAGTCAGCTCCGATGCAATCGAGTTGCTCAAATCCATGGTCGTTCAAGATGCCGATGAAACGAGAAAATTGCGAGCTGCGTGGTGTCTAAGCGCAATGGATCAATTCGATGCAAAGACTTGCCAAGCGATGTTGTCGGACAAGAGCGAATATGTACGGGCTTGGGCCATTCAGTTGGGACGTCAAAGCACAGCCGCAATCGAGGCTGTTTCGTCCAATCAGCTTGCAAAAATGGCTGGAAAAGAAAAATCTGCAGTGGTTCGACTTTATCTCGCGTCGGCAGCCCAACGTCTGCCAATGCCGCAACGCTGGGAACTCTTGCAAAATCTAATTGCTTATGATGACATCGCAAGCGACCACAACCTACCGCTAATGCTTTGGTATGCGGCTGAGCCGCTGGCAGAGCTGGATGCAGAACGAGCGATGGCCTTAGGATTGGCTGCGTCCAAGACGGTTCCCATACTTCGGGACTACATGTTGAGACGCATTGGTGCGTCCGCGAGTGAACAAGCCATTGCATCCTTGGTTAACGGGCTCAGCAAAGCGGATACAGAAGAACTTCAGCTTTCCTTTCTTAATGCCCTTGCAAGTTCTTTAACCGGAAAACGGAAAGTCCAAGCTCCCAAGCAGTGGGATTCTGTCTACCAAAAACTTATCCAATCTTCAGCAAAAGTTCGGTTGAAAGCCGAGTCGCTCGGAGTAACGTTTGGTAGCGAGTCCGCATTGGTAAAAGTCCGAAACCTGTTGCAGTCGACGTCCGAAAACACAGAGACACGATTAGCGGCGTTGAACTCGTTGCTGGGTGCAAAAGATCCCAAGCTTGTACCGGTGCTCAAAGGATTGTTGACCGATAAAAGTCTCCGAGGTTCGGCGATTGCCGGGCTTTCCCAGTATTCAGATCCAACGTCTGCTAACTCGATATTGGATGTCTATCCCGATCTCACGCAGACAGAGAAACGCATTGCTTTGAGTGCATTGTCAGCTCGGCCAGACGACGCAATTACGATGCTGCAAGCTATCGATTCCAAGCGAATCGCATCGAGCGATTTGAGCGCTGACTTGGTTCGGCAGCTGGAAAACTTGAAGAGTGAAAAGGTCTCTGCACTGCTAACAAAAACTTGGGGAATCGTTCGCGCGACACCAGCCGACAAGGCCAAGTTGATCGACGAGTACAAGACTCTCGTTCAATCCAAGAAGCAACCAAAGCCCGACCTGGCGCTCGGGCGGGCGGTGTACGCCAAGACGTGTCAACAATGCCACGTCTTGTTTGCGGCAGGAGGAAAGATTGGCCCAGAGCTTACCGGTTCAAATCGAGCCAACCTCGACTACTTGCTCAGCAATGTCGTTGACCCAAGTGCCGTCATGGCCAAGGAGTACCAACCCACGATTGTCCTGACGGACGGACGTACCATCACTGGGTTGATCAAGGCGGAAGATTCCAAGGCGATCACGCTTCAAACGGCGAATGCGATCGAAGTCATCCCATTGGCTGAGATCGAAGAGCGAAAACTGAGCGACAAATCCATGATGCCAGACGATCAGCTTCGCCAATACAGTCCGCACGAGATTCGATCGTTGATGGCTTACTTGGCGAGCGAACAGCAAGGTCCGATCTTGGCAACACAAGCCAACGCTCAAGACTTCTTTAATGGTCAGAACCTTGCATATTGGCGAGGAGATGCTGAGCTTTGGAAAGTGGCTGATGGCGAAATCGTCGGGCTGACCAAGGGGCTAAAACACAATGATTTCTTGATGAGCGAGTTTGCTGTCGAGGACTTTCATTTAAAGGTGGAAATAAAACTGGTCGGCAATCTTGGAAACAGTGGCATTCAATTCCGAAGCGCGGCAACCGAGAGCGGCATGAAGGGCTATCAAGCGGACGTCGGCGAGGGGTGGTGGGGCAAGCTCTACGAAGAAGAGGGTCGCGCATTGCTCTGGGATAAATCCGGGGAGAAGCATGTCAAGAACGGCGAGTGGAACGTGTACGAAGTTCGTGCCGTTGGTTCCAAGATCCAAACATGGATCAACGGCCAGCTCTGCGTCGACTTGGACGATCCAAAGGGGGCTGTGCGTGGTATCATTGCGTTCCAGCTTCACTCAGGAGGAGCGACGGAAGTTCGATTGCGAAACATTGAGCTTCGCGTTCTTGAAGCGGGAGATAAATAATCGGGACTCGATGTTAGGGCGAGCAGCAGTTTGACATCGTCCTAACAATCGGGTGGCACGCCCAAGGGACATCGATTCGAGGTGTGCAATCTAGTTACCAGGCTCTGCCCTGGTAACTCAATGCAAGCGAGGCTCCGCCTCGCCGAAATGCATCCCTAATTTGTGAACTCAGAACTCAGGAGGCAGGAGCCTCCACACCAATGCGTTCCCAGGCAGAGCCTGGGAACGAGTAGTCTCTGCAACGTTAACTACAATCAGTGGCACTACTTGCGGAACTCGATAGAGTCGATGTTCATCAGTCCACCGCCCCCATTCGCGTTCTTGAACACGAAAAACAAATCGCGCTTGCCCTCTTGCCCCTCGAGCAATATCGACAGCTCTGAGAACGCTTCCCAGTCGCCGTTCACAGCCACGTCGACTCGACCGATCAATTCGCCATTTTCTTTGTCTCGACGCACTTCGATGAAACCACCTTGGCCAGCGCTTGCGACGCGAAGAACGATCTGACCTACCTTGGTCAGTGTGATTCCATTGAGCTGCAGGATTGCCCCGCTTTCAATGGCTCCGACGAAAGCCTTTCCTTGCGCTCGGTCGGAATTCAGCACCGCTGCTTTTCGGATCGAGTCGACCTGCTCGGCTTGGACAACACGGCTGCGCAGTCGAATCGTCTGCGAGCCAGTTAAGGCTGGTATTGCGCCTTGTCCCAAGTCCGTGTAGAAAGCCTCGAGCTGAACGCCACTCAAATCGGCTTTTACCTCGATCGAGTTGTTCAATCCGCCAACGGTCTTCGAATTCGAGTCGGCTTGAATGGAATAAACATATCGAACCATCTCGCTGACTTGCTCTGGAGTGTGTTGAGCATGTGGAAGCATGGCGACCTTGCCCCATACACCCGTGGAACCTTCCCTGACTCGCTTGATAGACGCTTCTAACGCATTCGGAACGTCGCGATACTTTTTCGCGACTTCCGCAAACATAGGCCCTACAAGCGCTCGATCGACCGCATGGCAATTGAAGCAATCGCTTTTGCGCATTAAGTCCAAACCGACGGGGATCGGCTTGTTATTCGTTTGCCCTAAGGTCAGCGGACTGGCTTGAACGAAGGTCCTACTCGGGGCAGATAGCTCGATCGTTTCGAGATTCCTCGCATCCGCGTTGTCAAAGTCGCTGGTGCCGTCCTCGATGTCATCGATTTGCAGACGGTACGAAATCTTTTCACCGGGTGTAAAAAAATCGCCATCCTTTGGCGACAAGAATACTACTTCAGGACGTGCGTTTCCGACGATGACCGGATAGGTGGCCACATCCGATGCACCCTTGGGATCTTTGACTTCCAGAGACACGGTGTAGGAACCTGGCTCCTCGATGGTCGCTACGGCATTCGCAGATTCGGACAAAACTCGTTCGATTCGCTCATCTCCCGTGGTGCGAGTTAGCTTCCATCGGTAAGTGAGCGTGTCACCGTCCTTGTCGGTCGAGCCATCGGCCTTCATCTGGAGTTTGAGCGGTTCCTTGCCGATGTTGTTTTCGACCACGGCTTTGGCAACAGGCGATCGATTGCCACGGGCGTATTCGATGCGATGCAAGGCCGCGTCTGCATTGACGCCCCAAGTTTCTCCGTATTCGATAACGTACAAGCGACCTAGGTTGTCAAACTCGAGATGGATGGGGCGAGTGATTTTGACTGCAGGTAGAAACCTCTCAAGTTTCTGCAGATTGGAATCCTTATCCATATGCACCGCCATGATCCAATTCCGCGACCACTCGAATGCAAAGAGCGTTGAGTCGTAATTGTCAGGGAATTTGGTGTCGGAACTCAAGTTGGGATCGAAGTGGTAGACTGGACCGGCGCATGCGGTTCGACCGCCAGTACCTACCTCAGGGAATTCTTTGGATTCGCCCGCTGGATAATACAGAAAGGGAGGTTGCAAGGGAGGCAAGTCTTTCGCACCGGTGTTGTTGACCGAATGATTGTACGGATGGGCTGGATCTTGCGGGTCACCGATCTTGCCTGTGGTAAAGTCGACCATGTTATACGGACGATTGGGACCGATGAAACATGGCCAGCCAAAGTTGCCTGCCCTGCGAGCTTGATTGACTTCGTCGTAGCCTTTCGGACCGCGTGGCCCATCTCCACCAGCATCGGGTCCGACATCGCCCCAGTACAAGAAACCAGACTTCGGATCCACGCTAATGCGCCACGGGTTGCGGCACCCCATCACATAGATCTCTGGATGCCCGACCGATCCATCCTTGGGAAAGAGATTGCCGTCAGGAATCGAATAGCCTTCGGTTGGATTCGGGCGGATGCGAAGCACTTTGCCGTTATAGCTTTTGGTGTTGCCTGCGGTTCGAAGTCCATCCCACGGTTCACGATTGGGCCGTTGATCGATCGGTGCATAGCCCTCGGAGTCATTGAAGGGGTTTGTATTGTCTCCTGTTCCAACATAGAGACATCCATCTGGGCCAAATGTCATGGAGCCTGCATGGTGGCAGCACTCGCGGCGTTGCTCTTCGAAGCGAAAAATCTTCTGTTCAGATGCGATATCCAAAGTATCGTTCGTAAATCGAAAGCGACTGAGCTGCTGACCTGGGAAACTTGGTGGCGAGTACTGCAGATAGACCCAACCGTTCTCCGAAAACTTGGGATCTAGGCAAATCCCGATCAGCCCGTTTTCTTGTTCGGTCGTAACCTCGATCTTAGCGATCACCTTGTTCGTTTTGGTTACCGGGTCAATCAATTTGACGTTGCCCGCAAGCTCGATCAAAAAAATCCGTCCGTCGGGTGCATTGGCCATCTGCATCGGCTGGACCAAGCCTGTCGCAATCGTAATCTTTTCGAATCGAGTTGGATCAACGTCCTCGGCTGAACAGAAAACGGTACAGCAAAGAAAGGTGGCGATGAAAGAAAGGGAAGCGAGGAGTGGAAGTGACTTTGGGCAGAACCGATTCATGGTGTTTTTCGTAAAGTTAAGGTGACACTCAGGCTATGATTTCTTGGACGACTCGAGCCGGTCGTTTATTCGTGATGATTTGCTCTTGGCCGCTATGGATGTACAACGTTTCATCGTGCTTCAAACCAAATTGATTCAAGATTGTCGCTTGGAAATCGTTGGGGGTCACGATGTTTTCGACGGCTCTGTGCCCGAACTCATCCGTCTTACCGAATGTCATACCAGGTTTGAATCCGCCGCCGGCCATCCAAATGCTGAAGCCTTGTCCGTTATGATCGCGCCCAGCTTTTTCGGGCGAACCGTGTTCTTGTGTGACTGGGAGCCGTCCGATCTCGCCCCCCCAATGCACAATGGTGGAGTCGAGCATTCCGCGTTGCTTGAGATCTTGGACCAAGGCTGCTGCAGGCTTATCCGTCTTTTTGCATATCGACTTGAGCCCACTGACGATTCCGCTGTGATTGTCCCAGGGTTGTCCGCTATGAAACAATTGGACAAAGCGAACGCCGCGCTCGACCAAACGTCGGGCAATCAAGCAGCGAGTGCCATACTCTTTGGTCTCTGGATGATCCAGCCCGTACATTCGGTGCGTTGCGGTCGTTTCTTTTTCGATGTCGAGCGCTTCGGCGGCTGCAGTCTGCATGCGGGCAGCCAATTCATAGCTTGCGATCCGTGCCTCCAACTCCGATTCGCCGGGATGCGATTCGAGATGCCGGCGATTCAAATCCTGTAGGAACGCAAGATTCTGTTCTTGAAATTTGCCTCGAATATGCGGCGGTGGCTCGAGATTGAGAATACGCGGCTCCTTGGGACGCAGTACTGTCCCTTGAAACATCGCAGGCATAAAGCCGTTAGCCCAATTGGTAACACCGTCCACTGGCAATCCGCCTGGATCGGTTAGCACCATGTAGGCAGGCAAGTTTTGCGACTCGGTCCCCAAGGCATAGACGAGCCAAGAGCCCAAAGTAGGTCGCCCCAAAACGCCTGGTATCCCGCCGTGAAAATACCGAATCGAAACCTCATGTCCATTCGCACCGGTATGCATGCTTCGGATCAAGCAAATATCATCCACGATTTCCGCAGTGTGCGGCAGCAGTTCGGAAAGCTCGGTTCCGCATTGCCCATGCGCCTTGAACCGAAAGGGGCTTCCAAAGAGCTTCTTGCTCGCCTCGTTCACGAAACTAAAGTGAATATCCTCTTTGTAGTCGGTACCGCTGTACTTCGTCAGCTCTGGCTTCGGATCGGTAAGGTCCATGTGCGAAGGACCACCGTGTTGAAACAAGGAGATCATCGCCTTGGCCTTGGGCTCGAAATGCGTCCTTCGCGGGAGCAAGTCATTGTGCGGTTTTGCCAGCGCGATGGCTTTCGGCTGCTTGCCTTGGTCTTGCTGCAATAGCCAAGTCAACGCGATGGAGCCAATCCCCATCGCGTTCTCGGCCAAAAACTGTCGGCGACTAAAGAGTCCCATCATTGATCTACTCCTAATCGACGTAAACGAATTCGCTTGAGTTTAGTAAAGCATGGCAATAATTGACCAACACTTGTTTCGTGATGTTCGAGCCAGTGGCAATGCCGCGAGGATCTTTCTGGATGGCTCGAAGTTGTTCGGCCACATGTGCCATCGCAAGCTGGAACTCGGCTTGAGTTGGCGGACGGCAATAAGCAATACGCCAAGCAATATGCAATTGCGAGGGGAGTTCGGCGAAACTGTCTGCAGCAATCGGGCCATGAAATTCAGCCACGCTATCGCGCACGCGTGCTTGCGGAATTCCCTCTGTAACCGAGAATGCAATCTTGGTCGTCCAAGTGAACGAATCGGAGCTCTCGTTAGCGATGCAGTCCGCGACAAAGTCGATCGACTCACCTGCCTCCACGACGAACTCATCGATCTTGGCTTCGGCCTTGTTGTTGAGCACTTTCCACTGACCTAAAAGTCCTCGTCGATCCGAAACCACTCTTCCTCGGACTCCGTCGCCGTTGGGTGATCCGTGTTGAAGCGAGCCATCGATGCGGATGCGGCTATTGCTCGGCGACGTCCATCGGCGAATCGATGCAAAACGAGCCCCAGTGTGCCCGCCGTTTTGATTGGCGATTACCCAGCCTAGCGTCGGATCGGGTCGTTGATCGCCCCCTTGCCATTCGGTTCCTGTCCAGTGGGGCAAATCGGTAAAACCAGTGACTCGCTGCGATTGCTCATCGAATTCACCATAACCATATCGCCACTCAGGTGTGAGCGGAGTAGGCATCTGGGGCTGACTGGGAAATTGCTCGGGCGACAGCGGAACCGCTTCACGCATGGCACGCGCCGCCAGCAACTCCGCTTGTTGCCACGCAAACTCGCCGTTCATCAAGATCAAGGACTGAGTGGCAACCGTGGAAACCGGTCGACGTTCGCAATTCACGTCCATGACGGGAGCATCAAAACTTTGGAGCATTGCCACAGGTTGCGATCGTCGCGCTTGGAGATAGAGGCTGCGTCGTTTTTGTTGACCATCGACGATGATCTGTCCAGCGTCGTCCGCCTTGATTGCGATTGGTGGACCGAATAGATTCGGTTCCAGTGTTCCTGACGCAACCAACATTCGGTCTCGAATGACCTCAGCGTCCAAGCGTTGAATCGATTTGCGCCAATAGTATGCGTTCTCCGCGTCGATCGCCGATTTCGCTTCATCGCGAACCGCACTCTGTCGCCAAGCTGTGGACTTCATGATCGTCCGATGAAGTTGTTTCAGATCCCAGCCGCTTCGTGTAAATTCGTCGGCAAGCCAGTCCAAGAGTGCGGGGTTGCTCGGGGGCATTCCAAGCTTGCCAAACTCGGACGGGGTAGGAACAATCGCTTGACCAAAGTGATGCAGCCAAACTCGGTTGACCAGGACACGGGCTACCAACGGGTGCTTGCCGCTCGTCAGCCAGCGCGCATAAGCTAATCGTCGTCCGCTGGTCTTTAAGTTGGATGCCCGCTCGGGTATCAAAGGCAAAGCTCCTTCGTCGGCAGCGATCGTCAAGTCGGCGGGAAGGACTTTTTGCTTGGGCTGTTGATGGTCGCCGCGATGAAACAGCAGCGTATCCGGAACTCGATCCGGTAGCTCTGTCATCGCTCGAATGAATTCTTCGACGGGCTTGCGAGCTCGCGTTTCTGCAATCTTCGCGTCAAACGTTTTGAGTTCTTCGGCAGCTTTCGGAAGATACTGATATAGGACGCCGGGTGTGATGTTGACGCTCGGGTTCTTTTTGAGAAGCATCACTTGCTCTTCGGAGCGTTCCTTTTCCGGCTTTTCGTATGCTGTGCGCAGTTCGGTCTTTAGCGGCTCGTCGTACTTGAGCAGTTCCTTATCGAGCGCTTCGGCCATGTAGAGCTTTTGTTTTGCGGCCCGCTCTTCTGCGATCTTTTGGGCTTCTTGTTCGATCGCGGCGGCTTGCTCGCGGTTTGCGTTTGTATAGAGGGAAATCCGGCGAGCGTCTGGCACTCGCCACTGTTGCCAATCGAAGGCAGGCTCGAAGACGGCTCGCAGCGCAAAGTAGTCCACCTGTGAAATCGGATCGTATCGATGGTCATGGCACTGAGCGCACCCGACACTGACGCCTAGCAGAGACGAACTGACAATCTTCAGTGTGTCCGCGATAACTTTATTGCGCGCTTCGGGGCTGTTGTCTCCTGCTCCCGTACCGTCAGCGGCCATCGTGAGAAATCCGGTCGCGGTCAGCAATTCAATTTGCTCCGCTGTCCAATCTCCATTGCGTGTGCCCGCAAGTTCGTCACCGGCTAGCTGCTCGACGATGAAGCGGTCGATCAGCTTATTTGAGTTCAGAGACCGAATCACATAATCGCGATACTTCCATGCCCAAGGTCGAACTGCGTCTGCGGTAGTCTGCCCTTCCGAATCGGCATAGCCGGCCACATCGAGCCAATGCCTCGACCAACGCTCGCCATACTGAGGAGAATCGAGCAACGTATCGATCATTTGCCCAAACCAGTTTTCGTAAGACGATTTGCTCCATCGCTCCATGTCCTGCAAGCTGGGGGGCAGACCGATCAAATCCAAGAAGGCGCGGCGAATCAACGTCTCGCGATCCGCATCTGCGGAAAAGGATACGCCCAAGGGCATCGCCTGTTTCAGCAATGCATCGATGGGAGTCCGAATGCGGTCTTCTGCCTTGTTGCCAACTTCGGGGACTATGGGGCGGGCGATAGGTCGAAACGCCCAGTAGTCCCGATCTTCTGCGGTGATTGGGACACCTGGTCCGATCTGCTCTGGTTCGGGGCGATCCGTCTTCGCGCCTGCCTCGATCCATTTTTTAAGTGTCTCGACTTTTTCAGCGGGCACGTGCGCTTCGCCCGGGGGCATTTCGCCGCTGATGACTCGCTGAATCAACAAGCTGTCGATTGGTTTCTCGGAGTTAATGGCAGTACCGGAATCCCCACCAAGTTTCATATACCGAACAAGTCTGAGGTCTAGATTACCCTCCTTCTTGTCCGTCGCTCCATGGCAATCGAAGCAATATTGCCTCAAAATCGGACGAATGTGCAGCTCAAACGTGGGTTCTTGCGATTTTGCACAGGAAGCAAACCAAAAAAGAATTGCAGTGTGCGCAACCAGGAAGACTAGTTTGCGGAGGGACATAGGAGCGGAGGGACCTGTAGCAGGCGGGTGGGGTGGGATCTGACTACGTTAGAACCATATTAGCATAGTTGGAATCCGAGCGAAATGCACGAAGCGAGGGGCGCAATGTCTCGCGGCGGCGACGAACGAGATTGGTCCGTTTTCGTTTTTGAGGCCACACAGGCCCTACGAGGATGAAGCTAGCTGTTTCGAAGCGTACGCTGAGAACGACTGCGGCGTCGTCAGCGATCCTCATCCAGGAATAGTATGGTGTGGGCCGACACCTTTTCGCTTTTCACCGCTATTTACTAGCGCCCGCTCGCTTAGGTAATACCCAGTCTTTGCGAGGGAAGTGGCAGGTATATCCACCTGGGTTACGGACTAAGTAGTCTTGATGCTCCGGTTCGGCTTCCCAGAAGTCGCCTGCCGGTTTGACTTCCGTCACGACTTTACCGGGCCACAAACCCGATGCATTAACGTCCTCAATCGTGTCCAAGGCAACGCGTTTCTGTTCGTCGTTGGTGAAAAAGATCGCGGAACGGTAAGAAACTCCGCGGTCATTGCCTTGACGATTCTTTGTCGTTGGATCATGGATTTGAAAGAAGAACTCGAGCACTTTACGGAAGTCGGTCTTACTCGGATCGTAGACCACTTCGATGGCTTCCGCGTGCGTACCGTGATTGCGATACGTGGCGTTTTTCACGTTACCGCCTGAGTATCCAACGCGCGTTGAAACAACACCTGGTTGCTTGCGAAATAGATCTTCCATCCCCCAGAAGCATCCACCTGCCAAAACTGCTTTTTCAGTCTCCACTTTGTTCCCTGCTACGGTTGCTGTTTTGGAACCAGTAGTCGCTTGATCGGGCGATTGTGCGTTCCCGTACGGTGCTCGGATAGCCGTACCAAGTAAAACCATTCCGGCTACGATTGTCCACCACAAATTGGTCTTTAGGTCCATTTTGTCTTACTCCTAAACGAAGATTCATAGTTTGCAAATTGGTTTGACACACGAACTCGAAATATCTTACTCGAATGCCGTGTTCTTGGCGACCGGATCCGTTCGCGGCGACGAACGGTTCGTCGATGTTCACCAGACAGTTCGACGATGTTCACCAGAAATTTCACACGAGAGTGTAAATCGGCTCGCCTGTCCGCTCACCGGAAATGTTCCGTTATGGTAGCATTATCTGGATCATTAGATCTGTCACGGCCCAATTATTACCCAGGAGAATCATGGGCATCGATTTGTGGATCGCCATTGCGGTCATGTCCTTTCTCGCTGCGTTGGCCGCGGTGATCGTGGCGACACGCTTGTATTCCGACACCGGCCAATGGACTATGCTCGGATTGGCAGCCTCGGCATTCGGCATGGTCATCTTTTTGCTCTATGGCTCCGGTCAATTGTTTTGGGCGCGGTTGATCCCGGTCTCGGCCGCAATCATCTACTCCAACTTGAGCGCCATTTTTGCGGCGATGGCGGCGGGTTGGGCGTGGCGGTTGCCAAAAACGCCCCAGTGGCGACGCGCGACGCTCGCGGTTTTGTTGTCGATCGGTTCGGTGATCGCGATCCTGTGGCCCCTCCTATCCATCGGCTTGCGTCCGCCGCCGCCTGGCGGGAATGTATGGAGCGAAGGGGTGGCCAAGCAAACGTCTTGGGCGACCTGCAGCCCAGCAGCGGCGGCAACACTTTTCCGCGGCGAAGGCATCGAGGTAAACGAAGCGGAAATGATCCCACTCTGTTTGACCGACTACGCTGGCACTCCGACGCTCGGTCTGTATCGCGGTGTCAAGTTGATTGCGACTCGGCATGACCGCCGAGTCGTGCTACTCGACGGCGGCTTAACCCGTTTGATTGCCGACAACGACTGGCCCGTCCTGGTGTCGGTGGGGTTGCCCTTTGGTGTCGAAGATCGCCGATTCGTCGAACAGTGGGGGTGGATTCCTGGCATGGGGCATTCGGTAGTTATTTTGGGACGAACCACCGACGGCAACTTTATCGTAGGCGACCCCGCCGTGGGCTTGGAGATTTGGTCCAAAGCCGATCTTGATCTTCTCTGGAGCGGCGTGGGGATGCGAGTCGAGTGATTCTCGGTTCTAGGCACATCGGTAACTGTTTTTCATACCAATTAGCCGTTGGGCGCTAGCCCCGGTTTTCCAATTGCTCGACATTTGTCGAGAACCGGGGCTAGCGCCCAACGGCTAGGCCTCAATCGCGACCTCATCGACTCAGCATGGACACATAAAGTTCGCGAATCTTGCGAGTCATCGTTTCGTGCCGAAATTGGTCCGTAAACAGAACCCTTCCACGTTGTCCCATCTTCTCGCGTAGCCCCTCATTTCTCGCCAATTTATCGATCGATTCGGATAAGCCTAAAATTTGCTTTGCAGGAAGCAAAAATCCAGTTTCGCCGTCCAGGACCACTTCTTTCGCACCGTCGATGTCGTAACTGATCGCCGGCTTGCCTGCAATCAGTGCTTGAGGTAACGCTCTCGCTAGGCCTTCTCGCAGCGATGCATGAACCAATACATCCATCGCCCCGATATAGTCAGGCACTTGATCGGGGGGCACCAAACCCGTGAATACGAATCGATCGCTCAGTCCACTGCTCAAAATCTCGGATTCGAATTGTTCGCGTAGGATTCCGTCTCCAACAAACAGGAACTTGATCGCGGGATTCGTTTTGCATACTTGCTTGGCGGCCTGAATCACGTAAGTGTGGCCCTTGAGATGATAAAGCCTTGCGATCTTTCCAAAGACCACATCCGTTTCGTGGAAGCCGAGTCGTTTGCGAATCGCCACACGATTCTTGGCGCTGTTCAAGAAAGGCTCAACATCCATACCGCTATAAATGGTCGTGAATTTGCTTCGCTCCGCCACTTTCGCAGCAACCATTAACTCCGTCATCGCATTCGCAACGCTGATCATATGATGACAACGCTTCGCAGCCCATCGCTCGCATGCAACGAAGAACTGCCTGCTCAGCCAATTTTGAAAGGGATGAAAGGGAGCTCCATGAACGGAATGAATCACGCAGGGTACGCCACAATTCCAGGCTGCGTAACGTCCCAACAAGCCAGCTTTCGCACTGTGCGTGTGGACAACATCCGGTTGCCAATCGCGGATCGAGGCCTTGAGCGCGACCAATGCCCGCGCATCATGAATTGGGTGAATCGATCGGATCAACGAAGGCTGAACTTCAATCTTGAGTCCATCTGTCGAAGAATGGGAAAGCAACTTTCCCTCCGCCCCCTCGGTTGGTCCAGTGATCAACTTCACCTCGTCACCAAAATCTCGAATCAAATCCATGCAATTGAAGAGTGTATTCTCTTGTGCTCCCCCCACAATCATCCTGGTGATCACATGCAAGACACGCATCCTAGTCCTCGCTCGCTTTGGTGGATGTCAGGGCTGGCAAGGCATAGCGAATCGACAGTCCGAACAAAATGCAGCCAGCGCCGACCCAGGTCCACCATTGAGGCGGTTGGTAGTTCGGATCACCCATGCGAGTCAAATGCACCCAGACTGGCAATAACACCGGCTCCAGCAGGGTGATCATAGCGGCCAAATGGCTTGGCGTTGTTTTAAGTCCATTCGCGAATAGCAAATACGGCAACCCCATTTGAAACATGCCGATCCCCATCAACAATAACCACATCCAGCCCGAAGGTATGGAGACACCGCTCATCCAAACGAGAGGGAGCATGGCGAATGCCGTGACCATATGATTGAGTGCTATCAACCAAGCGGATTCGTGGCCTCGAAGGGAGCGTATGCTCAGCACAACACCTGCATAGCACACCCCCGAAGCAATTGCTAATAGACTTCCCCACCAACGATACTCTGGCGGTCTAAAGCCATAGAGCGACTCCATCACTAAGATAAACACCACACCAGCAATGCACATTGACAACATTACCCAATCTCTCTCGGTTGTCCTTTCTCGAAAAATTACAACCGCGCCGAGCATGACCCATCCCGGTGACAGATTCTGAAACCAAATCGCGTTGGCAGGCGAACTGACGACCAAGGCGGAGAGAAACGTCCAATTCATGGCTGCGAAACAAATTGTCATTGGAATCATGGCCCAGTGCCAACTGGGCTTACGCACCATTGGCAGCAACAGCAGAAGTGCAAAACACGCTCTCCAAAAAGCGAGCGTTGAACCGCGAGCTTCCGCTGGCCAAACATTGAGCAGGGATGTTTGCGTAAAGAACCCGCTTGTGCTCCACAAAATCGACGCCAACACAACCAACCAGATTCCCGGCGTAAATAATCTTCTTTGATGCTCTACCAAGTTGAAATTTCCATTGCTATTCAAATCCATCCCTATCGGTTAGATAAGCCCGTCAGCGGCCATGAGTTCCGACCATGGAGTTTTCAAAGCGGGGACGGATGATGTGCTTGAGTGCAAGCACGCCATCGGCAGTGACACAACGGATCGCAATGCCAATTCAAGCCACATACGGTAACGGTAGCTGGCACGAGTAGACTCGGATGTCATGCGTTTGGCATGCTTCCATGCGTTTTTGATATAGCCTCCACGAATCGCGACACGAGCCCATTTACCGTGTCCCGCTGGAGAGCGCCTATCCAACGGACTAACGGCGAGATGCTCGGGAAATTCCAAATCACGCTCGAGATAGGCCTCTCGTAAAAGTTCATTCATCCGACCCCGCTGGGCCTCTTGATGGGACCAACAAACGCTTTTGCTATGTTGTCGATAGCACATACCCGTCTTCTGAACATTGGATAGTTCGCCATGTTGAGAAAGCCGTAGCCACATATCATGATCCTCAATCCATTCGTACTTGCTACGATACCCCCCAATCGATCGGACGATGTTGCCTCGCATCATGACACTCGGATGGAAGAATGCCGATTCGCGTTTTAGCAATCTAGCAACGAGCTCGTTATGGTCTGCCGTGAGCTGCGTTAACCGAAGAGGAGCATCATCCGTGTCGATTTCGAGAGCCCCCGTGCCGAGAGCTACGATCGTTGGATCTTTGCACAGCGCGTCTACCTGCCATTCAAATCGTCCGGGGAATGCGATGTCATCGCCATCCATCCTGGCTAACAATGGCGCTCGGGACACTTCCAGAGCGCGGCTTAACGCCGCCACTATGCCTTGATTGCGTTGATGCACAACGAGCATGCGATGATCATAGCGAGCGAACCAATCCAAAATGGCCCCCGAGTCGTCCGTGCTGCCATCGTTGATACAAATCAGTTCAAAGTCGGTATGCGTTTGTTCCAAAATACTCCCAACTGCCTTCGCCAAATAGGGAGAGCAATTGTAGACCGGCATCAACACAGAGATCAGCGGCGTAGTCACCTGGTTTCCTCGCAGTAAGTGCAAACCATTACGAAGCGATCGCGAGCGATCGCATGAAGCGCTCGAAAGTCAGTCGAATCGATCGTTTTTTTGGCTGTAATGTTAGTCTCTTGGTTGTGCGCATAGATGGTCTATAAGTATCGAAGTGTTTGCAAAGCACAGCGAAGAGGTTGAGTTCGTCCAGGACAATGCTGCGAGATTGCTGAATCAGCGGCAGTTTAGATTGAAAATCATTTGCGGTAAGATGCCTTCGAATGGTATCAATCGATTTCGCGGGATCGTAGATATCGATCCTAGCAAAACTTCCTTCCGGAAAGACGCGGTCAGCGTAACCTCCACCCGAGTAAAATGGGAAACTCCAACCGAGAAATCCGTCTGGGAGTTTCTCGGACATGTAGTAATCGGAATGGTCATTTTCAAGCACCACATGATATTGATAACCCCAAATAGCATCTGCTTTGTCGGGTACGTCGCGAACCCCGCGGCCAAACACGTCGACTTGATCCCCAAACGCCGCTCGGAGATGCTCTACAAATTGCAAACGTTTCCGATGATCTTCCGTGGTAACTTTGTTGCTCGCAATAACACTCAGTAGCCTTGATTTGACAGGTGGACGCATTTTAGCCAATGAATCATAGTCTAGAACCTCCGCATGGGCTTTACAGGGATACATGCCGTAGTGCCAAGGTTGAGCTTCATGAGCTTTGATTGACCTTGGGTGCAGAATGGACTTGTGGCTGGTGCGAACGCATCCAAACTGGCTAGTATATCGATCGCGATACGTTCGAATGCTGGGTGGCTCGGCTGTAATCAGAAGCGTATCGCTGCGATGGCATCCATGCGATTCCGTTTTAACGAGATCTTCGTAGACGACCCAAGCATCAATCGGTCCGTCGGATTGATTTAACCAGAATCGATGGTTGCACCAACTAGCCCCCCGATTTGGGATTTGCCGCTCAATAGGCTGGGTTGGAAACGAATTGGTAAGAAGGATGTCAGCCATTTGGGTTTGTCTACACCAAAAACGAATGGTAAATCAAGTCCGTTTGCCCAGCTTACCGCCCGCTCTCTCTTTCGCCAGAAGTGTTACAACCGTCAGATTCACTCAATTCGGCAAGAATGATTTGCCGATAGACTCAACGAGGAACGTGTTCGGGAATGGCGAAGTCATTTCGATACACATTTTAATTGCGTTGCGGAGTAAGCAAAATGCGGTCGAATCAAACTAGGACCATCCAAAAACGGGCCAAACAGCGAGTGCTAGCAATGGCGATTGGTGCAGTCGCATTCGCTGGCTATGGTGCAATATCGTTGTCTGCCGACGATGCCAACCCGGTTGCAAAAACGGTAACCGAAATGAACAAAGTACCGGCCGTACGTTCTGTTGGAATCCGTCTGATAAGCGGCTCTGCGGCTGAAAAGGCAACGTCCAAGGAGAAGCTTCAGGCGCCCCAGACTAAGTCACCTTTGCCAAACTTAGTGTTACCTGTGCCAAACTTAGTGTTACCTGAGCCGAGCTCTGCGTTACCTGAGCCGAGCCACACTCCAAGTGCATTGCTACAGCTGTCGACCGCTCCAACGCCAGAGAGGAATTTGCCCCTCGTCACCGCTGCGGGACGCTTGGAGCTACCCCCTCCCCCTCCGCCGATGGCAGAAATATTGAACCAGAGCACGAATCGCAAAGTCATGGTCAAGCTCTCCAGTGACAATACTCAATCGAACGCCGCAGCGCCTGAAATCGCGTCTATTGCCAGAGTGGAGCCGATCCGCGTCTCCCTTGGTGGCAGCGTTAAATCCGAAGTCCCACCAGATCTGTCGGTCGCATCCGTGTCTGCGTCCGTCTTGAAGAACAGATTGCCTGAGCAGATTAAACCGAAGCCAACTCAGATCACGCATACGGTATCCCTGGCTCAATCCACCGAGATTGATTTGCCGGCGCCGGAACACAGTCTGGACGAAATCTCGACAGTGTCACTATCGACCGTTGCCGTCGTCAACGAACAACTCGCGCCTCAATCGCTAGATAAAACAACCGATTCTCGATCGAACGCGGAAGAAACGCCAGACGGATTTGTTTCGCTTGCTCCACCGTCGCTTCCCGAATTCGTCGCAGGCACTGAAGAGGTCACGCAAACTGGCGGTGCAACGCCCCCTTTGACATTGGATCCACGTTGGGCGAATGGATCGCCTTCTGCCATCATCGAACTTGAAAGCCAATCGGCCAAGGCGATGGATATTCCTGGCGGCATCAAAACCATCACCGTCGAAAACGAGGATGTATGTCGCATTCTGCACGACGCGAAGACGATTACACTCGTCGGCAATCGAATTGGATCGACGCTGGTCGAGATCTGGACGAATGAAGCCAAGGAAACACCGATGCTTGTTCGCGTCAATGTTTCGCAGCCTTGGCAAAAATCCAACTCGAGACCTACCGACGTGCGCGACGTGAAACATGCGGTAGCACAAGCCTTCCCAAAGGCGAATATCAACGTATTTACCAACGCGGATGGAACGCTTGAGGTGCGTGGTACGACCGATAGCGAAGCTTCCGCGAAACAAATTTTGGGGATCGTTCGAAAAATTTGTCTAGTTCCAGTAAACGATAGAGTTACTGTATCGCGATAATTAGCCACCCATTGCACCGGAGTCTTTTCATGAGCCGACTTTTCATTGCAATGCGATGGAAACGCGTGCTCACAATGGCACTGAATGCGCTTTTGGCAGCAACGTTCGCGGCAAAGAACGAATTGCACGCTCAATCGGCCGACCCGGTGCCTTCGGGTGCCGTTACATCAAACGATTTCTTGCAAAGCATGACTCCTGGAAGCTTGACGAATCGAACGACAAGTCACCCGTTTCCGATCGGCCCGTTCGCAGCGCCCGTCCGTGTTCCGGAAGCAGAGAGCCAGCCAACACCTGCTGCCCATAACCCCACGGCCAATGGCACCCGGGCTCAAGCCACCGCCACGGCCGAGTATCAAGTTCCCGCTCAAGAGCACGGCCAGCCCGTTCAAGACCACGGCCAGCCCGCTCAAGAGTCTAGCCAGATTGTCGGTAGTGGAGTTGCAAGTTCTTCCTTGCCGCAAGTGGTAGACAATCCGAGGTCAGACTATTCGCCCGACATAACAACCCGCATCCCACACGCGGGCTCGATGGCGACCGGTGCAATCCGTTCCGCATCGACACCTCGCGCGCCTTGGCGTTTACGGGACTGGTTGGGATTAGATCCCATCCAGCCAAACATATTGGTTGGGTACGAAGTAATGCATCTACGAAGAAGCAATGATTCCGGTGGAGACGTATCCAAGGGTGGCGATTTTGGGCGGATGGATCCAGATATTTCCGGTCGGTACACCGTCACACGATTGCTCGGAAGTTTGGAGCAAGTCGAGTTCGTGTTTACCGGTCCATTCCATTGGGGCAGAAACATGTCGATCCCTGGCCCGGTCGACTCCAACCTGGACTTTGGAAGTTCGCAGGCCAGCAATTCCAGTGCACTCAATGCGGCAGATGACCATCGTCAATCACAGACGATTCAATTGGCCTCCTATGAAGTGAACCATCGTTCAAGCGGTGATGGATTGTCGAGTTACCTAGTTGGACTTCGAATTCTGGATCACAACGAACGCTACCATCTCGAGTCTACGAAAGGTGCTTCGACGGGCGACTTTCGATTGTCGACCGATAATGTGCTAGCGGGTGGCCAAGTTGGCCTAAGTCTTTCACGCCCATTGAGTCAGCGATTTAGCCTTGGCGCCTCGATGAGCCTTGGTGCATATTTCGATTTCGCAAGCGGATCCTTTCAAGTTCTCAACGACTCGACAACATTGGCAGACAAAAGCGATCACGATTTCCGTGTGACCTGGATGGCGCAGCCTCGCGGATTTCTTAATTATCGGGTCACCGAAAATTCTGTACTCTACGCTGGTTATGAAGGCTGGTATTTCAGGAGGCTTGCTACTGCCGCCGATCAGCGGCTCGGCAACGTCTTGTCCCCGGATTCCTTTGCCCTTCGAACCCGCGACGATCAACTATTTTACGGTTGGACGGCAGGCATATCTGCCAAATTCTAACGTTGCATTGACAGGCAGCCTTGAAGCCACCGCGTTTTGCGATGACAATCGCTCAATCAGGTCATCGGCTCAGGCGTTTGCAATGAAGCCCGCGTCTTAGTTCAGCGGCGAGAAATCGCCTAGAAACGTCAGGAAACATTGTGAAGTTGATTATCGCCATCGTGCAACCAAGCAAATTGGAAGAGGTAAAGGAAGCCCTTACCGAAGTGGAGGTCTTTCGTTTGACTGTTTTGGATTGCCTCGGGTTTGGCAGGCAGAAGGGTCAAAAGACAGCCTTTCGTGGTCACGACGTTTCGATCAATCTGCTCCGCAAAGTCCAGCTTCAAATCGCAGTCAACGATGAATTCGTCGAGCCGACCATCAATGCGATTCTCAAAGGCGCGAAAACAGGCGAAAAAGGACAAATCGGGGACGGAAAAATCTTTGTCTTGCCCATGGACGATTGCATTCGTATTCGCACCGGCGAACGAGGCCCAGAGGCAATTTAGCCCTAAACCGAATGTCAACTTTAACTCAGCCACTTATTCAAATCACGGACGTTTCCAAGATCTATAAACTAGATGAAGTTGAGGTACGGGCCCTCGATGGAATCAGCCTAACGATGAAACGAGGAGAGTATGCTGCTTTGATTGGCCCAAGCGGTTCTGGCAAGTCTACTCTAATGAACACCCTAGGTTGCCTGGATCGCCCAACGGAAGGAAGCTACTTGCTCGACGGACAGGAAGTTGTTTCGATGACGCGAGAACAACGAGCTCGAATTCGAAACGCCCAAATCGGATTCGTTTTTCAAAATTTCAATCTGTTGGCGAGAACCTCCGCATTAGAAAACGTCGAACTCCCGCTTTTGTATGGCCCATCGGTATCAGCTAAGCTACGACGCGACCGGGCGAAAGAGATGTTGGCACTCGTGGGCCTGTCCGATCGAGTCCACCATCACCCTGGTCAACTTTCAGGAGGCCAGCAACAACGCGTTGCCATCGCGAGGGCACTATCGACTGAGCCATCCATTTTGATGGGGGATGAGCCCACCGGGAACCTGGACTCTAGGACGAGCCGCGAAGTGATTGAGCTCTTTCGTAAACTGAATGAACAACGCAACCTCACCGTCATCTTAGTGACACACGATTTGGCGATTGCAAGAAACGCTCGACGCAATATCGTCTTGAGTGACGGCAAAATCATTTCCGATACATACGATCACGACGAAGCCGCACTTGCCCTCAAGCAATCACAAGAATTCCCATGAAAGACATCGCAATCATCCTCGCCGCCGCAGGCAAGAGCTCGCGGTTCAAGGACGCCTATTCCAAAAAAGTTTTCACACTGGCTTCCGGCAAACCCGTTTGGCAACATAGCGCTCAGCTCTTTTCCGAACATCCACGCATCGGCCAGATCATTATGGCGATCGCCCCCGAAGACAAGGATCTCGTTCAAGAAAAGTTCGCTGGCAACTTGTCCATGCTAAGCGTGGAAGTTGTCTTCGGCGGTGCCGAGAGATTTCATTCCATCCGAAACGCACTGGAAAAAGTGCGACCGGAAATTCAATGGATTGGTGTGCACGACGCGGCTCGTCCATGCTTGACTAAGCAATCGCTCGATGCCGTGATTGCCGTTGCCGTTCGAACGGGCGCCGCGATATTGGCGTCACCGATCAGGTCGACCGTCAAACGTTGCTCAAGCTCGGACAAAATCCTGGAAACTGTCCCACGCGAAGGGCTCTGGCAAGCGCAAACGCCACAAATTTTCAAGGCAAGTATCCTAAAAAATGCTTATGCGAAAGTACAAGGCAATCCGACCGACGACTCTCAAATCGTCGAACTGAGTGGCACGCCTGTCACTTGCGTGGAAGGCCCAGAATCCAATATAAAAATCACGACAAAAGAGGACTTGAGAATCGCAGAGGCGTTTCTCAAAACGCCTCAACGCTCAAGAGACAACCCGTTTTTCTAAGCAAGGATCGCCCGTATGCAAGGATCGCCCCTAATCAAGGATCTTCGGTACCATGAGTAACCCGCAATGCATCATCGATGAACTTCAGTGGCGTGGCTTGATCCACCAATGCACTGACATGGAATCGGTCAAGAAGGAGCTTGCATCCTCAACCGTCATCTACGTGGGCTTCGACCCGACCTCGGATTCTCTACACGTCGGTTCCTTATTGCCTCTCATGATGCTGAGGCGATTTCAACAAGCAGGGCATCGACCAGTTGCTTTGGTCGGTGGAGCTACTGGGATGGTAGGAGACCCAAGCGGCAAGAGCGATGAACGCGTGCTGCTTTCGAGAGACACCTTGCTGCATAATGTAGCAGGCATCGAGCAACAGATGCGAAGGTTTCTCGATTTCGATGGCCCCAATGCTGCTATCCTTGTCAATAACTTCGACTGGATGCAATCGTTTTCGTTCCTCGATTTCCTTCGTGATATTGGCAAGAACTTTCCTGTCAACGTGATGTTGGGCAAGGATTCCGTTAAAAGCCGACTCGAACGACAGGATAGTGGTCTGAGCTTCACGGAATTCAGCTACATGCTTTTGCAGGCCTACGACTTTGTCTATTTGGCCCAGCATCACAATTGCAAAATCCAAATTGGAGGGAGCGATCAATGGGGCAACATCACTGCCGGTATCGACCTTGGGCGACGCATGCTGAGCCGGCAATTGTATGGGATCACCTGCCCATTGCTAACCACATCCGATGGTCGCAAGATGGGCAAGACTGAGAAAGGGGCCGTGTTCCTTTCCGCAGAAAAAACAAGCCCTTACGCGTTCTATCAGTACTTCATCAACGTCGACGACGCGGATGTTTTGATGACGCTTCGTTTTCTTTCGGATGTCGGGCATGAAGAGTACCAAGTGATCGAAGGGGCGATGGCTCAATCGCCCGGTGCAGCACAGCGACGACTCGCCGAATCGCTGACGCGTTTGGTGCATGGGGAACTAGGTTTGCAAACTTCGCTCAAGGCATCGAAGACGCTCTTTGGTGCTGAGATCGATTCTCTAAGCGACAAAGACTTGAACGAAATTTTCGAAGATGTTCCGAGCAGTACTCTGCCTTTCGCACGCCTGAACGAAGGCGTCACACTCATTGACGCTTTAATAGCTGTATCCCTGGCAGCGAGCAAGGGAGAAGCGCGAAGAGCCATTGAGGGTGGCTCGGTTTACATCAACAATCGCAAAGCCGAAGGGATCGGTCGTTTGCTAACGACTAGCGATTTAGCAAGCGAAACCGTCATCGTGCTGCGGCTTGGGAAAAAGAAATACGCGTTGCTACGTTTCGAGTGAAGTGGCGCATGCTTCCAGCTTGCGACGAATCACGGATGGCAAGCTTGGCAGCTTACCCTACGTAGCTCAATCGCGGGCCACCGCTTGCGTTTTTACGAGTCGTAACGATAGCCTACTCCATGTACGGTCAGAATGATTTGCGGGTCCTTTGCGTCGACTTCGATTCTTTTTCGGAGTTGAGAAATATGCTGATCCAGCGTGCGGCTATTCGGAAAGTAGCTCTCGCCCCAAGCATGCCGAAAAAGCACATTGCGATCCAGCGCTTTTCCACGGTGCAGGTGTAGCAACTGCAGAATCTTGATATCCCTCGGGCTAAGTTCGATGATTTCATCTCCTCGTTTTGCCCGTAGTTGAGCAGGCAAGACTAACAAGTCTCCAAGCTCAAACTCGGCTGGCGGATCCGGTTGTGCAGAACTGCATCGACGCGCGACTGCTCGAACGCGCGCGACCACTTCTCGGATGCTAAACGGCTTAACAATGAAATCGTCTGCACCGAGCTCAAAACCAACCAGCCGATCTACTTCCTCCGCTTTGGCGCTGATAAAGATAATTGGAACGTTCGGCGCTTCGCTACGAATCGTTCGGCAAGCTTCGTAACCGCTTTGCCTTGGCATCATGATGTCCAAGCATACGAAATCGGGTTGGTGGATACGGAACTCGCGTATTGCCGCGCTGCCGTCAGCCGCCGAAATGACATCATACCCCTCGGTATGCAAGACCTCGACGAGCCCCTCGCGTGTAAACCTATCATCTTCGGCAACCAGGATTTTCATAAACATGGCTCCCATTTGTTTCGCATTATTCATTGCATCGTTACTCGAAACCTGCAACCGATATCACATTCATTTTGACAGATTGTAATGTCGCCTCCATGTTCACGGGCCAAGCCTCGAGCGATCGATAGTCCGATCCCTGTGCCAGCCGCATAGCTGACACTTTGGGAGAGGCGCGAGAATGGACGAAAGACTTCGTCCCATTTTGATATCGGAATTCCCGGTCCGGCGTCCTCGACGGATAGCGTTAATACGCCCTCGGCTTGAGAACTACGCACTCGCATGAGCTTTCCGCTGGCAGCATATTTTTCGACATTGCTGATCAAGTTGCCGAGTATCTGCTCTAAGAAATCGGGATCGATTGGCATTGCCACTTTCGCATCCAATTCCAAATCGATCCTGATGGCCAACGAGTCGAGCGCCGGCCGAAATCGGTCGACGATTTGCTTAATCAACTCATCCGGAACCAACAATTGCCGATGGGGTTGAAGCGACTGGCGCTTTTGTCTTGCAAAAGTCAGGACGTTGCCGATCAGACGACTAAGCCGTTGCCCTTCGGATAGAATCACGTTCAGGCGGCCCATAGGGCGATCTGCATCCTCAGGTGACATTGAGGCCAGATCCGTCTCCAGCAACTCGGCATACAACCGGATGTTGGTCAATGGTGTCTTGAGTTCGTGTGAAACCTGATTGACAAAACTAACCTGTTGAGCTGCTTCACGCATGCCAGACGCGTAGTCTCGGTAGAGCACCCATGCCATCGCTAATAGGGCCAATGCAACTGCAATTAAACCAGCCAAGAGTCCGGTCATTGCACTGCGACCAGTTAGATTCAATTGCTCTTCCGGAACAAAACACTGCAATCGCCACGAATGCAACGGTGCAGCAACCGGAATCTCACAGAACGGTTCGACGCCGTCGCTCACGTTGAATGGTCCCCATTGATAGATGGTTTCCGCCGACGAGTTCGTCAAACGAAAGCGAGTTTCAAACGAATTTGGGTTTAGTTGTTGGCTTACCGAACCATTGCCCTTACCCGAGGAATTTGGTGCGACAGCCGTGTCAGGCAATTCGGCAATTAAGTCCGCAATCCATCGCCCTCGTTCCAAGGCGACACCAACGATCTGACCTGAAGAACGACGTTGCCAGTAGATCAGGTTCAGGCCTCGATCCCAGTACCAGACAAACCATCCTTGCGCGGCATTGAACAGACCTCCTGGAGCTCGTAGCGGTGCTTGTTTGTCTTGTAATTTGTCTTGAGTTCTTGATATGCTCGGTTCGGCCAACATACCATTTTGCTCTGATCTGTTTTCTTGTTGTAGGACTGCGTCGCGTAGGTCCTGGCCTGTAAACATCTTAGCTGTGTTCAGCAGAAAGTTTCGCTCTGTGCTGTTGAGGATTTGTGTCGGATCTGGGTACAGCAACTGTCCTTTCTCGGAAATCACGAATAACTGGAGCACTCGAGGTTGAATGCGAATAAGCTGTCGCAACTGAGAGACATCGAATTCATCGATCGCGGTCAGTTGCTGCATTTCCCTCTCAATGTTTTCGAAGTTGCGTCGGATACCGCCGTTGATATCGCGAAGTCGATCCTCCATTAGCTCGCGAAAGCGTTTCTGCAACGCTTCTTTTTCGCTGCTGGCAAGTCGGAGAGATGCACCTGCCAGCAGTATTAACGGCAGCAACACGATCAACAGTATGAGGATGATGGATCGAGGCTTCATCGACGGGCAAGCGTTACGGCTTAGCTCCTGGTTTCGGTTCTAGTTGTTGGTCGACGCCGTAAGAAAGCGCGCGTTGACCTTTGCGGTACACGTTTGCGGCGGGATCGCTATTGCTTTTCACGCCATCCAATTGCACTTGCTGAATCTTGTTTGCTCTGGAAAGCTCTAGCAAGCGAGAATCCGATGGGTAAAGGGCGACGTTTCTTTCTAGAAAATCACCGTTTTCCTTAAGTGCCTGCCGACACCGAGTCAGATCGCCCGCGTCAAGGAAACTAGTTGCGATCTTACTTTGTTCGCTCGACACGAGAGCGACGACATCCGCAAGGACCTTTCCATTTAGGCTTTTTTCAACTTCTGCGGTTGACATGCTAAACTTGACCTCGGTGTTGCCCGATAATCGATCCCTTTGATTCGTCTTCATATTAGTATAATCCACGGATACGTTTGCCAATTGGAGTTTGCTGCCGTTCTCTGTGGCAGGGACTTCGACTTCGATCACAATATGCTTGTTCTGTCGACTGTATATCTGGGCCAACCGCGTGACAACTTGCTGGCCGTTGATATCGGCTTCGTTCCCCAAGACTCGCACAGGTCGAATACCTGGGGGAATGGTAATCTGAATGTCTACCTCCTGAGCCACCACAGATAGCACGTCGTCAAACTCTTTGCGAAAGACGTCTGCTAGTTCGGTCGCTTGTTCAATGAACTGATGATTTCCGCCACTTTTTGCAGCCAACTGAACCATCAAATCCTCGTTGTATCCAAGTCCTAATCCTAGACTTGAAACGCTGATGTTCTCTTTCAGCAAAGTCGCCCCCAACGCACCTAGCTCTCCTGGAGACGACGGTCCAACATTCGCGATGCCATCTGAGAGCAATATCACGCGGTTGACTCGTTCCTTGTCCAAGAACTTGCGAATCTCTGCCGCGCCTTTGCTGACGCCCGCAAAAAGGGCGGTGTTGCCGTCGGCAGTGATACTGCGAATCGCTTTGGTAACCGTTTCAATATCCGTCATTTTGGTGGCGGGTACTAATACGTTAACCGTCGAATCGTAGGTTATGACCGAAACGATGTCGTTGGGTCCAAGCAGGCTGAGTGCATCGATCGCTCCGCGAATTGCTTGTTGTATTTTCTCGCCCTTCATAGAACCAGACTTGTCGAGCACGATGGCAAGATTTACTGGCGGGCGCTGTTTTGACGATTCGAGCTTAAATCCTTCGACCCCCACCCGAATCCATGTTGTTTGTTTTTCGCCTTCCTTGAGTATGCCCCGTACCGGCGTGACGTCCAGCTTCACCTGATCGGACGCTTCGCCGATCCTTGCAAATACAACGCCGCAAAGCAGAAACGCCGTCTGAATCCAAGTTAATGCCTTCATCATCAGTCTCCATTCATCGATTCCAAAGAAATACACGTTTGTCTCGAACACCACTAAACGATACGCGGGATCTGAAAGCAAGTGGTCAGTTCTCTGTAAGAAGCATGTAAGAAGATTGTAAGCCGACCATCCAATCTGCCTATCGCCGTTGGACCAGCGGAATGAGGGTTATTCTCAGTTCCCCGTGTGTAGATTGTAAAGTAACGAGATTGTATTGCAGCGTGGCACCGCAGTTTATGTTCCAAAATCAAGGTGTACAGAACTGCTTCGCGACACGATTGAGCATGTCGTGGAAATAACCAGAACGGAATCGAGCTTCGAGCGCCTTATCGATTGCGCGACGCTTTCGCAGTTCGAGTTTTCGTTCGACAACGATTTTGCGTTGATCGCAACAACGGCAGTCGTCATCGCGATACACGCCAGGATCAGTGTTATGGTAAGCAGCATGGCTAGCCTCGAAACACGCATTATCAGCGGATGGTGCGAATTTGCTTGAGCTCGTTTAACAAATATACCCAAGGGAGATAAATGACGAGTACGTAGGACAACCCTACAACGCATGCGACTGCAATCGAAACCGAGGTTACGATCCATCGTCCTTGTGATTCGAATTGCATCTCGGACCGATCTCTCAAGTACCTCGAAATGTCCGCTTGCATTTCAACACTTTTGGTCGCATCCAATTTCCCCTGGTCCAACAAGTCCAAAATCGATTGGCAGGCAGGATCCAAATAACCACTGTTTCCGGGCAATACTCCCAAGGAACCCACTGCCAATTCCTTAATGAGCCCTGTGGGAACTTGCCCAAGGATCATCATCTCGGCCAATTTCGATGCGTGGGCCCCTAGTCTCGAACGGTAGGCTGGATCTCTGGGCCAACCATGTGAATCATACGTACCTCGCCGCCAAACGAAATAAAGAACGGGCGAAACACTAAGCACTGCGGCCAAGATTCCCCAAGCGATCAGATTTTGATGAACAAACTCGACATATTGAAACCAAGCAGGAATATTCGCATGAATACTGGCTAAGTTTGATTTGTACTGTGGTACCAACGAGTAAATCGCATAACCGACAGAAAATGTTGTGATCAAAATGAGCAACACAGGATACACAAGCTTGTACCGAACGCGTTTTTTTGCCTGGGCTCTTGCCGTATGCATGGCTGCCCAACTTTCGAGCGCCAACGCAAGCTTTTGCGAGGCGTCTCCGGCTGCGACCGTTGCCGACAGACTTCTGGATTCGGGACGCGTGTCTCCGCCCAGAATTTTTCCGAGCGAATCGCCATTGTGCAAACGTGTCTGAACGTCTGTTGAAACACGCGCAAGACGTTTCGGCAGTTCGCTTGCCATCGCCTTGAGGCCGTACTCGATGGGCAAGCCAGAACGAATCAAGGGGATGATGTGCGAACAAAGATCGACTCTTTGCGATTCAGTCAATTCGTCGCCAGTCATTGTTCCTCTCGATTCAAGTCGAAATGGCGGCGAAAAGTGATCTCATCGATCGCTCCACGTTGAAATAGTGCCGCTGCTTGTTCTTTTAATGTCTGCATTCCTTGCTGCACAGCCGTCTCGTGGATTCGAATCGCGCTGGACTCACTCAATATGGCCTCTCTCAACTCGGTTTGGATGGGGGGCAATTTCTCGACGATGAGTATCCGATCGCGGTCAATTCCTTCGTTGGAACGAACCAACCGAAGCGCGATTAACAGCGATATTGCAGAGAGGATTTGATGCTTGGGAACTTCCATATCGATCAAGCGGGCCACTGCATCACCCACACTTCGAGCGTGCATGGTGGAGATAACGAGTTGCCCGGTCGAGGCAGCTTGAAAGACCACTCGAGCCGTTTCCGCATCTCGTATTTCGCCAATCAACATGACTTCGGGGTCTTGGCGTAACATGGCTTTCAATCCCGTCGTCCAAGTGTATCCGACGTTTGGCTGTATCTGGGACTGAGCGACTCCATCGATCGCTTGTTCGATCGGATCCTCCAGCGAAACGAGGCAGCGCCGAGTCGATTCACTCGCCTGAGCCAGTCGCTGCATCATTGCGTACGCAGTCGTTGTCTTGCCAGAGCCAGCAGGTCCGCAAACAAGCACAACACCTGAGGCTGAATCGACCGATTTGCAGATTTGGCTGTAGATATCTTGTGTCAACCCAAGATCGGTGAGTTCCCATTGCCGCGACTGTGCAATCGAAAAACGCACAACCAACCGTTCTCCATGGAGAGTCGGCAGCGTACAGACTCGGGCATCTGCTCGCCCAGCAGCAAGAGGCATGCGTCCTTCCTGCGGAACATCCGAGCGATAGCTTAGCAATCCAGACAGAGACTTAACCCTTGCGACGATTTGCGAACTTTTGTCACTAGCGACCACCGCTAGTTCTGACAAAATGCCTTGTGCTCGCATGCGTATGAGCATACCACTCGTGGTTGAATCGAAGTGCAAATCGCTAGCTCGATTGTCGATTGCAAATTGGATGAGTCGATCGGTTACTTTGACTGCATAGTCGACGGACTTGGAATTCAACGTTGCGAGGATATCTGTGTGCGGATCCGAAGTTTGCGGATCAAAAGCTGGTTGGTTGGATGCAATTCTTGCCTTCATTCGATCTCGTCCTGGGGCATAGATCTTCCAAGCCAACAGCAACAAATCACAAGCAAGGTTGACGACACCGTAGAGGCCCACATCAACTTGGTAAAGTTCCCGGGACTTGAAAGTGTCAGGGCAGACGCAACGAATCCAACCAACGCACCGATCGCGGGGCCGACAAGAAACCAAAGTTTTGTCGCAAAATGAAAACTCAGCGCCGTCCCAACGATGCACGAAAGCAAAGTAACACCGACAAACGTCTGCACCCAGACCGGCATGGGAATCGGTGTCGCGTCGCGTTTCAATGCGATCGTTACGAACAGTAGGATCATTGCAGCCTCAACTTGCAAAAAGAATAAGGCCCGAAGCGAAAGTTGTGATTTAGATCGCATGCTCAATAATCCAACTTCGGCGGCAATTTGCCATCTTTTCGATGCGCAATACGGGACAGAATGGTCCTGTCGATGGACTCGCTCAAGAAACTGACTGCTCCATCCGCGAATGCAACGTTCACACCACCCGTATGAAACGAACCAAGTCCACCCACATACAGCCTTGGTTGGACTCCAGGTGGAACAGTCAAAGTGGATAGGTCGATCCATTGATCGGGAGGGTCGCTGGACAATCCGAGCAATCTCACTTGATTTCCATCCTTGTCGGTCGATTCCGAGTTCACGATGCCGGGTAGTTCCGGTGAGGGAAAGCCCGCTTGATAAACATCGCGTTTGATTTCGCAAACGTTTCGAAGACTCGCCCGAGTACCACTGCTCCATCCCAAATCGATCTCATCCGTCGACTTCTCCCCAAGCATCAAGGTGTGCGACATACCATCTTCGATGTCTCTCGCTGTGATAAAGCTATTCAAGAAGAAAATTCCATTGTTGTCGACATCGATCGGAGATTCAGCATCGTGATGAATGCCTGCATAGTTTGTTATTGCTCGATTTCCAGAAAAGGGATGAGACGGACATTGCAATATCGAAATGGAGTGATTTCGAACGGGTACGTTGACCGCAGAATAGATGGATTGCGTCCGGTCCAATAGTTTGTAAGCGTTCCCTTGATCAATGTTGGGTAAAATCGCACAGATCCAATTGTGATGAAACCCAATAGGGTTGTTCGAGATCGGTCCAGTTGGGTTGACCACTCCCGCAGGAAAAACTCGATAAGACTGTTCGTAGAGATGCACTGCGATGGCGAGCTGAGCGAAATTATTTCCGCACTGAGCTCGCCTGGCCGCTTCCCGTGCCGCTTGAACGGCAGGCAATAAAATGCCAATTAAGACGCCGATGATCGCAATGACAACCAGCAGTTCGACCAGCGTAAATCCTCGCCGTTGATGTCCCATAAAATTGCACCCAAAATTGGTAGATTGGTAGATTGGTAGATTCGCTATCGTGAAAGTCTAATCGATTTTGCGGCCTCAAACCGTGCCGACGATCGTTGCCCGCAATTCACGGTGATTCGCCATGTAGCGGCGTTGTCAGGATTGTTAGTGTCCGGATTTGCATTGTCAGGATTTGCATTGTCCGGATCGGTAATTCGATGGATCGCGATCTCGCCGAAGATTGGGATGGAAACATTCGATCGAGTAGCCGACCAAGGGATTTCCAACTGAATTGTCTCCCCGGAATAATCGGTGTTTTCTATGATTCGCATTTTTAAAATGCGTTCTCCATATTCCAATAGTTCGTTGCATTGTTGGTTGTCCATGTAAGCACTTTGAAATTTTTTTCCCTGGATGGCTGTTTGACCCGCGAGCGTCAACAACGCGAGGGCTAGGCCGCCCAACACCAAAACCATGGCGATGACGGCAAGGCCTCGCCGACGCTGGGTTCCCGCGTACGCGGGAACGACGGACACGTGGGAAGCACACTGGCTGGGTAATCGACGCTGGCTAGGTAATACGATAAACATCATTGTTTTTCGCACCCTAAACGAGCCCTTACTTTCGGCTCGGCAGTTACAGCGGCAGTGGCAGCAACAGTGGCAGCGAGAGTGGCTTCTATCAAGATACCGTTTGGCATTTCCATTCTCTCAAAGAAAACCTCCGACCAAGGTGTCTCTT
>JAIPFP010000047.1 GCA_021736575.1 Pirellula sp. | reverse complement strand
ACAACGGCTTGGCCCTGTTTCTGAACGCCTTTAGCGATGGTTCCGACATCAACACGGTGCCCGTCATAGCCACCGGCAATACGTTTACAGGCAGCTCGAGTGGCATCGAGTTGTACAATATGACCAATCAAGTCGTGGCCACTGCTGGCACGGGTATCATCGTGGCCAACACGGATGGACTAAAGGATTCAACGGCGACCGCTTTGCGTCTTTCCAATATGAACGGGTTGACAGTCAGCGGCCTCGATCTGTCGTACCTAGGTGCAGGGCGAAGTGGTACCGGTATTTATGCTGACGGCACCAACCATAACTTGACGATCACGGGTGTTAACGCCACCCGTCGCAATCGAGGTTTCCGCATCGGCGATGCTGGCCAAGATTTGATACTGACGAACAACGATCTGTCCAACACCAATTATGGACTTTTCATACGCGGCTATTATGACGGCGACGATGCCGATACGGTTCCGGTAGTTGCCTCGGGCAATAAGTTCTTTGGCGTGATCACGGAAGCACTTGTCGTCCACAACATGAGTGGCCTCTATATCGGCACCACCGGCACTGGGTTCATTATTAACAACGCCACCGATGGACTGAATTCAACCCCGGGTGTTGCCTTACGCATTCACAACATCCCTTATTCTACAATCGACGGCATCGATCTTTCGTATCCCGGAACTAAGCGAAGCGGCTACGGAATCCGAGCCATAGAGGATTTCTCCGATTCCGATTACCTTGGTGGCTTCATCAGAATCATCGGACGCAACGTAACCATTCAGAATGTCATTGCGACGAATCGGGATTACGGTATCAATCTGGTCGGAGGCGGTGTGGCGGGAGGCGGTGATGACTTGAAACTGCTCAACAACAACCTGTCGAATAACGGCACGTCCTTGGGGCTGCGAGCCCTCACGGACGGCGATGATGCCGACAACGCTCCGTTTTCCGGGACGGGCAATAAGTTTACCGGCAGCACGAATGGTATCTTCCTAGAGGGTATGCGCAATGATTCGCTGGTTTTTGGCAATTCGATTGCTCCCGGCGTTAATTTTGTGATCGACGGGAATTCTGGACTTACTTCCGTGTCCGGAGATGCCCTCTACCTCTTTAACGTCAATAACGTCACCATCGACGGGGTCGATTTGTCGTATCGCGGCTTCAGGCGTTCGGGAACCGGTATTCGTGCGAACGACTCCTTCGTGAACAATCTTACGCTTAAGAATGTGACCATCACCAACCGCATAACAGGTTTGACTTACAACCCGAACACGAACAGCGCGGAATATCTCCTGAAGATCCAGGACTCGAACTTCCTGAACAATGATACTGCCATAATCGCAGCGCAGTACAACGCGGGCGGTTACATTCGCAATAGTCGCATCGAGGGCAACGACACCGGTTTGGTGTACAGCACCGACTCGTCCAATCCGACTTATTCCATCGTTCTCGATGCTAAAGGCAATTACTGGGGACCAGGAGGAGGCGGCACGGCTGGAGTTAATAACAACAACGGATTCACGAGTAATCCCGCTGACAAGGTCGACAGCAGTGGTTATGTGGCCACAATCCCTGCTGTCCTCAATCGCGACTATGGTGATGCGCCAATTGCCTTTGCTTTTAGTACGTCGTTAGCTGGTTTTGGAGCTCGGCATATCGCCACCGGCCCGATGCTAGGAACAATCCGCGACACCGAGCCGGACGTAACTGGATCAACTCTTTCAAATGCGGATAGCATTACTGCCACCAATGACGAAGATGGTGTAACGGTCGGAATTTTGACGCCTGGTGCCAATGCCACGGCAACGGTGTTTGTAACAAGTAGTGGTGCTGCCAAGCTCGACGCTTGGATCGACTTCAATCGCGACGGCGATTGGGATGATACTGGCGAGAAGATCGCTAACAGCGTCAGTGTTGTCAACGGCCCGAACACGCTCACCTTCGCGGTTCCAGGCAGCGCCAGTATCAGCCTAAACTACGCACGATTCCGTATCAGCACGGCAGGCGGACTAGACACTTTTGGTGAAGCGGTCGACGGTGAAGTCGAAGACTATGTTGTCGGCAACATCTACGTCGACGACAACTGGACCAATAACGCTAATTTCCCGGTCGGCACGGTGATCACCGACTCGGACCCGATTATGGCCGGCGATCAATGGGGAATCATGGGCCTCAATGCGTTCGCAACCGTCAATGGTGGACTCGCTGCCGCAGCCGCAGGTACCCAAAACCAAGTCATCGTAAACTCGGGCAACTACAGCACGGAAAACGCCAATGTCACCAAGGCAGGTCTGGTCGTGATATTCCAAGAAGGGGCCAGCACACTCGGTTCGCTGGACGATACGGTCAGCACGGCGATCGTCAATTTGGCTGGAATCACACTCACGACTGGTGGCACCAACTTGGCCACACGCTTCGATAGCTCGATCGTGGGCAATGGGAATCTCATCAAGGCCGGTAGTGGCAAGATGACACTAGCTGGAAACAACACTTTCACGGGTAACACTACGATCAATGGTGGCACGCTCGCCTTGGCCTCCAGTTCAAACAACAATATTGCCAGCTCGCCAATCATCACGGTTGGCAGTGGCACGATACTAGAAGTTGCCGAATTGAGTGGAACGGAGCTCCAATTAGCCAGTGGTCAAACTCTCCGTGGCACAGGTACGGTAACTGGTGGAGCGGTTAAAGCTCTATCGAGTTCGACGATCGACCCTGCCGGCAGCAGCACTGGTATTCTCAACACCCAAAGTGTTGTCTTCGCTAGCGGTTCCACCTTCAACGTTCAAGTCAATGGCACCACCTTAGCCGGAACCGATTACGATCAACTGAACGTCACTGGAGCGGTCAACCTGGGCAATGCCACGCTGAATGCCGCAGGCATCGTCACCAGTGAAGGCGTTCCGATCGTCCTAATTAACAACGATGGCAACGACACGGTTATCGGCACGTTTAACGGGCTTGCCGAGAAGGCGAACGTAACGATCAACGGTAAACGCTTCGTTGTTACGTATCAGGGCGGCTCGAACAACAACGACGTGGTTCTCTTGTCGCCGACGCCGATCAATACGATCCCAGGTAACCAGACGGTCGACGAAGATGTGTCGCTTGCCTTTGTCGCTGGGGTAAACGGAATATCGGTCCTCGACTACGACGATAACTTGTCGACCACCAAGCTTACTGTCATCAATGGAAAACTGACCATCGGTAGTCTCGCGGGCGGAGCATCCATTAGTGCTGGTGCCAACAACAGTTCGACTTTGACTCTGTCGGGGACACAAACGCAGATTAATGCAGCTCTGGCCACGTTAAGTTATAAGGGCAATCAAGACTACAATGGCTCGGATTCGCTGGTCGTCGTGTCTACGGATGCGCAAAATAATGTCGATACCGACACGATTTCAATTTCGATTACGCCGGTGAATGACGCTCCGGTTGCGGTGAATGATGGAACGGCATTGGCACCGTTTGGAGTTGTGCCAAAGGGTGGATCATTGTCAACCGGAACCGGTGTGCTCAACAATGACAGTGATGTTGATGTAGGAGATGTATTGACAGCGGAATTATTTACGAATGTTCTGCATGGATCGTTGACGCTAAATGCCAATGGCTCTTTCAATTACAGGCCAACTTCAAACTACAGCGGGCCAGACAGTTTCACTTACCGAGCCAAAGACATTGCTGGTCTTTATTCCAACGTTGCAACGTTTTTCTTGAATGTCGTCAATGATGCACCGACGGATATTTTGCTATCGAACAACATTGTTTCGGAAAATTCGAATACGGCTGTTGATCTTGCGATAGGCAATCTGACGTCTGTCGATGCTAACGTGGGCGACTCCGCTGGGTTTACATTGCTAGCAGGACTCGACGAAGCGTTGTTCTTGATTTCTGGATCAACCCTAAAACTTAAGGCTGGAGTTTCCGTTGATTTTGAAACGCGTCCTTCGTATCGGGTTAATGTTCGAGTTACGGATGGATCGGGTGCGACGTTCGACAAGGAGTTGACGATTTTTGTGCGAGATTTAGCGGAGGTTGCATCGATTCAACTCAATGACGGCGCGGTTCAGCGATCTGTTCTGACAAAACTAGTTGTTACATTTGATACGGCAGTCTCCATCGATAGTCCGGGCGCGTTTGTTGTACGAAATCGCAATACGAACACGTTCGCGGCGATCCGCATTGCCACCGCCACAAATTCAAGTGGTAAGACTGCCGCGACCATTACGTTTGCCAGCGGCGCGAACGTAAACAACCGTGCTTCTGCGAATAGCCTTGTCGATGGAAACTACGAGCTGCAGATTTACGGATCCTTGATCACGTCGATAGCAACTGGCCTAAAGGTCGACGCAGCAAAGACCGGCAATTCGTCTGGTTCAAATGATGTCTTTGGGGACCAGGCGATAGATAGATTCTTCAGACTATTTGGTGATATCGATGGTGATCGCGACGTGGATGCCCTCGACAACGCTCAGTTCAAGCCGACCCTGAACTCGACCCTTGTCGCCAAACCAACGATCTACAAAGCAGAATTCGACTTCGACGGCGACGGAGATATTGATGCGCTTGATAATCTGCGGTTCCGCCAAAATTTGAATAAAACGATGCCCGCAATCTAAGAAAAGAACTTTATTCCTTGCAAAACCAGTTCAATTTACATACAACACTAGTTTTCGGAGTTTTTATATGCAACGATTACTTGCTTTAGTGGTTATTTTGTGCGGAGCAAACCCCTTTGCGTTTGGAGGTTACAGCTACTCATTTGAGTTTGATCAAGCAAATTACAACATGGAACAAGGTGGCGGGCCGATTTCCATTCAATTGCTGCTTCGCGAAGAAACCAATGATGGCTCTACGCCGCGCCTCGCGACCGGAGGTGAGAATGGGTTTTTTCAAATGGGCTTAAATGTTAATTATGCAACTTTTACTGGTGGTCAATCGACGTTCAGTTCGTTCACCCCAGCTTTGGGAATAAGCGAAGAAGGAAACCCCGCAGTACTTTCGCTTGTCAATAACGTTCAAATCCAGTATTTCTCGGCCGACGCGACCAATGGTCTGGAGGTCGGAGCGTTCGGCCCTAACACAACTGCGATCGCGGTTCTCGGAACGTTCACATTCACTAATCCAAACGTGATCGGCGTCACTACACTTACGCTTTCTGACCGAGATCCGGCGATTGCATTTATTGACAATATTTTCACGGACGGTACGGGCATCGATTTTTCGGATGCGGCCAACAATTTGTTTGTATCTTATGGTTCTTCAACAATTACGATTACGGCGGTTCCAGAGCCCACTTCGTTGGGTATTGCTGGTATTGCGTTCGGTGCGTTCGCGATTCGTCGCTGGAAACAGAAACGAAAGGTAGCAGCTGAAGTCTAGATGCGCCGGGTTGAGTTGATTGAGAGTAATTGAAATTCAAGACCCGCGATTGGTCGGCAAGCTTTTTCCCCTCGATTGCAGACGCGAGTACAATCGAATGAATTGCAACTCATACCAATAGTTTCCTGGCCAAGCTATTTGCTATGCTCGATTTTTTACGTGATCTGCCGCTTAATATCCTTCGGGCTTTCAGCGAGACCCTTGAATGGGCTCTCATGTCGTTCGTCTCACATGCGGATATCCAGACCGACGATGAAGGGAACATCATTCGCCGCCCGATCTGGAAAACCCTGCTTTTCCTGCCCGTTCTGTTGCCTATCTGGATCTTCAAAATCTGCCTCGCCATCGTTATGTTCCCGTTTGCTGCGTTCAGCTTCGAGGGCGAACGGCGAACTCGATTTCTCTACGGACTGCCTGCGTTGGTCGGCATTCTGACCACACTGGTGGTCAGTCTCGTGATTTTCTTTAGCCAAGAGACGGTCACCGCTCGTTATGTCACTTTGATGCAAACGGCTATGCAGGCCGGCGACTACAAATTGGCCAGTACTTTGGGTGGACGGCTCATGTCGGAATCCACCGAGCGAAAGCCAGAGCTGGCTTATCAATACGCGATGGCACTTGCCAGGTCTGGCGATGCGGCCAAAGCGACTTCCATTATTCATAGTTTGGCCCCCGAAAAAACGATCGGGTTCGCGCCCGCCCATCACATGCGTGCCGTCCAGGCATCTCAAACATTGGGCCCCTCTCCTACAGAAGAACAATTAGCAACGCTTCGCTGGCATTTGGACAACAGCGGGGGTACTGAAAACGAACAAATTCTACTGCTTTGGGCGAACTACTATAACCGGATCGGTCAACCTGCACCGGCTATCAACAGAATGGAACAAGCCGCCAAGCTCAATCCAACGCACTTGATTACCCTCGCGCAGATGTTCAAAGCCACTGGCAATGATGCCGGCGCGAATAGGACGCACGAGTACGGCAAAGAAACGTTCAAACGGATCGTGGAGAAGGAACCGCTCAACAGCCAGGCGCGCATCTCTCTCGCATTGACTCTGGCCCAACTTTCTCAACTTGACGAAGCGGAAAAGGTCCTGCAGTCCGGCCTCAAAATATCGAAAGGCCCTGACATTATGCGAGCTTTGTCCGACTTTTACCTGCTGAAGTTTGACATGACGAACGCAAAGCCCAGCGGCTTTCGGGAGAGCTTTGACTACCTTGACCGGGCGATTCGACTCGACGCCAATTACACGCCCATTTACGAACGTTTGATCCGGCTCTACGGAATGCTGAAATCAGACGAGGAACGGGACGAAATCATTAGACTCTTGGAAGAGATGATCGTCGACGGAAAGAACGCCGCGACCGCTCACTTCACATTGGGCAGCATTCTGACCCTGAGTGGGAAATCAGAGGACAGCCTATATCATCTTCAGAAAGCGTTTGTGCTGTCTCCGAACATGCCAGTCGTGTGCAACAACCTTGCTTGGTTGTTGGCGACGACGGACGCCACAAAGCTAGACGAAGCGTTGCAGCTTTCTCAACAAGCCGTCAAGGCGGTTCCGAAGTCGGTCAATTTCCACGATACGCTTGGAACAATTCTATTGCTAAAAGGGGACAATGAGGGAGCGATCCTCGAGCTGGAGTTCGGGCTTGACCAACGCAACTCGGACAAGCAACTGCACGCCAAACTGGCCAAGGCCTACGACGCGATCGGTAAAAAGGAAATCGCAAAAATGCACTTCGAGAAATCAAAGTAGCGATGAGCGGCAAGTCGGCTTTTCGCGGCGGTCGACTCGGTCACTGGACGATGACGGTCTGGATCATCGAGGCGAAGGTCACTTCCTAGCGAGCGATCTGACAACCGCGACCAAGCGACTAACCTCGTCGTGTGTGTTGTAGATCGAGAACGAAGGGCGGACTGTGGTTTCGACGCCAAAACGCCTGAGAGAGGGCTGAGCACAATGGTGACCAGAGCGAACCGCGATGCCTGCTCGATCGAGCGCTTTGCCAATGTCTTCGGTCAAATGTCCATCCAAGACAAAAGAGATCACGCTAACCTTCTCTCTCGCCGTGCCAATCCCAAGCGGACGTTAAGCTGTTAATGGATTATCGCTGGCCAGGCAATATACGTGAATTGCAAGCAGTCATCGATCGAGCGGTGATTCTTGGAGGCGGCTCGCATTTGGATGTTGGCAAGTCGCTTGGGAATACCTTTATTCAGCCTGTGTTTCGACCGCAACCGTCCGACGAGCCTACATTTTATGAAGTGATTCCAGAGTCGATAGTGGCGACAACGGTTGCAGTCCATTCCGAATCGGGCAGCGACGAGGAGGACGCGCCTGTGGATTCACTGGATTCCGCAATCGTTCGCCACATCGAACGTGCCTTGGCAGTGACGGGTGGTCAAATCGAAGGAGGAATGGCGTCTTTAGTTTTTGCGTTCTTAGGCATTTCTGTGACAAAATCCGTTTTGATATCGTAGTTGAAGACGTTGTTCTTTCCTGCGACGACTTCGAACTCGATTGTGCTTTGCTTATTGAATTCGGGTGGTACTACATCCACGGGGATTTCGCTTCCAAACTGAATCGTATTATCGGCTGGTTTGCCAGTTTTTTTGTCAAAGTCGATGCTGGCTGGCAAGTACTCGCTTCCACGCGAAGCGATAAGCCGCCAAACGACATTACCTCCGTCACCATCCAAACAGGTAGGTCGGGGAATTCGACATATGCCTGCTGGAAGTGGGTAACGAAAAGTTCACTCGATCGATTCGCCTCTTCTTGGAGACGAAGCAACCAATCCATGTGTCCAAATCCCGCGTAAAAATTTGTCGCAACCGTATGACCGAATGCGCCGTAACGTTGACCGAAAAAGTAGGCGATCGCTGCGCGTAGATCGACTTCGATGATTTCCAAAGCTTCGGTAACTAGGTCGCGTAATGAAAGATCGAATTGGTATGCGTCGACAATCTGCTCAAACGTTGTTCCCGCCACAAAGGTGTGACGCTGCGAGTCAAAGGCTAAGCAATACCCGTTGAATCGATAGTAGTTCAGATGAGATAAGAACTGCTCTGCCTTGCGAAGATCAGAGACAACCAGCCCGCGCTGTTGTAGACGCTGAACTTGGTCGGCGTAGGATAGCCAACCTTTTTGGTATGGTTGGTTCATAGAGGCAGCTCCTCATTTGCTGAAAGCAAATAGGAAAAGCGCAAAAAAATAACTCGCCCTTGATGCACGTCATCCAAAGGGCTTGTGGCCCTATCGGCGAGTGGTGCGGCGAGTGTGTTGCAAGGAGTATCGGTCGTGATTGACACAAAATCAAGGGGCTGAGTTCGAGCAATTCTCGGACGATGCCGCTTTGGATCTTGGCTAGGTCTTCTTCGCTGGCATCACCGACCTCGGCTTTGATTAGTTTGCCAAGGATCACCGAGGGAGCTTCTTACGGGACCTCTTCGAAGACATCTTCCTTGTACTTGCTAAAACTTAGGTCGTAGACTTTGTCTTCGCCTTCGATTTCCTTTCGACAGACGAAGAAGAACTTCTGCTTGCGATCGGTGTCGGATTTCGGTTTACGAGCTTTGAATCGCGTGACGATATCTTGGAGATCACCGAAGCCTGGTTGCTTATTGCGTTTGTCGTCTAATGAGTAGCCATCCGAGGCCATTTCATAGAACCAGACGTTTTGGGTTGCCGGCTTGGTTACCTTTTCTTCTCGGTCGCTCGGCAATAAGGGGACGCGGCCCGGCTATAAGGGGACGCGGCGGACGCGGCTCCTTGTTTTGATCTAACAGGCCAGCGGCCATGAATGGATTTTAGAGCGGGCAACTTCGATCATGGTGGCTGACATGCGGCGGCGGCCGTTGTTGTCTATTCGTTGGAGGCGTTCATGTCGCCGCCTGTTCAGAGCGATGGCAAGCCAGTGAAAGAACTCAATCGACGCGAATTGAGCTGCGTCTCCTTTTTGCTTTTCGAGGCTCAGGAACATGCTAGTAGAAGTGATACTTTCCAAGGACTTGTTCCTGTGATGTTCGCTGTTTGGTGGCGATTCCATGGGTCAGCCAGTCGTCATTTCTTAGCATGCCGATCAGCAAGCTTAGACAAGTAAGGTGCCATTGATGCTTCGAGCTTGGCGATGTCTCGCTCGAGATTAGCAAGTTTTTTCTCGTCAAATTTGTTAGCTCCGAAATCCTGCTTTGCTTTGTTTGATTTTTCGGTTGCTTCTAGATTTCGAAGGTTCGCGAGTTCTCCTTCTCCAATCGTCTTTAGAAACTCTAAGTCTGAAGTTGGCAGCCATTCGACATCATCGAATCCTAGGCTAGCGATAGCATTGAAAACCCGAAGATGGAGATCTCGTTGAAAATCGGAGTTCAAACCCGCAATACGAAAACCTAATAGTTTTGACTTGTCCTTTACAGAAACCGTGAAAAGCGAATCGAGTCTGGCGACAAATCGACCATCTTTTCCTGGGATTTCACCGAGATAGAATCGGTCTGGACTGCCAATGCCGTCGCGTTGTGCCCTCAAGAAGTCAAGTGCTTGTTCAAATGACTCAACTCCTTTGGGAACGCTTTGGTCGTACTTCACTATTTCAGCAACTAGAAGATCATCCTTGTGCGCAATTCCACAAGGCCGCGATATCACCATGCATAGCGGCGATTTTGATTGCACGCTCTTAGATTCACTGTCAGCGATCGATGTGCGATGCAAGGGAACGTTCTGAAGCACATCGCCTTGGGTGATTGGATCATCAACATGTACAGATTCAATAATCGGCATGAGTCGCTTCGTTGAACTCCCTTACCAACTTGCGAATTCGGTACGACTCAGGCGTCCAGTTGTGCTCGATTACTGGAACATCCCACTCTACCGCTGGAGCTGCTAACCTATTGGCAATCGCCAGCTTTCGTACATGCGCAATGCTCACGGACGGAGTACTAACCGCGTCTTCCGATTCATTCAATGCCGTGCCGATCAAGTTACTAGCAAGGACACCTATCCCGAACTGATAGAAGTGAGCTTTCATGTGCTCAAGTCCAAGTTGCGATGTGTCTGCTGTGGTCTGCACTGGACACTCTGCACCGCAAAAAAACTGCTTCTTGAGTTGCTTTGTGGCATCAAGTGCACGCTGTGCAAGCAGAGACATACGATCTACCGGAACGGATTCGAGGGGTACTGCAATACTCATTTGACAACTTCACTTTCTAAAACCTGCATTATTTCCCGTGTCATCTCGTACGCTTGATTCCAATTCGCAAGATGGGCTACAACAGCTTCTACACCGGAACTAGCCTGTGGAACATCGACATGAAAATTGAATGCGAACTGTAGACGTTCTGTTGATTCACCGTTTGGTATTCGTAGCGAAAAGGGTTTAATGTCCAGTTTAAGCCGACCACCCAAGGCAGGCTTACTCATGTAACCACCGAATCGGCTGTTTTCTACATCAAATGCATGATGCAAGGGGCTGTCCGGAATAAAGAAGAGGCACTTGGCGACTTGAATAACATCGTCGTCTTCTAGGAGCCAGGTAAAGTTCAATCCACATGCCGAAAAGGGGGTATGAGGCAGTGTGCGCACTAAGCGCCCGAGCCGATTCTCTACAATTCCATCCTCGTTTGGTGGCGGTTGTGTCGGAGAGAACTGAACTTGGTCGGGGGTTACCAACATCGTCAACTTCTCCGATGCGACGTTGACCATCATGTCGGAAAAGACACTTCCCTTACCAGCTTCAAACTCTTCACGCAGTACAATTCCGTGATCTACCAGCCAAAGTTGACTGACTACGGAGGGATTGAACTGATGAGCGGCCACTACCGCATTTGCGTGGATCAGATTGGGAGTCATTCCAGGGACTGAATTGCCTTTAGACTTTGTTAATTTGTCTTTCGTACTACGCACATCTTAGCTCGGCGGTTTGATTCGTCGACACGGCTTGCAGTCCGGATGATAGCAAATCCTATGGATTGCAGTCAAAATCAATCCAAATTGCCCAAATAATCGCTATTTCCTGTTGTCTTCGCCCGCGGCGGGTGGATGACGCTTGCGTACTGACGATAGGATTTCGTCGGTCCGGGGGATGAAGTTGCCGTTGGCGTCTGTGGGAGGGCCGGGAGGAGGGTTGAGCGGTGATTGGTAGCTGCGGAGGAGCGGGCGGAGTTCTTCTTCGGACTTGCTGGGGTTGGCGGCGCGGATTGCTTCGTTGGCTTCGATAATCTCAGTCATCTGGTCGTAGATTTCGAGGCCGCGATGCTGATGACACTGGTGAGCAGTGCGAAGCGTCACCATCTCGACGTTTGGATGTACTTGAAGAACGTCTTGGACCGGATGCTGTCGGGAGAGACAGACTATTCGCGCTTGGTACCAGACGTCTGGAAGGCGGACCATCCCGAAGCGGTTCGGGAGTATCGAGTAGCAGAATCCCGCCAAAAATAGGATCGCAAGCAGATCACGCGAGCCCGTCTCATCGTGGCTGCCAAGCTAAAGCGAGAGCAAACCGCAAGCCAGTAACCAACTTCCGACGCACTGGTTGTCGTGGACGCTTACAGCCAGTAACCAACGTCCGCCTCACTGGTTGTCGTGGACGCTTACGTTGTACCCATGGTTCCAGACGCAAGAGAAGAAAACGACGCCAGTCAACCCATGGATGCACTGCGAATGGCGAAACGACAACTTCGGATCGTCAACTCGACTTATTTTGACGATTGTGGCATTGTCCCGAGAAGAACTGCTTTGCGGTTACGAGGAAGGTGGGTCGAGAAGTACGTGACTTGGATTTCGATGACCTTCGCGAAAAAATAGAGCGTTATACTTCTCGAGTTGTTTCAATCGGTCTGCTGTACGCTTCGCTTGATCCGACGTTGTAATGTTCTTCGCAAGTATGTTCGCGTCCAGATCGGTCATTCGGAGCAATAAATAACTTGCAACATTTGAATACAGTACCGAATCAAAGTCCTTTGCAGATTGCGATGCCAAAATAAGTGAAATACCGAACTTACGGCATTCTGCGGCGAGCTTCGGTAGCAACCGCATTTTACTTGCACGATGTGCTTCGTCAAAAATCACGGCATGCGTAATACGGTCCTGGACACCGCGTCGAAACATTTCCTTGTATACATTGTAGAGAGCAAGCATCGCAACTGCTCGCTGGACCAGCTCATTCTGTGTGGCATGAATCTGCACTACGAGCGGGTTACTGCTTTCAAGTAAGCTTCGAACTGACCCTGAATTCGTGAAAATCTGATAGTCATCCAGCTCGTCGAGTCTAGCGAGCAAGTTCTTCTCCGGCTTCGGATCGCGTTTCAGAATGTTATAGAATTCTCGGAAATCCGGCGTTGTTGGAGAATCACTGTCACTTCCCCAGCCATTTTGAACGTAGGATTCACGAATTGCACTCCGAAGTCGTTCTAGTTGAATATCACCGAGATCCGGAAACATCGCTGCAAAGACGTCACGCAACATTCCTGCACTATCTACGTGTGCCGTTCTCGTAATACTGTCCAAATGCATCGGATTGAAGCCGAGCATTTGGTGGTCCAGCAATTGAACATTGACAAGTTTTTCCGATAGTCGTACGTCGATATCTGGATGGTAGGAAAAGACAATTGGCGTGATCGATTGGGCCGTTAACTGCTGGCAGATATTCATTACCGCTTCCGTTTTTCCCATTCCGGGAAAGCCGACAATCATCATGTGTGGGTTTGAGGACCTAGACACCGACCATTCAACGGATTGATCACTCGTCTTGTCAACACCCAACCGGATCAAAGCTGCATTGTTCCTGACGGTTTCCGTAGCAGAAAGTGTACCTACATCCGTCTCGTCGGACTGGTTGGTCGTCTCGTTTGGTGTTTGCACATCGGCAGCATTTTCGGAGGAACTCTTCTCGGTTCCGTACGTTTTGTCCAAGGTGTCGATTCTTTGCGGTTCGGGCTCAGTGGGACTCGGTGAACGCTCGACGCCAACAGCCAGATCAGGCATAGTTGTTGCGCCGAAAAGGATGATCTTGGTCGATGCGCCAACTTCCGAAATCGTTACGGGCTCGCTACTCGTGAACTCGGGGCAAAAAATATATCCTCGGTTCAGAATCGGTGGATCAGTAAACTTGTAATTTGTCCCATCTGTCATCAATCGATCCAGTTGCTGTCGAAACCGATCGTAATGCGAAGTGTCCAAGTAATGACGATGCGCTTTCAAGATAGAATCGCAAAGCACGCACCAACCGACTTCGTCGGATCGCTAGAAGCGGTTCGGCAATTTGGCCGTTGAAGTACCATCCCATCCATGCTTCGCGATGAAGTTGCGTTTGATCGTCGACTTGTTGGCAAAGATCCGGGGAACGTGCCGCACGCAGGTTTCGTCGATACTTCACTTCAACGAATGTGAAAGACAGACCGCCTCGTGCTGGTAGCGAAATGTAAATCAAATCCGATCTCACTTTGGGAGAAGATTGCGAAGGCTCTAACTCCGAAGGTAACGATTTTTCCTTCGGAGCCAGATCAGGAATATCATCCACGGGAACAAAGAATCCTCTCTTAAGCGACATCCATGAAAGGCTATCTGCGGTAGCGTTCTCGCAATGGGAATGCACGAGCGCTAGCGCGATTAGCTCGCTGCTCGTACTGCCAAGACTTGTTAATCGCATCGCAAGTCGACCGCTAAGCGCCTTCAAGTGACGCACGAGAAATTCGCAGTTGCGACGACTTGCACTAAGGCTCATTTGTGCAAGCATTTGGTCGAGCAGTTCGCGAATCTCATCCGTCCGAGTGGTTGATGTAATCATTTGTAAGCTACCAAGATCGTCTCGTTCGGGAACGCAGTCGATGACATAAGTTTCGTAGATGCCCGGCTCATCATGCGGAGCGTCGAAAAACTCGATTCCTGCATTGCGATCGACGGTGATAACCCAGTCGGATAACTGATGGACGATCTGGAGCATTTCCTGTTGCTCAACCGTAAGGCTTGTTCTTAACACAGGCCAGTAATCCTCGCCTTTACCAGCGAAGCGGCAAACACATTTCATCATCGATCTGTGTAGCTTGATGAGTCTTTCCGAAATTGCCCGTGCCACGGGATGTTTCTCGCCATCGGATTCGGTAGGAAGCCAACTCAACCATTCTGCAGTCGGTTGAAACTTGAATGAACGCTGGATATTCGCAACGAGACCGTAAACGTGCAGAGGAGCTGGCACTGCCAATTCATCGACGGATACAAAATCAACCCGCGTATCAAAGCTGTCGAAAGCGATCGCCAGATGAGCTGAAGACTGGGGCAACGGAGTGTTCTTCTTCGCCCAACGTAGACGCGGCAAAGTAACACCGCCAGCACTGGACTGACTTTCTAGCATCCAACGGTCGTTATCTGAAATACCTGAAGCTCCCGTGCGGTGCCGCTCAACTAAATCAACCAGAAAGTTTCCGGTAATGTCAGAGTTCGCTTCCGCTGGAAACATCTCTAGATTGAATCGAACAGGTGATGGCCCATCTTCGGAGTTGTTCGTTTGCTTGAGCGCCGCACCGAGTGCACGCGCAACAGTACATCCGTCACCAGGTCGTAGAGCATGAAGCAACACCGCACCGCCCGTCGACTGCCCCATATCATGGAATTGAATGTAACGGGACACTTCGCGTGCGAGCGACTCGCTTACTTGTATTCCCATCGAACTGACTCCTGGATCATGTTCGTTTAGGCCGAGTGATCGCATCAACATCGCAACCGCAGATTTTGGCTCGGGATCTTGATCGCGAACCATGGCCGTTGCGAAGAACGACAACGTATCGGCATACACAAAGTGTTCACCTGGTTTGAGACCCGGCAAAATCGATGGGAAATGGGAGGCTTGCAGACTTCCCATCGCCTCTCGAATTCGAGTAGGAGAAAACTCGCATTGAAATCGCAGGTGACGAGCTAATTGATCGTAAGCAACGTGCCACGCAATTCGTATTGGATGGCTAGGAAGTACAATCAACCCAATTGTTTTTCCCGCAAGTGACTGAACTTCCAAGGTATCGGCTAACGCTACCTCCGGCGGCGCTGAATCAAGTACTGTTAGCCAAGCATTCACATATTCCTCGACCCTTTTTGCGTTTCCGCCGTAAACACTTCCCCAAAAACCACCACGGCTGGCCAAATCCTTTTGTAACGTTGCCGCTGCTTTGATCGCTCTGTCCCAGTCTGTTTCTGGCGTTGCTCCAGAATTGAATGGATGGAACACTGGGTTGGATGCACGTTGCCCATCTTCACGAACCTGAACAGACCAGCGTCCTAAGTTTGTTTGATCGACTTGCAGTCTCTCGATTAAGTCAATTAACGCAGGACGCTGAACTTTAAAACTCTTCTTTGATGTCGTCGAGCGAAAAGAAACGTAGTTTTTTGCTGAATTGATTTCAAAGCAACGGGGATCCATGACATCCTTATCGAACTGCTCACTATCGGAGATGTGAATTGCACCATCCATCATGCAACGTTCAAATTTTGTCGTGTTCGACGTCGTTTCGTTAGTGGAATCTCCGTAACGGATCAAAAACTCCTCTGATTCGTTCTCTGAATCCCCGTAAATATCATCATCGGATGTTCCTAGTACCGTAACGACGACTCGGGCCTCAAATTGCGAGTCGTCTGCAATCCCTTCGAAATCCTCCGTCGTTAACTTTACTGTTTGATACTGCGCACCCTTGCGTACCGCGTGGGAAATATCTCGATAAGCCAACTCGTCATCGCCAGCCATCACGCTTACACGGTACTCGACACTCCCTTTTGGAAGTTGTTCAGGCTCAGTTTCAAAACGGACTTCAAGCTTTGAAACTTTATCATTCGACAATAAGAACTGGGGCGGATTTCCGTCTTCTAAGCCCGACCACTTACCGATCTTGGTCTGATTATTTCGCCATGTTCTAATCCTTACTTTTCGGAGTTGTTGACTAAGAAACTCGGGTTTGATTTCTCCGAGCCATAGTGTTGAATTCAAGACGATTTGTGCGATCACTTCGGACAATGGTCTCCGTGCCGATTCACGAACCATCTGTTGCAGGGCAACTTCTTGTACGGGAGTTTCATCCTTCAGCAATAATGACTCGACTCGTTCGGAAGGCGTCCTTGCTTTTCCGGACCCTAAGAACAATCGATCAACCATGCGAGCGGAAACCTGCAGATCATGTTCTTGGATAGCCCCTGCGTCCCCCTGAATCGGCCAAAGATCGAGCAACGCTATGGAACGACCAAAGTCTTCAGGGGCTGCGCACAGCGACGCAAAAAATTGAATCTGCTGCCACTTCGAAATTGACTTGCGTTCACCGATATAGCGCACTTGCTTCACGGCTTGCTCCGCTTTGGCAAAAACATCGCGTCCAACTTCACGGCGGGTCAACTGCTTTGTTTGTTGAAAAATCATCTCCTCAGTTAGTTCACGTGAGGCGCTGTAAATTCCGTCCATCCCTGCCCCTGCACGAAGGACGTCAATAAGAAGCAAAATTGCCCGTCCTTTGTCTTCCCGAATTTCCACAGCGTGGTCCGAGGTGATAAACCGGCGGAAGTCGTCCTTCTCTTGAACGACGGCACGCACTTCCCAGCCTTCAGGTGAAAACCGCAGGTTCCCCGCGAGTGATTCAACGACTGACGGTGATAGGCATCGGCAAAATGTTACGTTCCCGTCAGTTGCAAAACCAGTCAGTTCCGTAAAGACTCGGTTAAGGAAAACCACCATCTCATCCGTCAAAGGCATTGCGTCGGTTGTTGTGGTCATTGATTAAACCTCCACTTCATCACGTGCAATAAATCGTGGTCGAAGCCGCTTCATCGACTCAGCATCATTCACGCCCATCAATAATCCAAGGCTTCTTAGTCTGCGTTCGAGGAACCTTCGATTGCGCTGTAACAACTCACGAGAAATGAATTGTCCAGGCGGAGCTTGATCAACTAACAAACCGTAGCGTGCACGAAGCTCGCTCACAAAGTCATTGAAAGATATTGGATTTCGCTTAGTGTTGCCTTCCTTGCCAGGCTTCCGCAAATGACGGTGCACAAGAAAGTCAAGCATTGTATCTGTTAGGACAACAGACTTCATCATTCCGGTTTTACGTCCATTCCGCATCGTTTGAAAGTTAACTCGTCGTTCCATCGCTAGTCCGTTTGAACTACCCGTCATCATGCATGAATTCAAGCAAGCCAAAATGTGTACTATCTGAATTTTGTCTCCCATCATTTGCACGACAACTTCGGCAAGTCGCCACACTGGATTCGCTATTGCAACGTCATCTTCCAGTATATTTTGGTAAATGCCCCCAGTTTCTTCAGCAGCAAATCGCTCAGCTAAAGCGACGCAATTGCGACGGGCATCTCTTAGTAGCAGTTGAGACGCTTCATGTCTCTCGAAAAGGATGTCTCCTAACAAGTTGATACGAGCCGAGGCATCGGGGCGTTTTGCTGGCAATGTGCGAATTTCATGACGTGCATACCATTCGAGGATACGAATCGCCATCATTATGACTGGAAGTCGGTGAATTCTCCGCATCGACTCGTCCATCGATTCTTCTGATAGTCTTCGCAGTTGATGATCGGAGCTTCCCGAACAGTCAACCATTAGAGGCCAAGGAGATTCCGCGCGTGGAAGTTCACCCGTAGATTCCCAGTGAAATAGACTGGAAGCTGTAGAAAACAAGACATTTGTGAGACCTAGCCCCATACATGACTCTAACATTTGAGTTAGTGATTGTCTCGGAATAGATGCACCGTACGCTTGCAGAAACAATCGGGTATCATCTCGAAAGATTCGCGAGGCAACTTTCGCAATAGAATGCTGATTAGCAATTTGGCTAGTGCCACGGCCTTCACTGAGAACTTTTTTCGATTGCGCCTGTTTCGCCTTGATTGGTTGCCTGCACGAACGCGCCACGCGAACGGTGACAAGCTGGTCAAGTGCCATCCGTGTTCCCTCGTCGAAATCGTCAACAAGGTCGGATTTGAGTTCCCTCGCACTCATACCGATACCGAAAACGGAAAGTAAAATATTTCCTGTGAAATCATCACCAACTCGGAAGAAGGATTTTTGCTTTGAGTCGGCAGTAACGACTTCACCATCATTTTGGTCTGCTAGCAATGCGACGAGAAATTCTGGAACAAATCGCAAGTGACTTACACGCTCTGGCAGATCAATCCACGCAGCCTGGTAATGTGTTGGAAACGCACGCGCCACAGGTTTTTGGCGACCCGACTCATGCCCTAAATTCTCAAGACAATGAGTAAGTAGAAAATCTGACAAGATATTCCTTGCAACATCCGATTGGAATCCACCAAATTCACCTTTTCCTTCAGTAAGCACCCTAGCGACCGAAGCCACTGTAGGCGATCCCTTCCTGTTCTTTTGTATCGAATCCGTTTCAGTCGACCGTGGTTGGAACGTATCCGCGAATGTACCTTGTCCCCGACGATGACCACGACGAAACATGTAGAATATCGCAGGAAGTAGAGCACCAACCGAAAAATTCTGAAGCGAAAACGGGATTGCCTCAGTAAAATTTGCGGACCAAATTTCGTTCACCATCGCTGGTGTAAGTACGTCCCTAAGTATGTCGCTTTCGAGTTTGTCAGACATTTGGTGTCTCCAGCACATCCGCATTTCGTGTTGCAACATCCTCAAAAAACATTTGCTGTATCCCAGCAATCAATCGTATACCGAGCCGAAAGATGTCGGTTGGTTGACTTGGGCTCCAAGCGAAAACCTCTCGCTCATCCTCTTGACCAAGGCGTTGAGTAAAAATCGATAGGTTAGTGAAAATTTCATCGTTGGCAGTATCCATAATTTGGTAACCATCCGCTAAGTCCAGAAGCAGTCCGAAAAGATCGCTGCTCAATCGTAATTCTTCGTGTCGATTTTCTATTCGGTAGCAATATCGAAGAATCACACCATTGGCAAGCCATTCCACGCCGCCATTCTTACCTGATTCATCAAGCAAAAGGTGGAACCGTTCTAGAGGTTTCTCAACCCAAAATGTCGTCTCCACTGGCGTTCGCGGCATGACTTTTAATGGAACGACATCGGACCGTCGCAGCACGCGATGCGGTAGTTGTTCGAGCCGCGATATTCCGTAGCAAAGGCGTTTTGTGAGCTCTCGTTTTGCATCGTCAGACAGAATCGCAACTTCTCGAAATCTTCTCAGGCTTTCGCTTTGAAACAGTGATACCGGGTGCGGTTCCGAAGTGATTTTCTTTGCCTGTGATTCAAGCCACTCGAAATAAGCGCGACGTCGTTTCGAAATCAGTGATTTTTCATTCGGGAATTTGGAAGGACTCAGTGTGTCGACCACGGGATCATGACTGCGAAGATAACGATCGACGGCTGGATTGGAGCCATATGCAGGGTCGAGTCGTTGCAACTCGGCGAGTAGCTCACCTCGTCGTATAGGTGAATCTGAGGCGAAAGCACGATCCCAGTAGTGTTCTGGTTCTAGCTCAGGCCGTGAGTGAAGATCATCACAGAAATGAACACCGAAAAAGATGTAGCTGAGTGCGCCTCGTAGTTCGCGTGTTGTCACGTGGACTTGCCCACGCTGATGAACCGCTTGCAACGCCTCTGTCGTTTGATCGCGAATGGTCTGCGCGACCGCTTTTCCGCCCGCCGCTTTCCCAGTTAGTGCTTGAACCGAATTCCATGACGTACATCGCGAGGAAGCTGAACACGATCTACAGGGTTTCCAAATCTCTTCAACTCTATCGCCGCCTAACATTCGATCAAGAAGCGAATTGAAAAACTCAGTTGATGGTTTCCATGTTTCTTTCTTATCCTCCGTTTGAGGCAATTGACGTGCATCACCAACCAGCGATCGCTCGTTCAGGTTCACCAATCGAATGTGACTCATAGCATCGCTTGGCAACTTTTCGCCAATTAGCGTTTCTATAATCCATCCGGTAAGCGGCGTTTCCGAGTGATTTGATTCGTAGTCTTCCGCCCATTGCAACAGTCTCCCATCGTTAACTGCAACCAAATGAATACGTGGCTTGCTGGAAAAACCCTGCTGGAACGGCTCGAACAGATCGTTCAGTAATTCATTGGCGGTTTTACCTTTAAAGGACGCTGCTCCGTCAAGGTTAATCGTCACAGATACACCGAAAGCACTTCCAGTAGCAACACGAGCAGATGAATTCAGTTTTCCTAAGCCGAGCTTGACAGATAGGTGTTGCAGAAACGCTGTCTTTCCGTCTCCCGCATTTCCGCAAAGAATTACCAACTGAACTTTCCGAGTCTTGATGTCTTCGAGGAGCTGTGCTTCGAGGGTTGTTTCCACGTATGTTTGGTGAGCGAACGATGAATCCAATCCACGTGTTTCTATACCGCCGCGCGGTGAGCCTGGATATGTCGATAGCAGTTCCGCAAGCCAAGGAACTTGATTCGCAGTTCGGATAACAACATCGCCGCCAGTCGTTTCTTCGGCTTCGATGTTTGCGGGAACAACAGCTTCTATCTCATCATCCTGCTTCACGTTGTTTACGTCGGCATCAAGAACGTGCCCCGATTCAATTGTTTTCTGTTTGATCCACTTTAAGACATGCATCGCATTGTCAAAACGGTCATCGGTGTTTGGGGACGTAGCTTTGTCTAGGAATTCTGGAATCCAGACCCATGCTTCGCGATCCAGGTTTTCCCAATTTAATCCATTTTCACGATGCAACTCTCCAGCGTACCAAAACGGTTCGCGATCAAATATTACATGAAAGACTGTGGCAGCCAGAGCATAAATATCGTTTGAGCAACTTGTGGGTTTTCCAATCGCGTGCTCTTTGGGCGTGTACAAAACGGTTCCGCCGCTCCAACTTGGTTCACCCTGGGGCAACAGTGAATCAAAATCTACCAATGAAACATCTCCGGCGTGCTCAATGATGTTTTTTGGGCTAATGTCACCATGAACCAAGCCAGCGCGGTGAAGTGAACTCAAGCCTGTACAACAACTGATTATCCAGCGGCCGACAACCGAAACCGGAGTCTCACCCAATTCCTCTGCGTAAAGCTCAGTAAGTCCAAACCAATCTTGAAGTGTTCGTCCTTCGACCCACTGCAATAGCGCGATGAAACGATTTTCTTCCCATTCATTCGCAAGCTGAAAGACTGTTGCCAAATGAGGCTTGTCGGTGTGGGAGCAAGCGCGTCGATAAGCCTTAAGCGCTTGCTTACCACTATCCGCTTCAAACATTACTTTGCCTGCATAGATACCCACATCCTGGTCGTCTTGAACCTCAATGACCTTAAATGTTGATCCAAAACTCCCCGATCCGATCTTCCCAGCAACTCGGAACTGCCGATTGTTGAACGGCACAATGTCCCCTTCACTCCAATATCGAGCTGCCAGTGAAGTTGCCTCGGAAACTTGACTGGGCAAACTTTGACCACCACTGGTTCTCGTAATAAGCGATTGCGACAACTCAACTAGCGTGCAGCGATTGGACGGTTCCTCAGATAATCCTTGTTCAAGTTGCAAAACTATGTTAACCGAATTGTCGTCTTTAAAATTCGAAAAAAGTATTCGCAATGTCTTGCACAACGAATAGACATCACTCCGCTGATCTGCGACTGCTAAACCCTGCGAGATAACTTCCGGAGCGGAAAAACCAACATGATCGTCTCTTAGTTTTGCATTGGGTGAAAGTGTCCGCGAACCGGAAATGCGCGCCAAATCGAAATCCGTAAAGATTGGCTGGTTGTTTGCGCCGACGAGCAACGACTGAGGCGAAACATGGCGATGTACAAACAGAACATCTCGCAAACTACTTGAATGCAACTCAATCATGGCTCCAATAGCTCGTCTTGAAAACTCAATCCGACCATCGAAATCCCATCGATGGTCTTCGGCTCGATGAGCAAGCGTTGGCGCACATGGATCGACGACGGAAAAGTACATTAATTCGCCTGGATAGTGGGGCACTTCTTGATAGGAATCCATCAATCTCGGAACGTAGGGTGACTTTTGGAGCTTCTGAAGTGTGGCTGCATGTCGCTGAGCCATTTCTTCGGCTTTCGGGTCATCGTCTGCCGATAAATCATATAGGTGAAGAACAATCTTATCTCGCGTACGAATGTGCTCACCTCGATAGACTCGATGAAATCGGTCGTCATCGTTGCTGTGGCGAACTCGCTCCAAATTCTTCGCTGTTGCAATGTTTCGCACTTCGCCCCTGAGAACGACCCGGCTAAGAGGTTGGAGTACCTGGCAAATTTTTTGAGCGTCACTTGCGCTTAGCGTTTTTGAAACGCCAACGCCTAGGAGTTCTTTACATTCCTTTAAACCAAAGAAAGTTGATCCACCTACTTGCAATCGATTTTGTGTCCACCCGACATTTCCACGCGTCAGAAGGAACTTCCCTGCGAGAAATCCAACGTTAATTCCGGATCTATTTAGCTTTCCCGCGATTCGTTTGACTTTCATCGCAAGCTTGTTGGCTTCGTGCGTAGTCGTCTCGATCATGTTTTTCGGGTACGACAGATCCCAGTGTTTTGTTTCGATAATGTGAATACCGGAGGGACCGACTACAATCAAATCAACGTCATCAGGAACGGCTTGGAGCGTGACCGAATGTGGCACGTTGGAGAGAATAATCCATTCCCCTGGAACCTTCGCAAGTTCCGACTTTACGCGTTCGACCGCCGATCGCTCACTCTCGTTGGCAAATTCGCTGCAAGGAATATGAACTACTGACAATTTTGACCCCCTTCAAGTTTCCGCAACAATTGATGACCAACGCGAATTTATCGCCGATTTGGTTCCTGCTCAAACTTTCGTTTCACAATCAAATTCAGTTGAAGATTGTAACCAAACTCCATCTGGCAATGGACGCCCTAGAAGTATTTCCTAGTAATTTTGGCGATTGACACATCGGTTTTTGGTGGGCGAACGCAGTCCAAGGAACAACAAAAGGGAACACCAGAAAGCGCCGGCATAAATCGGATTGGAGTTGGGAATGAGAGAGTCCTAGAAAAGCAAAAAGGGAAAAGCAAAAAACTGGACGCAGCTCAATTCGCGTCGAGCGAGTGCCATCATAGCATGCCTTCGCGCTTAGCAGGCGGCGGCAGTGAGGCATCCAAGGCATATAGACAACGACGGTCGCCGCCGCATGGCAGCATCCGCTTTATTGCGCCTTCAAAGACGTCTGTTCATTGGCTCAACGCGATTCGTGTCATTCTGCTAAACTACGATTTCATGATTTTCAAGATAGGAATTGCTTGCTAGATGGATAGTTGATGTCGATGAAGATTGGGATTCGAGCCTGGATTGATTTTGCGTTTCGCAAGATCTTCGGCAAACCTGGAAACGAGATTTGCCTTATCAGCCTGCTCAACGCTGTACTACGGTTTCCCCATCCTATTGTTTCCGTCGAGTACCTCAATCCGTTCGGAATCAAGGACTTCGAGACCGACAAGTTGATTTGCGTCGACGTGAAGGAGACCGATCAGCTTGGTCGTGTTTTTATTGTTGAAATTCAAATTGCAGTTCAATCGAGCTTTGCCAAGCGGGCCGTGTTTTATGCTTGCGAGGCCTACACCGATCAGCTCCGAGCGAGCCTTCCCCAAAGAAGATCATCTTACGCAAGCACTCGGTTTTGATGCTGCGGAAAAACCGTTCGATGAATTCACGGGGCAACTAGCGCCGCTTCGCACCAACGCCCCTCCTCGATTGGGCGATTTTCGTGTATTTTGAAGATGCCCTATTCTCAGTATCCACAGCAACCACTCAAACTCTTACCGCCACGACAGATCCATTCATGTTTCGTTCCAAAGCGGCTGTCGTCGGCACAGGTTTTATCGGCCCCGTTCATATCGAAGCCCTCATTCGTGCTGGAGTCCAAGTCCAAGGTGCCCTGGGAACAAGCCTCGAAAAATCGCAGCGGACCGCTGATTTGTTTGGCCTGAAACGAGCCTATCGAGATTTGGACGAGGTGCTGAGCGACAGTGAAGTTGACGTCGTTCACCTTACGAGCCCTAATCGGTATCACTTTGAGCAAACCATCCAGTGTTTGGACGCGGGAAAGCACGTTCTGTGCGAAAAACCGCTTGCCATTAGTTCCGAAGAAAGTGGCGAATTGGTTCGACGAGCCAATGCTTCGCATGTCCTAACCGCAGTCAATTACAATGTTCGCTTTTACCCAATCTGCATCGAAGCGGCCGAACGCGTTCGACGCGGAGACATCGGTGACGTTTTTCATGTCAGCGGTAGCTATGTCCAAGATTGGTTGCACAAACCGACCGATTTTAATTGGCGAGTGGTTTCCGACGAAGGTGGCCCTTTGCGAGCCCTCGCTGATATCGGTACCCATTGGCTCGACTTGATCCAATCGATCAGCATGCTCGATATTCATTCGGTTTGTGCGGATTTACAAACCGTCTACCCGATCCGGCAAAGGCCGCTCGGAGTCACCGAAACGTTTTCAAGCAAAGTCGCTCGATCTGAGCCCACGCGCGTCGATGTGCCCATCGATACCGAAGACTATGGAAGCGTGATGCTGCGTTTCAAGAGCGGTGCCCGGGGTGTCATGCATGTCTCGCAAGTGACTGCCGGCCATAAAAATTGCATTCGATGGGAGATCGCTGGCTCGAAACAAAGCCTGGCGTGGAATAGCCAATACCCGGACGAGCTCTGGGTCGGCCATCGAGACGCTCCGAACCAAACCGTACTTCGAGACCCCAGCTTGCTTTCGGACAAAGCCCGGTCGCACACTCAATACCCTGGCGGTCACAACGAAGGCTTCCCAGATACGTTCAAGCAACTTTTCCGCTCGTTCTATTGGACAATCGAAAATCGAGACTCAACCACGAAGGGTGGTTTCGCTGCGTATCCGACCTTTGCGGACGGTCACCGAGAAATCGTTTTATGTGAAGCGATACTCAAGAGCGCACGCGAACAACGATGGATCGAGCTTTAACACCATGACACTTTCTGACTCTACGCTCATTGGACTTCTCAATCACGAATCGGTCGATGTGCGATCGGCTGCCTTAGAGTTACTCAGTAGCAGTTTCTCGACCGACACCCGATGGTTGCCTCAGATTTTCGCCGCTTGGGACCGATATAGCCCGAACGATGCCTTTCCTGAGTTTCCGCTCCTGACGCATTTCGCCGTCCCAAGCGAGCTGGTTGGCGAATGCATTTCGCGAGCAGGCCAAATGGTCGAAGGCCGAGGGCTCACCGATCGAACTTGCCGTTGCGCAGGCAAACTCATCGAAGGAGTATCGATTACATCTCCTATTACGTTTGCGAACCATATCTCGGAGATCCGCGAGCTGAAAAAGCTTTCGAAGATCTTCTTTCGCGTGAACGACCAAAAGATGCAAGCGCGTTGCAATTGGATCGATCGTGAGTTTCCCGATCTTGCGGAGACGCTTGTCGACAATCCTGGGAGTCTTGGCAATCTCTATGAGGTGCTCGAAAGCCAGTTCTTGCAAGGCCGAATCGATGAACTTCTAAAGTCAAGCTTTATGGCATTGCAGAAAGGTGGCCAAGAGCGATCTGCCGAACTCGTATGCTTGGCTTGCCTCGAACTCGCGACACGCTATCGAATGGTTGGCCAAGAGCCCTGGCTTGCGGATTTAGTCGACCATCAAGAACCGACGGTTGCAGATGCGGCCGCCATCGGTTTGGCTCGCTGCCGAACGGACACGACTTTGAGCTTGATTGCAGATCGATTTGCAGACTATTCCAAGCCAGGGCAGTTGCGGTCGATCGATGTATTGCGACGCGGCCGAATTCCCAAAACGTCAGAACTTCTTCGCTTCCTCCGCGCGCATGGTCAAGGAACACAAGTGCAGAATGCGCTGCGTGCATCGGAGGTCCTGCAATTCGATTTTACTAGCCTCGAAGATTGGCTTGAAGCGTTGCTCGTGGTCGACGATTCGTTCTTTGGATGCCTAAAAAGTCAGTTGGCGGTCATCGGTCCACTTTCCGACTCCTTATCGCCATCGGATAAATCGAGAACGCTTCATTTGCTAAAAACGCGAATCAAAGAATAGACTCCCAAGGTAATGGCAAACTGTTTACTGGCGATTGAGTCGACTTGCGACGAAACAGCGGCAGCCGTGGTAACCGACGACGGGCGCGTGCTCGGTGAGTGCATCGCTACCCAAACGGAATTGCATGAGCAGTTTCAAGGGGTCGTGCCCGAGATTGCCGCACGTGCACACTTGGAGCGAATCTTGCCTGTCATCGATACGGCAATGAGGCAAGCCAATATCAGCAAAGATGACCTTGCGGCGATCGCCATTGCAACGCACCCAGGTTTGCCGGGCTCGCTCCTAGTGGGTCTGTCCGTCGCAAAAGGTTTGGCGCTCGCGTGGCGAAAGCCGATCGTCGGTATCAATCACGTACAAGCTCACATCTACGCTTGTGGAATCGGCAAGAGCGAGAGTATTTTCCCTTGTATTGGTTTTGTTGTTAGCGGTGGGCATACGAACCTATACCATTGCACATCGCCCGCTGAGTGGACTTATATTGCTGGAACCATCGACGATGCGGCTGGCGAAGCGTTCGACAAAGTTGCTGTCATGCTTGGCTTGCCATTTCCTGGCGGTCCGCAGCTTGCGAAGCTCGCCGAACAAGGTGACTCAAAGGCGATCGCTTTCCCAAGGCCCTTGTTGAACGACAAATCGAACTTAGATTTCAGTTTCTCAGGTTTGAAAACTGCGGTTCGCTACAGGATCGCGGGGGCTGGCAAACAGATATGGGGACCCTCCCTTCTGACTCCAAAACACCAGGCGGACATTGCGGCATCGTTTCAGCAAGCGATCCTCGATTGTTTGATTGGCAAAAGCATTCAGGCGGTCAAGCGATACGAGATGAACCGACTATGCGTTGGCGGTGGAGTTGCATCCAACCACCAGTTTCGCAATCAACTTGCACAAGCATGCAAACATGCCAAAGTCGAGTTGCATATCGCACCGCCGGAACTGTGTACGGACAACGCGGTCATGGGGGCGCTGGCATGGGAGAAGATCAAACGAGGTCAGTTCGACAGTCTCGATCTAGATGTACAACCCGGACTATTAAGGCGCCGGTAGCGGCAGCAACCACTGCGATTCGGCATGAAGCATTCCACCGAGCCCGCCTCGGAATGAGGCTTCCAACGGAAGCCTCGTCTCAATCTCCGCTAGTGGCTCGTCCTAAACTAATTTTAAGATTAGCCGAATGGTGCTAGCCACGGTTCTTGCGACAACAACCGGGGCTAGCGCCCAACGGCTAATTTTTGAACCCTAACTCTTTGCGTTGACAAAGCACTTAGCCCATTCGTCAACTTAGGGCTTTGGTCAAGTCAGTGCTTTGGTCAAGTCCGTGATCGAGCGACCTTGGACTTGGTAAACGGTTTTGAGCACTTCTGCGACTGCCGCATATTCGGTCGCTGGTATCGGCTGACCTATTTCTACTTGATGGAACAAAGTTTGGGCCAATGGATTTCGTTCGAGGATGGGGATACCATGCACCAACGCGATCTTTCGAATTTGAGCGGCAACCAAGCTTGCTCCTTTGGCCACAACGATTGGAGCTCTCATGGTTAGCGGATCGTATCGCAGAGCGATTGCCAACTCGGTCGGGTTCGTTACGATGACGTCCGCCTTGGGCACTTCCGCATGCAGTCGCTGGGCGGCCAAGTCCCGTTGTACCTTCCTTCGACGCGATTTAACTTGCGGATCCCCCTGCATCATCTTCATTTCTTCCCGAAGCTCTTCATCCGTCATCATCAAATCTTGATTGTATTTCCATCGTTGAAATCCATAGTCAATGACCGACAAAACCAAAAGCGAGGCTGCCACGTTGCGACATAAACCGATCATTGTGGTCCAGACAATCTGGCCTACCGTTTCGATATCGGCAGAACCCATTGCCAAAATCGAATCCCAACGCGACCAAGCGCCCATCAAAAAAACTCCAGCGACAAGACCGATCTTGACCAGACCGAAGCCGAGCCTCGAAACGCTGACAATGGAAAAGAGCCGTTGAAAGCCTTGGATCGGGTTGATCCGAGAAAAATCGATTCCCAACTTGTCTGGCAACCACAACACACCGACTTGCGCATAGTGAACGATCAACGATGTTGCTAGTACTCCGCCCATCAACGGCAATATGGCCAACCCACCTTTGGTCAGCAATTTGATGAATTGCAGAACGGCGGTGCGAGCATCGGAATCCCAGTCGAGCGGGCTGCTCAACTCTTCCGTCACAAATGAAATCATCATCTGAAACATTCTTGGGCCCGTGTAGTCCAACAGCATGATGCCAACTAACAAAAGCGCCGCCGACGACAAATCCTGGCTGCGCGCGACGTTGCCTTCGTCGCGAGCTTTCTGTCGCCTATGGTCGGTCCCCTCGTGCTTCTTGTCACCCGAGCGGTCATCTGCCACTGGCAACCTCCTGCAGACTTGCCGAGGTGGACAGACTTGCTGAGGTTAATAGCTTTGCCGAGGTTGGCAGATTTGCGGAGGTGGATCGTGTGGAAGTCTCCGGGGCGTTGAATAACGTGGTTGTCATCTCAATCCACTCGACCAATTCGTTCTGAAAGACCCATCCGATAGTGGACATCGATGTGGTGAGCACCAAAATCATGATCGTCACATTCAGGTTGAAGCCGATGGCCATGATGTTGAGCTGCGGCAACGTACGGCCTATCATGGCGGTGACAAAGTTTGCCAACAACAACGCAATTGCAGGTGGAGCGGCCGCGCGCAATCCCACGGACATGCTGTGCCTTAAGAGCTCATTCAAATGCAGCAACCAACGCTCCTCGGTGAGGATGCCTCCAGCTGGATAGACACTAAAGCTATCCAAGCAAGCGCCCAAAACAACGCGATGGCCCCCCAGTGTTAAGAACAAAGCCATGGCAATCCAAGAGAACATTTGACTGACGACGGTACCTGTTTCTTGCGTCATCGGATCTGCGGCTTGGGCCACGTCCATACTGGCAAGGGAGCTGATCACCTGACCGCCGATTTGCAAACTGGTGACGATCAACATGACCGATGTTCCGAACAACAATCCCAACAATAGTTCCTTAGCTATTCCGATTGCAACGCCAGCCAAGTGGGGTGGTAGCGGAGTCGAGTTGACTAGCACAAGTGGCGTAATGACCATCGCGATCATGAGCGCCAGCAACACTTTGACTCGGTTCGGGATCGACGACCCCTGGATCGGCGGCATCATGGCGAGCAATGGACCCGTGCGACTTAGAACGCACAGGAAAGTCCACATGGGGCCATAAAGCAAAGAAGCGATTGCGTCGCCGCTGGACATGACGATCTCTTTTTTCTAACGTTGCGACATGTGTGGCGGTATTTCTCGATACAAATTGCGAGAGTATTCCAGCATGCGATCGGTTAGCCAAGGCAAGCAGATGATGATGGCAATCGTCATTGCAACAAGCTTGGGAACCGTACTGACTGTTTGGTCTTGGATTTGAGTGAGCGCTTGGATAAGGCCAATGCCCAAACCGACCACCATGCCGACCAGCAAGAGCGGTGCTGCTACAATCAGCGACATCAAGATTGCATCGCGAACCAGATCGATTGCTTCGTTAGGCGTCATCAAAAAATCTCCCGGTCGGCGGACGCCGATTTGTTTGGTTTCGGTTCGTCATGCGGAGAATGTTCCAAAGCTCGCGAGGAGCATTTCAACGACCAGTCGCCATCCATCCACCAGCACAAATAGCAACAGCTTGAACGGCATCGAGATCATGGCCGGGGGCAACATCATCATCCCCATCGACACCGTCACCGAAGCGATCACGATGTCGAGAATCAGAAAGGGCAAATAGATTTTGAAGCCCATTAAAAACGCGGTCTTGAGTTCGCTCAGCATGTATGCTGGCAAAAGTACCTGTAGAGGAACCTCATCAAAGTTTTTAGGGCTCGGACTGCCGGGAGCGTAACGACTGTAAAACAAGAAGACATCGTCTTCGTTTTGGGCCATCGTGATTTGACGCGCCATGAATTCGCGAACGGGTGCGACTCCACGTTCCCAAGCGTCAGTCGCCGAGACCTGACTTCCTTCTTGCGTGTACGGCTCAATGCCTTCGTTGTAGACCTTTGTCCAAACAGGGCTCATCACAAAGATGGTGATGAACAGCGAAATGGAGGTAATGACTTGACTGGGCGGAAGTTGCTGTGCGCCTAGGGCTTGTTTGAGAAGTCCGAATACAACGATGACACGAACATAACATGTGGTCATCAACAAGATGGCTGGGGCAAGGCTCAACACGGTTAGTAGCAGTAGTATCTGCAGCGAGCTCGACAACCCTTTGGGGCTCAACCAGGCATCGGGGCCACCAAGGATCTTGTTGGCAAGGTCATCCGTAGACGTTCCGTTTGCCTCGTCGCCAATCGTCTGCTGGAGATTCTGGACCACTGCATTTTGAAGCCCAGAATGATCGCCGTTCTTTAATGCTCGGCTGAGAAGGCTCTCGCGTTTCTGGCCGGAAGCCGATCGCTCTTGCCCCATGGCATTGGCTGCAAAGCTAGCAATGCATAGCGACGTGATCGCTGCGAAAACACGCATCCCAAGAACCGTACATCGGAATCGATTTGAATTGGCATCTTGGGGAGTCTGGCTCGAACGCATGATAAATCGAAAAAGGATGAACTTTTTTCTCAGATTTACTCATGTACAGGAATCGGCAATCCAACGCCAGAATGAAATCGACCGATTTAGGCCAGCAGGCCGGCAGTCGATGGGTCGGCAGAAGGGATTTCAGATTTCAGATTTCAGATTCGAGATTCGAGATTCGAGATTCGAGATTCGAGATTCGAGATTTGGGATTTGGGATTCGAGATTTGGATTTGGGATTTTTTGCGGAGCTTGGGAACGACTTCACATACTCCGTACCGCTTACCGCTTAATTGAGGCAGGACGACTACACCTTCGCTTTATCACCCATTCGGTAGAAGATAGCCAGCGGAACTACCATGATTCCAATCATCCAAAAAACGGATGAAACGGGATAGTTGAGCCACTTCGCGATTTGCAAAAACAATTGGTAGAGAGGGCCCGCCAACATCATCCCAAGAAAGTTGGCTTGATTCATGGTTGCAATCATTCTTCCCTTCAGTTGATTGGGTGGTCGATCTTGGAGGAAAACCTGCAAGGGAATGGAGTAAACAGCCGCCGAGATGCCGAGCAAAATCAAGACGACGCGAGTCAGGTTCACGCTTAAGAAAAGAGCATTCCCTTTCCAGAAACCGAGCAGTACCAAGCAAATCACGATGCCCCATAGTCCGAGGGTGACCGCACGATGGC
>JAIPFP010000320.1 GCA_021736575.1 Pirellula sp. | reverse complement strand
CTTTAGGGACGCCAACGGTGGGTACTGCCGTTCCTCGCGACGTGGATATCCAAGCATCGCGGGCTGAGTACGTGAAGGAATCCATCACCAGGCTCTTTCAAAACTACCTTCGAGCCGACGTCGCCAATGCAAAAAAATGGGAAATGCGAATGGATTGTGGGCGAGCCACATTGGAGTTTCGCACGGGTGAAAACAAGTTGAGAATCGAAGGACCCGAGGCATTCTCGAGAGATATTGCCAATCTTGTTACGACATTTGCCATGCACCGTCCAGAAGAGGCCTTACGCATACTTCCTCTACGCGACAACGGACAAGATTCGTTGTCGAAGTTCTTCCTTGCGCCAGTCCCAATGGTGAACAACAGCGTACAATTCGCTTCGGCGCAACAGGATGTGACTCCACCATCATCGCCAAAGCCTCTCGCTCCAGTTGATAATGCGTCCAAACCGGACAAGGTGTTGGGCCCTACTAGTTTGCCATTGCCTCAGTTCGAAGGCGTCCAGATCGAAATGCTGCCGGAAATTGACGCAATCATTCTGCGCGGCCGCGATCAGCAACTAACGGATTTGGCAGAGATTATTAAGCGACTGGACGACGCGAGTCGCTTGACCCGACCCGAAATCGAAATCGTCCCTCTGCAGCATGCGGGGTCCGAGGAGATCGCGAAAGTGATCGTTGCTATTCAAGAAAAGCTGACGGGAACCATTCAAGGGCGTGTGTCGGTCACTCCACTTGGAAAACCAAATTCATTGCTTCTGATCGGATGGGGAGAAGCGATTTTATCGACCAAAGACCTGATCGCCAAACTGGACCAGCCAGCATCGCCAGATGCTCAATTCGAAGTCATTCAATTGCAACACGCACCAGCCACCGAGTTGCAAACTCAGCTCCAAACATTTTTCAAGAACCGCGTAGGACTTGCGTCGACCCTCCAATCCATGGTGGACAGTCGAACCAATGCGATTATCGTGCATGCGCCACCTCGCGATCTAGTAGAGATACGCAAATTGATTGCTCAACTCGATGTACCCAGAGGAACGTTGGTGCAGCAATCACGGGTTTTCCTATTGCGAAACAGTTTGGCTGCTGACATCGCGAAATCACTTCAACAGGCCCTTGCTACTTCCGCCACTGGAGCACGTGCGAGCATGCAGCTTCTCGACCAAGAGGGGCGACCTGTTGTAACCAGCGGAACCTTAGGGGCCAGCCAAATTACAGTAAACGAACGAAACAATTCTATCTTGGTATCCAGTGCACCCGATACTTTACCGCTGATTGAGCAATTGATTGAACAACTCGATACACCCGGGATGGTTGCCAAGATTAAGATCTTTCCTGTCAGGAACGGCGATGCCAACGGTCTGGTGGAAACACTGCGGGCGTTGCTGCCTGCACAAACCGCCGGGAACGCAATTTCCCCGCAACTCTCGAGTGCTCCCGACGAAACCGCTCTACTTCCTCTTCGGTTTACCGTCGATACGCGAGGTAACAATATCATTGTAATAGGCTCGGAGGGGGATCTTAAAATCGTCGAAGCGTTGATTCTGCGTCTGGATGAGAGCGACAAGATGCAACGAAAAAGTACCGTCTATCAACTTAAGAATTCTCCAGCGGTTGACGTTGCGCTCGCCATCAACGAATTCCTTCGTAGCAAACGGCAGGTCGAAATCGCAGCACCTGGAGTGATCAATCCCTTTGAACAGATCGAAAAAGAGGTCGTCGTTGTGCCCGAACCGGTGCAGAATAAATTGATTCTCAGCGCTACTCCTCGCTACTACGAAGAGATCAGCCGACTGATCGAGCAACTCGACCAACAACCTCCACAAGTGATGATCCAAGTCATGATCGCGGAGATCACACTCAGCAATGTAGACGAATTTGGAGTCGAGTTGGGACTGCAAGATTCGGTGCTATTCGATCGCAGTATCTTAGGCCCTTTGCAGACGAACATTCCAGGCTACAACTTCAACAACAACCCGCTTGGTAATAGTGGTTCGGAAAAGGCCCTCGCGAATTCGAATTACGTTGGCGGACAAGGGCTCTCGAACTTTTCGGTTGGGCGCACCAATCAAGAATTAGGGTTTGGAGGCTTGGTTTTATCTGCAAGCAGCGAAAACGTGAGCTTTCTATTGCGAGCTCTCCAAGAAACAAGACGTTTGGAAGTATTGAGTCGACCACAGGTGCTAACGCTCGACAATCAGCAAGCGTTTATCCAAGTTGGGCAACTTGTACCGCGAATTACGAATTCGAGCATCACGCAATTCGGTTCAACGAATGGCCTAATCGATGCGAAAGTTGGTTTGATCATTGGTGTCACACCCCGCATCAGCCCAGATGGTATTGTCGTCATGGAAATCGATGCGGAAAAATCCAAAGTCGGTCCCGAAAGTGAAGGGATTCCCGTGTCGGTCACCAACTCCGGCAGCATTATCCGTTCACCTCGGATCGATACGATTAATGCCCAAGCAACCGTGAGCGCAGCCGATGGAGAAACGATCATTCTCGGCGGGTTGATATCTCGCAGTTCGAGAAACCAGCATCGTCAAGTTCCCTGGTTGGGAAATTTGCCGATACTCAAGTATTTATTTAGCTACGATTTCAGCGAAATGCAACGTACGGAATTGGTTATCATCTTGACTCCGCACGTGGTGCGTTCTCAAGGGGACATGGAGCGATTGAAGCAAGCTGAATTTGCAAGGATGAGTTGGTGCGAAGCGGACGTTTTCGAAGTTCATGGAAATGTTTATCCTACCACCGACATGGCATTGGAATGTATCAAGCAAGACGATTGGGATACCGTCTACCCAGATATCGATCCCCGTGGGACGCCCATGCGTGCTGCTCCACAAAAACCGTCCGTCGGCCCAGCGCTACTAACGGATCCGGCTACGGAGTCCCCTCAAGGCATGCCGGAGCTATTGCCATCTCCTGTTGAGCCCGCCGTCTTTCAAGCAAGCCGAACCGTCGCTCCAGGTCAACCTTTGAATGGTCAAGTCAATTCGGCGAGCAACCAGCAGACGAGTGGTTCCGGGCGATCGCAGGCGATTCCGCAGGACTATGCAAAACCGGCTGGAACGCCCTCCTATTCGAGCGGAGCACGTTGATGCTAAGTGAGATTTGCAATTCCAAGTTCGGGGAAGGACGCGAGCCCTCTGGTTTCTCGGCACCGGACGGCTTGCGCCGATCCGCTGAAACGGAAATTGTTTTGCGTATGCCCCCTAAAAGAAATGCGTCCCCTAAAAGAAAGAGCCGCAGATCGATAGGCTTCCTTTGCGCTTTACTACCCTTGCTTGTCAGCATCTTAGGTTGCCAGTTTGCACCCAAAACTTCTACGATGAACTGGCCCTGGAAAAATGAGAACAAGGAGATTCCGGATCGCATACTACCTATTTGGACCGACACGGTCCTGCATCAACCCAATCAACCAGGCGTTCGTGGCTTTGGTGGCCGAATCTATTTTTACGGCAAAGAGAATAAGGATCCTGTGGAAGTAGACGGCAGTTTGGCAGTCTATGTTTTCGATGCCGACGACACTTCACCGACCGACCAGAAGCCTTTACGCAAATACATGTTCACCCCGGATCAGTTCAAATCGCACATGAGTAAGACATCGATCGGGCCATCGTACAGCGTATGGCTTCCGTGGGGCGAAGTGGGCGGCCAGCAACGTCGGTTGAGTCTGATTGCGCGATTCGAAGGACGTGAGGGAGGAGCTTCCATCTCAGATCCAACCATAAAAATGCTTCCTGGCACCCCAGTGATCAAGGAAATCGCAAAAAGTGAAACGGACTCCTCCAATGCAAATTCTTCACCAGTCCGTCTTGCTGGCTATCTAGAAACGTCGCCATTGCCCAACAAGAAAGAAGAACCCAAAACGGAAAGCCGAATCGAATCCATCGATTTACCCCCTTCCTTTCAACGCCACCTGCGAGGGGCCGGACTAAGTCCTGAACCACCGCGAGCCTCCCATGTCGAAGTTGAACCGAAAACACTCTTGAGGGATTCTGCAAAACCGCTCACGCTTCAAGAGGACGATGACGAGAAGACAAAGATAGATAACCCGATCACAACACAGGTCTACGACTATCGGACACGAGGTCGTCCACGCAGCGAATCCTCGATTCCATCCAAGTTAACGAACAATGCAAGTCGCATTGGACAAACCATCAAGTTCGCTTCCAAAAACGATAAGCGGGAGTAAGCATTTCGGCACTTAGTCGAGCGGCAGGATATACCCGTAGTACAGGCTGCTAGCCTGTGTTTTGCATGGCGAACCAGGCTGGCAGCCTGGTCTACGTTGCATCACTTAATCACCAATTCATTCTTAACGCCATTGATCCCAGGCTCGAAGCTTAACAGTTGTGTGAGCAATTCGGATGTCCGAACCGAGTTCACAGTACCTCGAAGAATCGCAGTATTGCCTGACATCACAACATTGACGTTCCCTCCAGATACTTGTTCAACTCGTTCGCGAATGTCCATGCTAGCATCTCCTACCGAAAGCAATTCGCCTTGCGAGGGAGCAATATCAAACGCAATTTCAAGCCGCGGATAGTACAGGCCTTTTGCCGGCTGCATGGGAAGCGGCTTGTTAATATTGGCGGACCTTGTTGTCTCGATGCGAAGGTTTTCAGCAGCAGACAGAACTCGCCCGATGCCTAACGCCTGCTCAGAACCGACGAAGCCTGACAGATCGGTTCGGTTTGACCCTACGAAATCCAGACGTGATCGATTGCCTCGCAGATAGCGTTTCGGGCCATTTTGCAAAGTCAGACTTGGGCTGAGCGGAGAAAGTCCGCCGACCAAACCCGTACCGGCATTCGGCGTAACACTATTGGCGGGTCGTTGTTGCATCGACGAGGTTGGACGTGACACTGGGATATTCCCAATGAGCTGAGCATACGTTTTTTCTTGCTGACCAAGCACGGCTACCAAAATGGTACACAGTGTCATGCGAAACCCAACACGGCGAACTCTCATCTTATTTCTCCCAACGATCCCTCTGGTTTTAGTGAACATACTTCTCCTATCGTCTGCCCCAACTTAATCCAGTACGTATCTTCGTTGACACGTACGAAAACCTTGTTGTTGAGCACCTCAAGAACGGAAATATCATGCAATGCAACAGGGATTTGGCTACCTGCTGCGATCGTTTTGGTGGTGCCCCGCCCGTCGATGCGGAACCAAGCTTGCAAGACACCCTCTCGATTCGACGTGATCGCTTTCAGTTCAATCTCGAACAACGCCTTCGCAAACCCCCTGGCAAATAGATTGCGACGGACAAAATCATCGTAGGTGCTGGACACGACCGTCGCTTCGTCCGTCGCTTGCCAGTCACTCAGACGATCCTTGTTTGCCGATGCTTTGAGGCAAAGGACTTCGATGGTCAGATCGGCATCCAATCGACCTTCATTGCCGATGGGGTTGAGCGTAATCGAGCGAATTTTATGTAGATGTCCAGCCTTGCGGAAATCGTTTAAGAAGGATGAGAGTTTTGCGAGGGTCGCTTTGCCACGCAGTGAGTAGTTGATTCGGTACCCAATGGCTTGACGAGTGCCTTTCTTTGTTCTGGAGCGAATGTCGACACGCACGGGTTGGGCGGCGTCCACCGAAGCGGAAGTCAATTCATTTGCCTCCACCAGATTGAGGAGCCACTGTTGATAAAGAGAGCGTGCCAATTGTGGATCGTCAGGAAGCGCTCGGGCCGCGAAAGACTCCAAGCGTTTCCCTTGCTTCTGCGCGATAAGCTGTTCCGTTCGGGATGCATTTACCTTTTCGGCAAGATCCTCAAGCTGGGCTGTGAGCTGCTGATTCGGCTGTTCAATCCACTTTCGATAAAGCGAATCCATAAAATAAAGGCCAACGACGACCAGACCGCCCATCAACAACCATTTTACGCGTGGAGTCATTGTTGTTTCTCCCCGCTCGTCAAAGTCTCTTTGGAATTCGAGTCAACTTTGAGCCCGTAAACGTTCTGTTTCTGAGCTTCGATTGGAAAAGCGATGCGGGTCTCGAACTGCCACGGATATTCAGAAGAATCAGGGTTCTGACTGATCTGTTTGCTGGTTACCGAATACTTGGCACTCCGGATGCGCGACTCAAGCTGCGAAATGAACTCCTGCTCAGCAACTTGCACCGACAAATCAATCGTTGCTGAATTAGCTGCCGCCGAGGCCGTTAAACGGCGAACGGTGGCATCCTGCCCGTCTGGTAGACGGTTGGATAGATCGTTCAATTCCGTTAACCAATC
>JAIPFP010000046.1 GCA_021736575.1 Pirellula sp. | reverse complement strand
CCGGCCGCACGAGGCGGCCGGGGTCGTGTAGAGGTTGGAGCTCGTGGTTAGCTGACGAAGCGTTGGCTCCGGTGGCACGAGGCCACCGGGGGCCTCAGCATGACGCGTGAATAGAATGTGAGTACTGCGATCGGGAACGAACGATCCAGGAGCTGCTTGGGCATAGCGATATCGCGACGACGATGATTTATACACATGTGCTGGCACGACCTGATGTTCGGGTCGTCAGCCCGTTGGATCGATTGAGCACCGATGCGCGGAGTGTAAAGGAGCCGTGTGTAGAGGTGGCGAGGGTAGAGGTGGCGGCCAAGGTTGATGTTGAACGAGTTGAAACCACAGAGGCGGCTGAAGCCAGTACACCAACTTCAGCGGAGTTGGTTGAGAAGTATGTGCAACACAGAGGTGTGAAGCCAAGCGGGATGCGATCGTTTTTTGCGTCCGTGTTTTCGACTATGTTTGGCAAGGCGAGGGATGTGCGAGATGAGAATCGTCCGGCTCCTCATCCCCCGACCCATTCTCCTCGAATCGAAGAGAAGGGGAGATAGAGTTCTTGGGACTTTGCACGCCAAGCATGTTGTGAACGTTCTACTTACACGCCCCTCGCAACTCAGAGTGTGCCAACCATGTCTGATTGGACACAGCCGACGAAAGGTGCAGCACGCTCCGCCGTGCCGTTCGCAGTCGAACTTTGGCTAGGACTCCAGGTGGACGGCACGTGGAATGTGCCTACTACTTTCCTACAGGAATTTACCCAGCAATGCGCACAAGTCGGCGGTGCGGCAACTGTAACCCCATTCGTTGTCATACCACGATACAACCTTGACCAACTTGCCCTTGTCCCCCAAGACTTGTGTGAAGTCCGCAGCGAAAATGCTGCTGTGCGGATCGTCGATGATGTCGCTCGAAACGATTGGGTCTTCGGTGTAGCATAGAATGCCCTTGAGTGGTCCCTCGGCTGCCAGCTTCATAGCTGCATTGATTTCGGCTACAGTCGTTTCCTTCTTGAGGTTGACGGTCAAGTCGACAACCGAACCAGTTGCGACTGGAACTCGCATCGCAATTCCCGTCAGCTTGCCTTTGAGTTCGGGAATGACCAAGCCCACTGCGGATGCTGCACCCGTGGTGGTTGGGATAATGTTGAGCCCCGCAGCGCGAGCTCGGTACGGATCAGCGTGCGGCATGTCCTGCACTTTTTGGTCGTTCGTATAAGCATGAACGGTGGTCATCAGGCCGCTTTCGATACCAAACGTATCGTTCAGTACTTTTGCGATCGGCGCCAAGCAGTTGGTGGTGCAGGAGGCGTTCGAAATGCACTTGAGATCCTTGGTGAGCTTGTCATCGTTGACGCCGAGGACGCAGGTCAAGTCGGCACCGTCTTTAGCAGGCGCACTTAAGACTACCTTTTTGCAGCCTGCCGCCAAGTGTGAGTCGTAGCCTGGCTTGCCGTCTTTCGCTCGAGCGGTAAAGAAGCCGGTGCTTTCCACAACGATGTCGATCTTGAGATCGGCCCACGGCATTTTGGATGGATCTTTTTCCGCCAGCGCAAGGATCTTCTTGCCATTGACGATCAAATGCTTATCGTCATAGCCGACTTTGCCGTCGTAACGCCCGTGAACGCTGTCGTACTTGAGCAAGGTTGCCAGCATCGCGTTGTCGGTCAAGTCGTTAACTGCGACGACCTCAAACTCGCTGGAACGGCTCATAAGGTTACGAAACGTCAATCGTCCGATACGACCAAACCCGTTAATTGCGATTCGAATAGTCACCGCTAAATACTCCGCCGAAATGATAGGAACTGTGAAATCTGCTTTCCCGGGCTCCCTTGAACCCAGTGGCTTGGCCCGAACCGCGTTTCAAAACGCGATCTGCCGCTTTTAGAGAGCGAAGAAGTATACAGGTGCCTCGAAACATCATCAATCACAAAGAAATACCACTGACCAAATCGATTTCTTGCCTACAATGGCGGCAGTGCACGAACTGTTCCGATCGCTCCCGTTAATTTTCGTACCAACATGTCTATTCCGCTACCGATCGTTGACCCGTCGACCGCAGCTTTAACGGCGGATAATGGCACCTGCAGCACAGGCACAGGGAAAAACGGAAGCGTTGTTAGTCGATACCTGGATAACCTCGGCGAGAGGCAACCCCATGGACCGCTTGCCCGGGTACCGCTCCCCATGTCGATGGAGGAGGCGAAAGCCCGAGGCTGGGACGAGTTGGATGTCGTGATCGTGACCGGCGACGCCTACATCGATCATCCAAGTTTTGCGATGTCGATCCTCGGCAGGGTTCTCGAAGCGGCCGGCTATCGGGTGGGAATCATCAGCCAGCCCGATTGGCATTCTTGCGAACCGTGGACCCGATTTGGCCGACCGCGACTTTTCTTTGGAATCAGCGCTGGCAACATGGACAGCATGATCAACCACTACACCGCCAACAAAAAAGTTCGCAACGACGACGCTTATTCGCCGGGCGGCCGAATCGGACTCAGACCCGATCGCGCCACGCTCGGCTATTGCCAACGCGCTCGCGAAGCATACAAGGGTGTTCCTGTTATCGCGGGTGGTGTCGAAGCGTCGCTGCGCCGATTGGCTCACTATGACTTTTGGAGCGACAAAGTTCGACGAAGTATCTTGCTCGACAGCAAAGCGGACCTCGTCGCGTTCGGAATGGGCGAAAACTCCATCGTGGAGATGGCGCGCCGCCTTGAAAAGGGAGAGACGGTCAAAGATCTACGCGACATGCGTGGCGTCGCCTATGCGCTTGGTGCTTCGGAACCGCTTCCCACCGACGCATTGGAACTGCCAACCTACGAGGAAGTGGTTGCGGACAAGGTCGCTTTCTCCAAAGCGACTCGCATCATTCACAACGAAACAAACCCACTCAACGCACGTCGCATCATGCAGCGGCACGGGACACAAACGATTGTTTGCAACGTGCCTCAGTTGCCCATCAGCCAAGAAGCCATGGATCGCATCTACGGTTTGCCTTACACCCGTCGAGCACATCCAAGCTACACGGAGCCCATCCCATCCTTCAACATGATCAAGAATTCGGTCACGATCATGCGAGGTTGTTTCGGTGGATGCACGTTCTGTTCCATCACGGCCCACCAAGGACGCATTATCCAATCGCGTTCCAAGGAATCGGTGCTCAACGAAATTCGAACCATGACCGAGGACAAAGACTTCAAAGGGATCGTCAGCGACATCGGGGGCCCAACGGCCAACATGTACCACATGCGTTGCACCAAACCCGAGGTCGAAGCGGTTTGTCGACGTCAATCCTGCGTTCATCCGAAGATCTGCAAACTCCTCGGTGTCGACCACACACCTGTGATCGAACTCATGCGGGAGTCTCGAGAGATCCCAGGAATCAAGAAGGTATTGGTTGCAAGCGGCGTTCGAATGGACTTGGCCCGACAATCACCAGAGTACATTCGCGAGCTAACGGAACATCACGTCGGCGGCCATCTGAAGGTTGCCCCCGAACATGTCGATGCGGATGTGCTCTTTAAAATGCGCAAGCCGGCCAACGATGACTTCGAGTTCTTTACGGAGCAATTCAAAAAAGCGTCCGTCGATGCCGGCAAGAAGCAGTACCTCGTTCCCTACTTCATCGCTTCCCATCCGGGCAGCTCGATCGAATCGATGATCGAGTTGGCTTTGTTTTTGAAGCGCAACGGATACAAACCCGATCAAGTGCAAGACTTCATCCCTGCACCGCTTGATATCGCCACGAGCATGTACTACACCGGACTGGATCCCTTCACGCTCAAGCCTGTTTACATTGCGAAAGCCCTGCGAGATCGAAAATCACAACGGGCTTTGATGCAATTCTTCAAGCCAGAAAACTACTTTGAGGTCCGCGATGCACTGCGATCTGTCAATCGAATGGACCTTATTGGCGAAGGCTGTGATTGCTTGATTCCATCGAAGCCTCCCAAGGAAGCAGTCGACCGCCGTCGGGAAGATGCCAACAAACGGTTTCGCGGCGAGTACGTGCACACCATTCCAAACCCCAAAGATCAATCTCCCGAGTCCACTCCGTCCACCGAATCCGCAAAACCGGAAGCCAACAACAAACCACTTCCAGGTGAGCTGCCTCGCAAAGGTTCGCGAAAGCAACAGCGAAACGTGTCCAACAGCGGTGCCAAGAAGCCGGGCACTGGTTATCGTCCAGGCAGACGCGTCTAACGCAACGCCAGCGAATCGCCTACAATTGGTCACGGCCCGAAATTGTCGTGCAAGTTGATTCCCGGAAAGTATCGGTTTTTGATGGGCGAGTTGGATATTGAAGCGATCTTAGGTCCGGGCGGTAGCATTGCTCGCCGCATCAAGAACTACGAACATCGCAATGAACAAATGGCGATGGCACATGCCGTTGAGGAAGCATTGCGCAATCGCCATCATTTGATCGTCGAGGCGGGTACGGGCGTTGGCAAAAGCTTCGGCTATCTCGTACCTGCAATCTTGCATGCAACTGCGGTTGAAAACGCGATGGAAACTCGGCAACAAGATGCTTCGCCCAACGATGGGCTGTCAACCAAGGATGCGCCGTCCAAGAAAAAAATGGACGAGGAGGAGGATGACGACCAAGTCAAACGTATCGTCATCAGCACGCACACCATCAGCTTGCAGGAGCAATTGATTTCCAAAGATTTGCCGTTGCTCAACGCGGTGATACCCCGCGAGTTTTCAAGCGTCCTCGTCAAAGGGCGCGGCAACTACATTTCCAGGCGTCGACTTGAACTGGCAGAAAGTCGGGCAATCAACTTATTGAGCCAAGAAAAGGACTACGAGCAACTTCAGGCCATTAAGGATTGGACGCGAACAACGCACGATGGTTCCCTGAGCAGTCTCGGCTTCCGCCCGAACGGGACCGTTTGGGACGAGGTTGCCAGCGATTCTGGAAATTGCATGGGACGCAAATGCCCAACCTTCGATAGTTGCTTTTACTATGCAGCTCGCCGCAGGGTGCACAATGCGCAGATTCTGGTCGTCAATCACGCGTTGTTCTTTAGCGACTTGGCATTGAAAGCTCAAGGCGGCGGCATTTTACCCAATTACGATTCGGTTATCTTCGACGAATGTCACAACCTCGAATCGGTCGCGGGGAATCACCTCGGTTTGCAAATCAGCAATACGCAAATCGATTACACGCTTCGCAAACTTTATAACCCACGCACTGAGAAAGGGATTTTGGTGGTACACGGGCTTAAACAGGTTATGCTCGAAACGTACCGATGCATGGAATCGCTCGATGATCTGACAGCGGATCTGGTTGGTTGGTTAGCCAATCAACCCGCTGGGAACGGTCGCGTTCGCACACCCATCACGGTCCGCACCACTTTGGGCGAAAGGCTTCAGAAACTCTCTGAGCAGCTTGAGCGATTTGGCAAAGACCTCAAGGATGCGAACGGTCGACTTGATTTGATGTCCGCAAGTCAACGCCTGATGACGCTCGCCGCCGGTCTAGATGAATGGCTGCAACAAAAAGAGGACGATTCGGTGTACTGGATTGAGCAGCAGCAGACCAAGATGATGCAAACTCGCAGCAACACTCGAGTCACTTTGCGCAGCAGCCCTCTCGATGTCGGCAGCCATCTGCGAACTCAACTCTTTCGGAAAGTAAAGAGCGTCATCATGACGAGCGCGACACTAGCGACGGGAAACACAAAAGGCTTTGCATTCTTTCAAAGTCGTATCGGTGCGGCTGGGGCTAAAACGTTGCAGGTCGGTAGCCCATTTGACTACCCAAAGCTCGTCGAATTGCATTTGGTCACCGGAGTGCCAGACCCCTCAGCCGAAAAGTTCGAGTACGAGCGAGCCATTATTCCTATGCTGAAGCACTTCATCGGCCAAAGCGACGGACATGCGTTTTTGCTCTTCACAAGCTATGACATGCTCAGGAAGACCTGTACCGCGCTGACTCCGTGGATGAATCAACACGATTTGACTGTTTACTCGCAAGCGGACGGCGTCCCCCGCAATCAACTTCTGGACGATTTTAAAAAGAACCCTCGCGGTGTGTTATTTGGTGCGGAGAGTTTCTGGCAAGGTGTGGATGTTCCCGGTGATGCGCTTCGACTGGTCGTGATTACCAAGCTACCCTTCAGCGTGCCGGATCATCCATTGCTGGAAGCAAGACTAGAGGCGATTAGCAAAAACGGAGGCAATCCATTTCGCGACTATCAGTTGCCGGAAGCGGTCATCAAGTTCAAACAAGGCTTTGGTCGGCTGATACGAACCGCAACCGACTCCGGAATTGTGGTGGTAACCGATCCACGCATGACAACAAAACAATATGGTGAGGTCTTTTTGCAGTCATTGCCTAAGTGCCCCGTGATCCGACAATCGGCCAACGGATGAACCCATTGCTACACCCCAGCGAGCACGACGCATTCTTGCAAGCCATTCATTCGTTGGGTAGTCGCTGTATTCGCATGCATGTGGATCATATCGATGCAGTGTTACCGTTTGAGGTAAGCCGCGTCCCTTGGTATTCCGAGGGTCGATTTCTCGATGACTCCAACATCCGCCCCGCTTCCTTCTTGAACTTTGCCATCGGCGAGTACTACATTCAGGACGGAGCTTCGCTGTTGCCATTGGCTCTACTCGATATCCAACCCGATGAAGTGGTGTGCGACCTGTGCGCAGCGCCGGGTGGCAAAGCGTCGGCGATCGCAGAACGCCTCGGACCAGATGGGTTCTTGCTGGCCAATGAGAGTATTCACTCGCGCCTAGATGTGCTCAAGTACGCCTTGGCACGTTCTGGCAACCCAACATATGGTGTGTGCTCCTACGATCCTGATTTCCTTGCCACACAAGCGCCTCGAATGTTTGATGCCGTCTTGGTGGACGCGCCGTGTAGCGGTCAAACGCTCGTCGGAAAGAACAAGCGAGATGAAAACGCGTTTGCCGAGAATCAAATTGAACATTGTGTGATGAGGCAAAGACGCATCTTGCTTGCCGCCGTCCGACTCCTGAAGACCGGCGGACGACTGATCTATTCAACCTGTACATTTGCCGCCGAAGAGAACGAGTCGCAAGTCCAGTGGCTGCAAGAAAAGTTTTCGAATGCATGGGAGCCGATCGAACCACCCGCATTAGAACCTTGGAAATCGACACAGCAGCCGGGTTGTTATCGATTGTGGCCGCATCGCGATCGGTGCGCGGGTGGTTTTGCCGCAGGGCTTCGACTCGTGAAGGAACTCGATTTCGAACCAGCCGCTGCGGAAACGTTCCAGCAAGACACGAGCAAACCGAGTCGAAACAAGAGGATGCACCATGCCTCCAGCTCCCGAAAAGAAAATCAGAAGGCAGAGGAAGCCAGACAGGCTAAAGGCAACCAAATCCTCGTGGAGCTTGGTCGCTTTGAAGAGCTTGATATTCAATGGCGATCGGGATACGCGCACGGTTTGACTCGCGGTGTTTCCAACGCAATTCAACCATTGTCACAACTCAGCGTTCAACCTCCAACGGTCCTAATCGAGACGGGCCATCACTTTGTTCCAACACAAGCGCTGGCGATGTTGAAGGAACATTTTTTCACAGCGAATCAACGAGTTGAGTTGAGCCATGGACAGTCGATCGAGTTTATGAACGGCAGCTCGATTGCGAAATCGGCTGATCAAGGCGACCATCCGGCCGGATGTTCGATTGCCAGTTGGCATCATCGGTCACTCGGTTGGTTGAAGTCAGCCGGAAACCGATGGAATAACCATTTGCCCGCTTGGGCTAGAATGATGGTAACCTGATAATGCCACTGATTGGAATTAACGTCGCACAGGCTCTACTCGTTCCCAGGCTCTGCCTGGGAACGCATTGGTGTGGAGGCTCCTGCCTCCCGAGTTCACAAACTATGGATGCATTTCGGCGAGGCGGAGCCTCGCTTGCATTGAGTTACCAGGCAGAGCCTGGTAACTAGATTGCACAGTGCCACAAAACTTGCAATCCGTACCTAGCGTTATTCTTTTGCGACGACTCGTAGCTGCATCGGTAGGGTTGTTGGATTGCCATCCACGGTTGCCCTTAAGTGAAAGGGACGGGACTGTTCCTTGACCCAAGGTGCTGCCGTGATGAATACCTCTCGAATCGATTGGCCTGCGGGAATTAGTAATCCACTTAGGCCAATGTTGTCCACGTAGCAACCGTGCGGTAGGTTGCGTCCACTATCATCACCACCAAATGCAATGTCCCCTTTGTTTTCACCACGTTCGATGACAAGCTTGGCCGATATGGTTTGCCCCGGGCGAATAACCAATTCGGTGATGGCCGGGGCATCGGGACTTTGTTCCAACGCAACTACCTTGAGCGGCATTGTCGGTTTTTCATTGATCTTCACTACAAGTTCTTTCATGCCTACCGCTTCGATCGATTGGCCGTTGAGGTTGGATTGGCAAGTCACTTGCAGCCGGAACTCTTTCGGGAATGCAGTCAAGTCGGGCGGTGATTGGAGTGAGCCAACCGCGCGGTGTTGGCCAGCCGCAATGATGAGTGGCCTGGTAAGCTGGATTCCATCGGGCACTCCCTCTAATTTGACCTCGATATCGCCGTCACACCCATCGAATCGATCGACGACGATACTGAACTCCGACCCTACGCTTGGTCGGAGCGAAATTTCTTTCTGTTCGATCCGAAATTCGAATCGCGGATTCGGACGTTGAATCGACAGTTTGTATTTGTAGTTGTCACCCGATTGACCTCTCGTATCACGTACCCGGACCAAATAGCGACCGTCCTTCTTCGCAGTGAATGTCACCTTGCTATCGGTGCCGTTAATGCGATTGGAGTCATCGTCATTCGAATAATAGATTGGAAATACGGGTAGGCCGTTCGGAATGGTCGGCTCGTTCTCGGCAAGCTCTCGCACAATCCAAACGGGCTCGTTTAGCGCGTGCGTTGTGGCGGTGGTATCGAAATACGAAAAGCGTTTACCAAAACCCGGGTAAACTTTGAAACCGGAGTCGGGACCTCTTGGGTAGTGCCATAACTTGACGACTTCGCCACTTGCGTAAAGCAATTCGTTTAGTTCCATGTCCTCCCAACGATGCAATCGAAAGTCGTCCGAAATGGTGGAATCCTTGCCTCGAAAGGTGAAGTAGCTTTCACGCAAGGCCTGCAACCGGGTTCGCACAATCGGCTCCCCTTTTTCTTCGAGAATATCGATGAGACTATCCATCGGCGAACCGCTTCGACTGGCGTCGATTTGAATGACCCATGGCTCGTTCGCCTTGGCTTGAAAAGAATACCAATCGCCTGCAAAGTCTCCACTCACGTCGTCGGAGGTCAAAAGGCCTTGGACAACGCAATCGGTTTGCAAGGGCATGGCGGTTCCAATGGTTCGACGCCCTTTTTCTTCCTCGACAAAGGTCAAACTATCGGACTTCTTAACCATCTGAGCTGGATAGTTCGTTTTCAATGGAGCAACTTGCTTTTCCGCAGAGGAATGCCTCATGTAGCCAGACGCATCCAGCGAGACGAGTTTGCCGCTCTGAGTGCTGACTACGATCGAGGTTTGGTTGGGTTGCCAAACCAAGCCAGAGGGGACATCGTCAACCGTGCCGAGTTGCCCAAGGGGCGAGAGGTCCGTCGCGTTCCACAATTTGATTTGTTTATCCTCCCCGGCTGTCGCGATAAGCTGACCGTCGGCGGTCATGGCAATGAAAGTCACTGGTGCTTCATGAGCAAAGGCCGCGAAGAGCATTGGACTTACCGAAGGCTTTTCCATCGAAAGCAATTTCCAAACACGTACTCGTTTATCCGCACCCGCAGCAAGAATTCGATTTCGAGGAGAATCGAATCGAACAGCGTATTGTTCGGCTTCGCATTGACCGAACGTATCAAGTCGTTCGCCGTTCTCAACCCGCCATACCTTGATCGTTTCGTCGGCGCTCGCGCTTGCGAGGATTTTTCCGGAGGCATCGAAATCCAGGTCGTAGATAGCGCCGTTATGCCCTTCCAGCTTCCGAAGCAATTGGCCATCCAGGGTGTTCCAAATCATAATCACGCGGTCATAACCCGCTGTCGCGAGCAGCTTACCATCAGGACTCAGAACCCCTGTGTACAAGGTATCTTTGTGGCCTTCGATGACTCGAACTACTTTGGTTGCGTTGGGGGATGAACCATTCTCAAGCACGGTTGCTTGGCCACCCACTCCCGGGATCCCAGAGACAACCACGGTGAATCGACCATCCAACGTTGTGCGAATTTGAGTAACCTTGCCTACGATCTCAATCGGCAACGCGTTGCTCCACTGATCTTGTTTCAAAGCCAGTCCGTTGTAGCGTCCAAGCATAAGCCTCTGGTTGCCAAGAAAGCCGATCGAGGTGATCGCCGAACCAAGATCGCTCGACGAACGGACTGATTTGACGTTAAGCCGCTTCTTTAAGGGAACGGGTTGATCGTTGCCCACAGCTCCTTGTTCGATCCATCGATGGATCATGGCGATGTCTTGACTGGTCGGTTGCGGAGAATCTTCGGGCGGCATCTTCGGTTCTTGTTTTCCGGACATCAATCTCAAGAGCGGGGAAGCAACCGGATCTCTGGGAACAATGATTGTCCCATCCGGCCCACCCTTCATGATGCTCGCTAGGTTGTGCAACTGAATATCCGATTCGTGGTCTGTCTCGTTGTGGCAGCCAACGCAGTACTTGGTCAAAATCGGTTTCACGTCGCGAGCATATTCGACATCTTCCGCATTGGCGACAGCAGCAATGGCGAAAGCATTGGCGACGCCGTATAGAGCAAAATGAGAGTGCAGAAGCATAAGAAGGACGACAAACTTCGCGAGCGTGGTGTGGTCGGGTCCCATAAATGCAAGGCTCTTGACTCTTAAAAGAGAGATAGGAAGGGAAAAGACGATAGGGAGCTGATGCTTTCATTTTAAGCTCTTTTGTCTTCACAAGCCACACGTCGGTTGCCTTAAAAAAACGCGATTGTGCGCTAGATCTTTTCGTGGACACGCTAGAATTGGGGAAGTGTCAATTTCAAACTGCCTCGTGCTTTTCGCAAAAGATTTGGCTTAATGATCTTACCGGTTCGACATAAATGCCATTCCATCGTAGGGATAACGCTAAGTCTCGTGATTGCGATGGCCACCCCATTTTCCACGCAAAAAGCTTGGTGTGATGAGCAGGTTTCGAAAGACGCTCTGGGGTCAGCCAATGTTTGGCTCGATGGGTTGACCGATCCCAGTTTTCGCGTTCGCCGCGAGTCGTTTCTTAAGTTGTGCGACCGATCGATCGAGGTTGACGATTGGTTGGCCAAAGAAACCAAGAGCGAAGACAAAAATCGATCCGCCATCGCATGGTGGCTGTTAAGGCTACGGCGTTCGAATGGTACGCCGGCCGAGCGGCTGACAATGCTGCGCGACCTGGATGCATTGAGAAATTCGGATGAAAGCGTCATAGAACGCCTCATCTCGGAAGGGCTTTGGGACCAACTGATCGAACTCCTTGGTTTGCTTACCCCAACCACGCGGAAAGCATTGCTGGGCGAGGAGAATCGCGTTGAAGCGATCATCGAACGGGCTTGGCAATCGCATAACGAAGCCTACGTTCCCAAGCTTCTGAACTTGATCCTGCCACCGACCGAACGAGTCTACGTGAACCGATGGTGGCGCACATTGGGATTGCCTCAAGAGTGGAGCGTCGACGAACAATCCAACTTGCCGAATGTGGTTGTGGCTCGACTTGAATTGGACGGTAAAATCGATGAAGCGGTCCAGTTGGCAAGCAGCGGTCCGCTCCTCAATTATGTTGAGAGAATCTTGATTCGAGCGAATCGCTGGGACCAATGGTTGGCATTAAACGAAAACCGAATCCCAATATCGGGCTCGCAAAACTTCGGTCAGCAAAAGGCAGCGTTATTGATAACCTTAGGTAGGCTGGATGAAGCGGAGGCCCTTTTGGAGCAAACGGCGAAACCAAGAATCACGCCCCCCAAGACCCGAAATGGCCTACCCATCGCAGACTCTCCAATTTCTGCCAACGGAAACGCGTTGTTGGCGTTGGCATTGGGCCGAACGACTGAATTCGATGAATTCCTCAAGTCACTGCCGGGACCGACGGCTTTCATGAATTTGCGTTTGCAAGGGGACGTAAAACGGGCTTTCGAATTTGTTGGGTTAGAAGATCTGTCGCTTGAAGCCGTGTCCAAATGGATTGAAAATCGCGAATTCGATAAGTGGCTAGCAGGCGATCTCGCAGGTGACCTTTCCGACGAGGAGACTGTCAAGCTAAAGGAACTCGCCATTGTCGACATTGGAGACTTGTTCTTTCAAATCGGGCTCAGCAGTCAAGGTAAACTCATCGACGACTACTTGATTCAGAAAACGAAAGAACTCGAAGGTGCGCACGGCATTTCGGCTTGGGCACCTCTTTTGAGACAATGGTTGCTGAGGAACGAACGGAAGAAAGCCATTCGTCACTGGACCGAGTTTTTGGTGCGTGAATCTCGTCGAACCAAGCCAAGATCCTCAACGAATGCGATACGGGATCAATTGACTGCGACCAACCCTTTTAGCGATTTCTTTCCCGAGTTTCCAACTGCCGCCGAAAAGATATTCGAAACTTTGTTGGAACTGGCGATCAAATCCGAAGCGGAGCCAGCCAATTCCAATAACGAAGAAGTCACGAGCCGAGCCATTTCAAAAGCCATCGAACAACTTGAGGATCTACACCTTGGTCGCTTGCCGAGCGGGTGGACCTCCAATCGTATGCTCATGGATTTGCGACAAGGAATCCTGTCGAAAGCCAAAAGAAAGTGGGAGTCTACAACCAGTTTGGCCTTCGAATTGGCCGAGTTGTTTGACTCTCTCGGCGACACCCAGATGGCAATTGAGACACTCGATCTGATTCCAATCAACAAATCGGTCGCTCAGGCGAAAGCTCGATACTTGGCCAAGCAAGGCGAATTGGATGCTGCATGCAATCTTTTAGGCAATGAGTTCCAGAGGAATGCAACAGACCTCGGGTTGTTGATTGACTACACAGACAATTTGAACAAGGCAGGACGATATAGTGAAATGGAGCGAAATCTCGTCCAGGGCTTGTCGTCGGTTAGCAACGACCGTCTGGACATATCGGATCGATCGTTGTTTCTTTTGCCGGTTCGACGCGAAGTGCAACTGTTGATCGAGCAACTTTGGTGGCGCAACTATGATTTGGATCCTCGCCGATTGGATGCGGTCCGATGTCTGACGCTGCAATTTGGAGAAGCTGCCAATACCGATTTATCACAGGCCAGTGCCGCAGCCAAGTTTGCTCGCATCGATACGATAGAACGCGTGAAATTCTATTGGCCCAACGAAAGAAACGATTTTGTTCGGCTGCAGATTTCATACACCCGAGCTTTTCGATCCTTTATTTTAGAAGCGATCGCAAACAATAATCGAGAGTTGGCCGATACGCTTTATCGCACCGTTCATCGTTGTACACCTCAAGAAATCGACATGCCGATCGTTGTCATTCCGTTAGCGGAGAAAGCTTTTGGAAAAGACTTTGCAGACAGTTGGTTCAATCTCTATTACGAACCCATGCTGAACCATCTGAAGGAATTTCCGAACGATCCATTGATTGGAAACAACACGGCTTGGTTTGCAGCGAAGTGCAATCGCAATCTCGAAACCGCATGGTCGTTGGCGAGCAAGGTGGTGGCGAGCGACCCAACGTCGACTTATCTCGATACACTCGCCGAAATCGAGTATCGTCTTGGCCGCGTCGAGCGGGCAATAGAACTATCCGAGTTATGCCGCGGCCTTGAACCAAGGGACAAGCAACATCGAGAACAGCTAAAACGCTTTCGCGAAGGTCGCCCATAGCTTGATTATTCGTCCACCATCTGAACTTGATCAAACCATCCTAGCAAGCATACTTCGCCGATGTTTGCCCAGTGCATGTTTTTGCCCCAAATGGATTGTCTGCAGCTCGGGCACTGTGGGTCCGTCTCATCCGCATTGGTAGGCACTCGCTCTTGCATGAATGGGTCGGTCCACATCGCCTCGCATTCATCGCACAGGATAAAACCTGTGACTTTTTGGTTGCTAATACAAATGCGGATTCGACAAAGACCGTCGCCGCAAATCGGACATGATTCAACGTAGATGATTTTGGAATCCTGGGAGTTCATAGGAGTTCATAAAGGATCATTAGAAGGGGAAGGCAGTGATGAGGGAATTGCCGCGCACGACGACCCGCAACTGTTTGAGCGGAGGATTGCGTTTTCGACCACCCTCTTGCCCACCAAGAAATCCGATCGGTTTCTTAAAGGACGCTTCGTAGATCGTCGAGCCCTCGTCTTGAATCTTTTTGGTTCCCTTATCCCCGCTCTTGGCTCGCGAATAAGCGTCGTCGATCGCGACCAAGAACGCATGCATGTCCCCTTCAAACACGCCGTGTGAGCCCGGCCGTTTGGGTTGATCCTCCAAATGTCTCTCGATGTGTTTTAGGCGATGCCCTTCTTCGGAGCCAGGACCATAAACCAGACCCGCCGGCGACTCGAAACGGTTGCGTCCAATTTCCGTAAGAAATCCGTGGACTTTTTCCGAGTCCCGTTCGACCCCAACGGTTGGTTGGCTGACTCGCGGTTGGCTGTCCCGAGGTTGGCTGTCCCGAGGTTGGCTGTCCCGAGGTTGGCTGTCCCGAGGTTGGCTGACTCGAGGTTGAGAGGTAGGAGCCTTGTTTACGGAATCGTCTTTGTCCGGTTTCTCTTCCGTCGCCGCTTTCGATGCTTTCGAATCTGCTTTCGTCGTGCTGGTTTTTTCGTTTGAGTCGAACTTTTCCTGCTTCTTCTGGCTCGTTTGTTTCTCGTCGCCAACCAGACTCGCAACACTCGGCAGGCTCAAGCCGAACCACTTATTTATTTGTGGTTGAAGAAGGACGTATCCAATGATAGCCACGACGATGATCACAGCCCACTTGGTGGGGATCATTCGCAGCGCGTTGATCGCGGCATCCTGACGTTGCTTTTGCACCATTTTTTTGATCGAAAATACGATTTGAGTGGTTGAGGAGTCGCAGTTTTAAGCCCGAAAACGTTCCATTATTTTAACCCGCAGAGCAAAAACTACCACGTAGCACAGGCTGCCAGCCTGTAATAGTTTAAAAAGCACAGGCTAGCAGCCTGTGCTACGGGAATATCTCATGCTGCCGCTCGCCTTATTTGTTGTACCGTCAGCCAAAGGCGAACTCGATACCAGGAACGTACGCCTGCGGCTAACGGTTAAACAAATGTGAGTTTAAGCCAAAGATGCAGGGATCGGCAAGGGTTGCTCGCCTTAATGCTCGTCCGTACGGTTGCGACCGATGCCGAAAAGGATAACAATCTGTCCAGCTATGAAACCGAAAGAGCGAAAGCTGCACGAAACCACTTGAATAGGGTCGGTCCATAAGCGGACCTCCAATGCCATGAGCGAAAGCACCGTTCCGGAACAAAAACCGTTTATCGCGGACGAAGAAAACATTCCCGAGTTCACATGGTTTCCGATTCTTATGGGGGCTTTGCTCGGTATTGTCTTCGGTGCCTCTTCGATCTACCTCGTCTTGAAAGTCGGACTCACAGTGTCGGCTTCCATCCCTGTTGCAGTACTCTCGATAACGCTCTTTCGAGCGATATCGAGTATCACAGGGGTTCGTAAAACAACTATTTTGGAAAACAATATTGTTCAAACCACCGGATCCGCTGGGGAATCTTTGGCGTTTGCGGTTGGGCTGATTATGCCAACCCTTTTGCTATTGGGATTCGACATCGACGTGGTTCGTGTGATGACGGTTAGCGTTTTTGGGGGATTGCTAGGAATCCTCTTGATGATTCCGCTTCGCCAAGCATTCATCGTAAAGCAACATGGCATCCTGACGTTTCCGGAAGGCAAGGCTTGTGCCGAGGTTTTGCTTGCTGGAGAAAAAGGTGGTGCGACGGCCTCAATGGTGTTCGCTGGCTTCGGACTTGGTTTCGCATACCAATTCTTGATGCAGGCGTTGAAACTGTGGAAAGAAGGTGTCTCCTTCGCGCTGTACGCTCTGGATGCAGCAGGAAAGACCATCGGGCTCAAGGGGGCTTCGGTTAGTGTTGAGTTGTCTCCATCGCTCCTCGGTGTCGGCTACATTATCGGCCCACGCATCGCGAGCATCATGGTTGCGGGAGGCGTTTTGGCTTACTTAGTGTTGAGTCCAATGATTGTATTTTTTGGAGAAGGGCTTGAGGCTCCTTTAGCGCCAGGAACGATATTGATTCGAGACATGAACGAATCTGCGGTCCGAACCAGCTACATCCTCTATATTGGTGCTGGCGCAGTTGCAACGGGTGGGATCATCAGCATGTTAAAAGCCCTTCCCACAATCTTCAACGCGATTGCCACAAGCTTTCGTGATCTAACCTCGAAAAACGGAAACATCAAGGGAAACAAAAGAACGGAGCGCGATATCCCCCTGCCTATTGTGCTCGTTGGCAGCATCTTGCTCGTCCTAGCGCTCATGGCGGTACCGCAACTCGGGCTTGGGTTTGGTTATACGGGCATAGCAGGCGCGATCATGATTGTCCTATTCGGGTTCCTATTTGTAACCGTTTCATCGCGATTGACTGGGGAAATCGGCTCCTCCTCAAATCCCATCTCGGGTATGACCGTTGCGACACTTCTGCTCACCTGTCTGATGCTGCTCGCCCTTGAGGGACTTGGCGTCGCCACGATTAATAAAGAAATCAAACTCACCGCGCTTACGATTGCAGGAGTTGTATGCGTGGCCGCATCCAACGGAGGAAGCACTGCGCAGGCGCTCAAGGTGGGTCATATCGTTGGCGCAACCCCGCGAGCGCAGCAGTTGAGCATTTTGATTGGTGCACTTACGTCTGCGTTGGTGGTCGGTCTTGTCTTGATCGCCATGAATGAAGCCAATTCAACCTACAGCAAGAAAGCGGTCGAACCAAATGCCAGCGTTGTCGTGGACGTGAAAGGCTTACCCCAGGATCATGTTCGATCGGGACCGTACGCAAAGTCGGACTCGACCAATTACTACGTCTTAAATATTGGTCGGACGGAACGTGACGCACCCCTGCCGGCAGGACGGTACCTCATCGACGAAGCTGGCAAACCAATCTATTTGGTTGACCCAGGAATAAATGGTGTCTTGACAGAGGACGATGACGGAAAAAATGTCAAGGCAAGTAAGTTCGATGCACCGAAAACGGTTCTTATGCAATTGATTATTGATGGCATCTTGGATAGGAGGTTGCCATGGGGACTGGTATTAATCGGTGCTCTGATTGCTTTAACACTCGAACTTAGCTGCGTTCCAAGTTTGCCTTTCGCCGTTGGTGTTTATCTGCCACTAAGCTCGTCCACGCCGATTTTTATTGGCGGAATGATTCGTTTGGCTGTCGACAAGTTACGCAAAAACAAAACGAGCGGTGACGACGACTCAAGCCCCGCAGTGCTACTCAGTTCTGGCTATATTGCCGGCGGTGCGATTGCTGCTGTTTTGATCTCCTTTATGAATTTCAAGTCAGAGTGGATTGAAGCTATCAATCTTGAAAAATTCGGGACAACGATAGACTCGATCTCATTTATACCATTTGGAATTCTGTGCGTGGTTCTTCTTCTCGTAGGCGCAGTGCGGAAGAAAACCGAAGCGTGAACGGAGGCGAACTTTAGTCATTGGAATGAATTCAAATTTATGCCTTCCGAAATTTTCTTTTCACGCTTCAAGTCCACGATGAACCTTGCGTGGGAACTCGCACGCGGTTCGTTGCTAAAGCTGGCTCTCTTTTCGCTCGCCTTCAAAGTCGTCAACTTCATTCTGCTCGCTCCACTTGTCAGCTTCACCATGCGACTGTTTCTACAGCGCTGGGGACGTGTCTCGGTAGGTAACTTTGAAATAGCTCATTTCTTGCTGTCCCCAATTGGTTTAGTTGCGATCTGTTGTGTCGGTGGTATCGCGATCGCGACTCTCTATCTGGAAATTGCCGGACTGATGCAGATCATGCTCAGCCCGCGATTCCGTTGGTGGAGTATCAACAGCCGTTATTTAAATCTTTACCAAAAACTACTGAGACTCGGCGGCATTCAGTTGTCAGTCGTCCTTGCGACCGCCTTGCCATTCGTCGGCTTGGTAGGTTTGATTTACGCGATGCTTTGGCAAGGGAGAGATTTGAATGGACTAATCCTCTTGAGGCCAAAGGAGTTTTGGTGGGGAGTTGGACTGGCGGCAGTGGTCGTGGCTACTTTTGTCGCTCTCGGTTTATTTATTGTCCTGCGTTGGATACTGGCTTTACCGATACTGTTAAGCGAATCGAAGCTTTCGCCACAGCAATCGCTCCGCAAAAGCCGAGAGTTATCGCAAAACAACCTCTTGACAATGTCTGCTTGCTTGATCACTTGGTTTTTGGCACATGCATTCATCGCAACTTGTGTGCTCGCGATGACGCATTTGGGACTGGCGAAGATGCTCGACGTTTCCTGGCAGACGCTGTCGACGGCCGCGTTCGTAACGGGCGTTGCACTGTCGTTAGAATGGTTGCTCGGAACGATACTCAGTATCGCGGGGAACATCGGTTTCGCGGCCGTCGTATTAGCGCTTTATCACAATGTCGCCTGTGAAGACATCGAAGTGACAAGACGCCGGATTTTTGATGAAGCGTTGGTTCTCGAACGTTCCTACGCTGTTGGATCTGACGAAAACTCGGCCTCGCTTCGGCTCGGCTGGTTATTCACTTTAATCTCCGTAGTCTTAGTTGGTATCGCGATCGGTGTTTCGTATTGGATTTGCGACACACTCGTCTTGAGAGATCGAATTCAGATTACCGCTCATCGCGCAGGAGCGGCGTTTGCTCCAGAAAATACGATCGCAGCTATTCAGCGCGCGATCGCGGACAAGTCCGATTGGGCAGAAATCGATGTCCAACTCACTGCAGACAAGGAATTGGTCGTGATGCATGATACCGATCTAGCACGAGTGGGAGGCGGGAGCAAAGCGGTGGGGAATACAACACTGGCAGAAATTCAATTGCTGGAGGTTGGGAGCCTATTTTCTAAAGATTTTGTCGGTGAAAGAATCCCTAGATTTAGCGAACTGCTAATGGCCGCCCAAGATCAAATTCGTTTGAATGTCGAGCTGAAACCCCACGGAACTTCGGACACGGACGCACTCACTCGCCAAGTTGTCGATGCCATTCGGCAATCGGGAATGACGCGCCAATGCCGAATCTGCTCACAATCGTACGCGTGTATTCAATTAGCGAAAACGATCGAGCCTGAGATCGAGATTGGCTTTATCGCGGCGACATCGCTCGGTGACTCGACGCAGCTCGACGTGAATTTCTTGATGCTTGCGCACACCAAGATTACTCGACAAGTCGTTGACCGAGCATCGGCGCGTGGGATCGAGATTCATGCTTGGACGGTGAACGACCACGATCTCGTCCTAAAGTTAATCGATTCTGGAGTCCGAAACATTATCACGGACGATACCCTCAAAATCAAAAAACAGTTGAAAGTGATCGAGTCGCTTCGTCCGATAGAACGACTCCTTTTGCGAGCTAAGAACGGAATGAACTAGTTTTATCGCGATTGGCTATGTTGATCTGGTTTCCACCTCTATCATGAGGAGTCGTCGCCGATCCGTTTCCAGGCCAAAATCAGAGGTTTATTATGCGAGTTCCATTGAGATGGCTTTTAGGGCTTCTTCCTTTCGTATCCATTTTGGCGTTCGTCTTTGCATCGGCTCAGTTCGCATCGGCTCAGAGCCGCGAGGCGAAAGTGCTCGGGGATAAGCGCAAGTTTGAGTCCCTTGGACTTTGGTACTACAACGATTTGGATTCGGCATTCGTGGAAGCGGCCAAGTCTGAAAAACCTCTTATGGTAGTCTTGAGGTGCATTCCATGCGAGGAATGCGTTAAGCTGGATGACGATTTGGTCGAGGCGGATCCAGCCATCCAGCAACTGATGAAATCGTTTGTTCGGGTCCGTATCGTTGGGACAAACGGCTTGGATTTGTCGTTGTTTGAATTTGATACAGACCAGTCCTTTGGTGTTTTTTTCTTCAACGCGGATCGAACGCTTTACGGCCGCTACGGCACACGCTCGGATCGAACGCAATGGCAAAAAGATGTCTCGGTTGAGGGACTTGGGAAAGCATTACAAGTAACGCTAAAATTGCATCGAAACTACCCTGCCAACCGAGTATCGTTGTTGAACAAACAACCCAAGAAGCCTCTCTTTGCATCTCCTGAAAAAATTCCTGCGCTTGCATCCAAGTACACTGGAAAAATCGACTACGAAGGGAACGTTGTTAAGAGCTGCATTCATTGTCACCAAATCGGCGACGCGATGCGCGAGTACTATCATGCACAAGATGCCAAGCTGCCCGAGTCGTTGCTCTTCCCGTATCCGCATCCAAAAACCATAGGTTTGATTCTTGATCCGAAAGAATGCGCGACCGTTGAAAGTGTCGTAGACGCGTCTGCTGCAAAAGCTGCGGGTTTCCAGAAAGGGGACCGCATCGAATTGCTCGCAGGCCAACCGATGCTTTCCTTTGCGGATGTTCAATGGGTTCTGAACAGTTTTCCCAGCGATGGTGGACAAATGGTAGCCTCAGTCACGCGAGGAAACGAAACCATCGACTTGAATCTCAAACTCGATTCTGGTTGGCGTACGCGAGAAGACATCGGCTGGCGAGCCTCGACATGGGGGCTTCGCAGGATCGGGCTAGGCGGAATGTTCTTAAAACCCGTTTCGGATGATATGCGTGCTTCGCTTGGAATCGCCTCGGATAAAATGGCCCTCGTGGTCGAACATGTCGGTGCTTTCGCGCCTCACGATCGAGCCAAGCAAGCAGGTGTTCTCAAAGGTGATGTCTTAGTCGATTACGATGGCAGACGCGATTTGTTGCGTGAAACGGACGTACTCGCTTACGCAATCAATCAAGTTGAGAAAGAACGTTCCGTTCCGATGCGGTTCTTTCGGGGATCGCAAGAAAGAGCGGTTGAGATCGCAACCGCCAAGTAGCAACACCGCCAAGTAGCAACAAACGCTCGCCTAAATGAACAGGTCGCTCACCGCTTTGCCTTTTCCGTCTTCGGTTGGATAAAACGGACGGCCTTCGATGTCGAACGCGGTCTTGGGGCTGATTCCCATCGCCGACAGCACTGTGGCATGTAGATCCATGACGCTAATCGGATTTTCAATTGCGACAAACGGACGCTCGTTAGCAGAAGCTCCGTAGAGCAACCCCCGCTTGATGCCACCACCGAACATCAGCACACAGGAGCCGCCAGTGAAATGTCGATGCTGACCGTAGTGCTTCATCTCTTGCAACTTATCGACAGGGAACGTAGTCTGGTCGTTCGCAGTCGAACCCGGCTTGCCCTCCATGATCATGTCCCGGCTGAATTCACTGGCGAGCACAATCAATGTTCTGTCGAGCAATCCTCGTTCGTCCAAGTCTCGAACCAATTGCGCAATCGGTTGGTCGATGGCTTTCTTCATACGTACCAAAGTTTCGTGGCCGTTGGCGTGAGTGTCCCAATTGAGAAACGGAACGTACTCCGTGGTCACTTCTACGAATCGAGCTCCAGCCTCAACGAGACGTCTGGCTAACAAACAGCCTTGGCCGAACTGGCTGGTGTTGTATTTGGCATAACTATCCTTGGGTTCAAGCGAGATATCGAACGCCGCCCGATCCTTGGAACTAAGCAATCGATAGGCGTTGTCCATCGACCTCAGCATCGATTGTTGCTGATAGTCACTCATGAACTCACGGTGAGGGTTCTGGTCAATAAGGCGTTGGTAGAGCTTGTATCGATTGTCAAACCTCCCCGGTTCCATACCCTTGGGTGGTCGAACCGACTGAGCGGCGACTTCTGGATAGGGCAGCACCATCGGTCCGAACTCGCTACCGAAAAATCCAGCGGTCGTAAAGGCCTTGAGCTCTTCCGATTCGCCAACTCCCTCTAGCCGTTGCCCAATCGTGATGAAGGGTGGGATGACTGGATTACGAGGTCCCAGGACACGCGCCATCCAAGCTCCAATGTGTGGACATGCGACGGTTTGCGGCGGCACGTAGCCTGTATGCCAATGATACTGGTGTCTTGAATGCAAAATGCTGCCCAAGTCCGGCAAGACGTGCGATCGGATCAACGTCCCGCGATCCATCACTTGAGCGATATTTTCAAGCCCTTGCGTGATCTTGATGTTGTCGACGACGGTGTCGATTTGCGGAAATGTACTTTCGACATCTTTTACGGGCACACCGACTTCGAATGGCACGTACCGTTTCGGATCAAACGTATCCGGTGCGGCCATGCCCCCACCCATCCAAAGCAAGATACAGGCGTCGGCTGTCGGCCGCGGATGATCGATCGGCTCACGATCCGCCCCCAATAATAATCGAGGCTCTCGGACAGCCATCGCGGCTGCACTGGCTGCGGCCAACGACTTTAAGAATTGGCGACGAATTTCGGTTTTCGGTAAGCTCGGATCGAATCCAGTATTCATGTTTTTTTAGTTAACTTAATAAATAGTCGTGAGGAATCCAACCAATCAAGTCCAAGGCCATCAACATTTTACAGTAGTTGCGGCGCTAACACACTCCCAGCAACAGTAGATCTAGGTTAAAGTAAAGGATAGAACGGCAAAGTAGGCCGTAGAATAGCTTTGGGGGGCAGCGTTGGCGTTCAGGCTTTGCCCGTCGGGATCTGCAACCATGCATTAGCCTGTCTTTTTCAGTTTGACAGGCTGGCAGCCTATCCCACTTCCAGTCGAAAACAGGCAATTTGCCCGCTGCTCTGCAACATTCCTCACCATCTCAATCGAACTCACAAAAACATGCGTTCACCAAGAAAACTTCTCGCTACGATTCCGTTCTTGTTTGTTTTGTCATTGACTTCTATGGTTTGCCCAAAACCCGGGCTATCGGCGGATCGAACCAAGGTCATTATGCTCGGAGACAAAGGGCATCATCAACCGGCCTCGCTCTATCGAGCCATCCAAAAACCGCTCGCAGCCGTCGGTATCGACATGGAATACAGCGATGATTTGGACGGCACTCTCAACAGCGAGCGACTTAAGCAATTCGATGCTTTGCTGATCTACGCCAACATCGATACCATCAGCAAGGGCCAGGAGGAAGCCATGCTCAGCTACGTCGCGGGTGGCCGAGGTCTGGTTCCGTTGCATTGCGCAACATTCTGCTTTCGAAATTCGGATGCCTATGTCCAACTTGTCGGCGGGCAGTTCAAGGAACATGGTGGCGAACGATTTGCAACTCAAATCGTCGCACCAAACCATGAAATCATGAAAGGCTTCGGCGGGTTCGAAAGCTGGGATGAAACCTATATTCATCACAAACACAATCCAATCGATCGGATCGTTTTAGAGGAACGTCGCCAAGGAAAACTCGCTGCCGGTACGACAGCAGAACCTTGGACTTGGATTCGGACGCACGAAAAAGGGAGAGTCTTTTACACAGCATGGGGACACAATCTCGATACTTGGCAGCAACCTGGTTTTATCAATCTATTGGAACGCGGTATCAAGTGGGCGGCCGGTAAATCACTCCAGGACGTTGCGCCCTTCGCGGATAGTGGTCGCTTCCCGGTTCCAGAGACGACTTCGATCCCTGGAGATCTACCAAAGTTTACGTATACGGAAGTCGGCGAAAAGATTCCGAATTATATGCCTGGTCGGGGTGGGCAGGGTAAACCGATCACGCGGATGCAAGATCCCGTTTCGCCGCAAGATTCCATCAAACACTACGTCACACCCAAGCAGTTTGAGATGAAACTTTGGGCATCGGAAATCGATGCTAAAGGCGATTCTTATGCGGGCCTAGCGGGCAAGCCACTGGCCATGAATTGGGATCATCGAGGTCGATTGTGGCTTTGTGAAACAATCGATTACCCGAATGAGTTGCAACCACCGGGCAAAGGCCGCGACCGTATTCGAATATGCGAAGATACCGATCACGATGGCGTCGCCGACAAGTTCACTGTTTTTGCAACGCACATGAGCATTCCTTCGGCGATCGTTTGTTTTCGCGGTGGAGCCATCATTCAAGACGGCCCAACCACGGTTTACCTGAAAGACACCAATGGCGACGATGTGGCGGATATGCGTCAGGAACTCATCACCGGTTGGGGGATAACCGATACGCATGGCGGAGTGAGCAATTTTCAGTACGGGCTCGATAACTGGATTTGGGCCATGCAAGGTTACAACGATTCGGCGCCTGTCATCAACGGTGAACGTCAACAGCGATTCCGACAAGGCTTCTGGAGATTTGCGGTGGAACCAGGCTCGTCCAGTGAGACAGCCCCAGTTTTCGCGCTGCAAGATGGCAAAGCGATGGACAAACGGACGAACGATTTCGACAGCCATTCCATTCGCGTTAGCAAGCTGGAGTTCATGCGTTCCACCAACAACAACACGTGGGGGCTTGGAATCAGCGAAGAAGGGCTCATCTTTGGTTCGACCGCCAACGGAAATCCCAGTGGATTCATGCCGATCCCCAATCGCTACTACGAAAGCGTGAACGGTTGGTCTCCAGACGTCTTGAAGCCCATCGCAAACACCTACATGTTTAAGGCTGCCACGCCGAATGTTCGCCAAGTTGACTGGCACGGCGGTTACACGGCTGGTGCAGGCCATGCTCTCTATACTGCTCGCAAGTATCCCAAGAGTTGGTGGAATCGCGTTGCCTTTGTATGCGAGCCAACTGGGCACTTGGTCGGAACTTTTGTCCTCGATCGTGTTGGAGCTGGCTACGAAAGTGCCAACCCATTCAATCTTGTTGCAAGCGATGATGAGTGGGCAGCCCCGACTATGGCCGAAGTGGGACCGGATGGAAACGTTTGGGTAATCGATTGGTACAATTTCATCATTCAACATAACCCTACGCCGCAAGGATTCAAAACAGGCAAGGGAAACGCGTACGAAAACGAATTGCGTGACAAAAAATACGGACGCATCTATCGCGTTGTCTACAACGGTGATGAAGGCTTAGACGTAAAGGCTCAGGAAGCGGCCGACAAGTCGATCCTCAACGGACTCGATCCCAACGACGAAGCCGCTCTAGTCGCCGCGCTCAAACACCCAACCATGCTGTGGCGCAAAACAGCTCAGCGTCTTTTGATCGAAAAGCAAGTACTAACGCCAGCGACAATCAGCTCGCTCCTATCGTTGCTGGAGGATTCGAGCGTCGATAGCAATGGGCTCAATGTGGGTGCCATTCATGCGATGTGGGTTCTCAACGCCATTAAGCAAACCAAGTCCGTTTCCTTTAACTCAGTTCCACAACAAGCCAAGCCGCATAGCTCCGTGCTGTCGGCCTTGCAACACAAGAGTCCTGCAGTTCGTCGCAATGCGATCATCGTCGCAGCCAATAACGAACAAACTCTCAATGCCATGCTTGCTGCGGGAAACCTGAACGATTCCGACCTCCAAGTTCGATTGGCCGCTTTGCTCAAGATTGCCGATATCCCAGCATACACGAACGATCTCGGAATCGCGTTATCTAGACCTGATCAGTTAACGCAAATAGCGACAGGCAAAGAGGTCTCGACCGATCGATGGCTCTTGGACGCGTGGACAAGTGCTTCGGCTGGACACGCACGCGAGGTGTTACCATTGGTGCTATCTCAGAAGGATTGGAATCCATCCGCCGACGTGCTCAAGCATATTGGCATTGTTGCTCAGCATGCGGCCCGGTCCAAACTGGATGCAAGCGGCTTTGAGCAAATCGTCGTTGCCCCAAACAATCCGGCGGTTGGAACCACATTGATCAATGGTTTGGTCGCAGGTTGGCCAAAAGACTACGAACTGAACATCTCCAAAGCCGGTCAAGACCGATTCATCAACGCATGGCTCAAAAACGAGCTTCCCATTGAAGTCAAGAGTCAGGTTTTGCAACTTGCCACGACTGTCGGCATCAAGGATCTTGGTCCCGGCATCGCCAAAATCCAAAGCGAACTAAGCAAGGTGTTTGCCGACGCATCGAAGGACGAATCGAGCCGTATTGCCGCTGCAAAGCAATCGGTTGTGCTTCAGCCGGAAAATCGCGAAATCGCAACTGCGGTGCTCGCTCAGATCTCGGCGCAATCTTCCCCTGAGTTCTCGGCTGGCATGCTGCAGTCGCTAACAAGCTCACGGCTAAAGGGTTTAGGAGAATTGCTTTTGGAACGCAGCCGCAACTTGACTCCCGAATTCCGAAAGAGCGCGATTCGGTTGCTCATGAGTCGTCCTCAATCCACGCTCGAACTGCTAGATTCGATCGAAGCTGGAAAGCTCACACTGAGCGATCTGCAATTGGACCAAAAGCAAGCCCTTCGCGAACACCCGGAGGAATCGGTTCGAAATCGAGCCCTTGCGATCATGAAATCGAGCGGAGGTGTTCCTAACAGCGATCGACAGAAGGTCCTTGACGCTTGGCTCGACGTCGCTCGCGTATCAGGCGACGTTGCGAGCGGAAAGGCCATGTATCAAAAGCACTGTGCAGCTTGTCATATTCATGGCAGCTTAGGAGTCAACATCGGCCCGAACTTGACAGGCATGGCCGTTCATCCAAAAGCCGAACTACTTATGAATATCCTTGACCCAAGTCGCAGCGTCGAAGCCAATTTCCGTACGTATAGCATTCGCACTACGGACAACCTCGTGTTGACAGGTATGTTAGCCAGCGAGAGCAAGACTTCGATCGAGATCGTCAATTCGCAAGGTAAGAAAGAAGTTGTTTTGCGAGAGGATATAGAAGAATTGATCGCGTCGAAGAAGTCGCTCATGCCAGAGGGCTTCGAAGGACAAATGAGTCGTGCAGAAATGACCGATCTTTTGGAGTTTCTTGCGAGCAAGGGTAAGTATGTCCCGTTACCGATCGATAGTGTCGCGACTTCGATAACCACCAAGGGTATGTTTTGGGAAGAGAACAATAGAGCGGAACGGTTAACCTTTTCCGACTGGTCTCCCAAGGTATTCAAGGATGTTCCGTTTGTGTTGGTGGATCCGCAGGGGGACCGAGTTGCGAATGCAATCATGCTGTACGGTTCCCAGGGGAATTTCGCACCGAAGATGCCAAAACAAGTTGAGCTGACGTGCCAAACTTCGGCGGTTGCCATCCATTTATTGAGTGGCGTTGGCGGCTGGTCGTTCCCCGCATCCAAGGAAGGAACGTTATCCATGATCGTTCGCTTGCATTATGCGAATGGGAAAACCGAAGATCATAAACTGATCAATGGCCAACATTTCGCAGATTACATTCGGCGCGTGGATGTTCCCAAGAGCGAGTTCGCGTTCGACTTGGCTGGCCGCCAGATCCGATATTTGGCAGTTCGGCCCGAGACTCGCGATTCGCTAGCCAAGATCGAACTGATCAAGGGGGATGACATCACAGCCCCAGTCGTTATGGGCATCACCGTTCAGACGACAGACTGACACTTTGCTTACCATTGTTGACGCATAAGCCAAGTCCATAACTTAAATATGTCGTCTGGCCACTAAAGTTGGCGAAAAATCCTTTTTTATTCGCCTTTCCACCGCAAGGGAATGGAGGCGAAAGTCACTTTCGGAACGCTAGGCTTTCGTCCTTGAGGCGGCAAACAAAAAATAGTCCTTCTTTTATCGGCAGTTTAACGGCACAATAACGGCATTACCAACAGCCAATAAACTGCCGATAACATGCCCCAGAAATCTAAATTCTCGCCTAAATTCACCATCACCCCGAAGATTGCCAACTGCCTGATGCGTATCGAGGCGGCGAAACAAGCGGTGCAGGATTTACCGATCACGCCTTCCGTTCTGGCGACGCTGCGCGAAACGGCGCGACTCTTTTCCACGCATTATTCCACGATGATTGAAGGCAACCGGCTGACACAGGAACAAGTGTCGAAAGTGATCGAAGATAAGCAGCATTTTCCGGGCCGTGAGCGCGACGCAAATGAAGTGCTTGGCTATTACGCTGCGCTGGAAAAATTAGAGCAGCTGACCGCTTCGCAAAGTGCCGTGACGGAAACGCATATCCAAACTCTGCATGCGCTGGTGATGGCCGAAGGTCGCAAGAAGATAAAGCCCACGCCTTACCGTGACGGGCAAAACGTCATCCGTGATAGTCGCAGCCGTGGCATCGTTTACATGCCCCCAGAGGCTAAGGACGTGGCAAAGCTGATGAAGGAAATGGTGGCATGGGTTGCCGCCACTGAGCGCAAAGAATTGCCATGCCCCATCCGAGCGGGTATCGCGCATTATGAATTTGCCACCATCCACCCGTATTACGATGGCAACGGACGCACGGCGCGGCTTCTCACCACGCTTATTTTGCATCTAGGCGGATATGATCTGAAAGGCTTAACCTCGCTGGAAGAATACTACGCCCGCAATCTTGGCGCATATTACGAAGCCCTTACCATCGGCCCATCGCATAACTATTACGAAGGCCGCGCGAAATCCGACATCACGAAATGGGTGGAGTATTTCTGCGAGGGGATGGCCGATAGTTTCGAGAGCGTCAAACGCCGCGCACAAGAAGCTGCCGGCAGTGGGGCGCAAGATCGCTCCCCCGCGCTGCGCCGCCTTGACCCACGCCAGCGCAAAGCTCTTGAATTATTCCGCGACAGTAACAACATCACCAGCCGTGACATCGAAGCCCTGTTTGGAATCTCCCAACGCGCCGCCCGCAACCTGCTTACCGCATGGGTGGATAGCGGCTTCCTCGCCATCGCTGACCCCGCGAAGAAAAGCCGCAAGTATGGGCTGGCGTTAGATTATCAGGCTATCATAGAACCATAAATGAAGAACCAGCATTTTTAATCAAACAGGTCGTGCGGACAAGAAGTTGCCGTCCAGTGGTGAGGAAATTCTCCTTGATCTGAATGCGGTGGCAATATGCGGTGTCCCCAAACAAGTGTCTTGATCTCCCTTGAGGCAGTGTTCGTTTCGACGGGGTTTATCCCCGTCGGACGGTGTTGTTCGTTTCGATGGGGCTTGCCCCCGTCGAGTGATAATCGTAACCAGCATGCGAGCTTAGCGAGCTCGCCATCACGTCGGGGCTTGTCCCCGTCGGATGCTGATCGGATAGTGGCGTGTACGATCTGATCATCGCTCCACGTGGACAAGCCACGCGGTGGCGGCGTTGCGTAGGAGTTCGCGTTCTGGTTTCGATCAAGGCCCCAGGCGGGCGAGCCGAGTGGTGGCCTCTAGGGCGAGCCGCGTGGTGACCTCTTCGTTTCTTAGGCTCGCCTTGAGGCGGTGTTCGTTTCGACGGGGTTTATCCCCGTCGGACGGTGTTGTTCGTTTCGACGGGGCTCGCCCCCGTCGAGCGATAATCGTAACCAGCATGCGAGCCTAGCGAGCTCGCCATCACGTCGGGGCTTGTCCCCGTCGGATGCTGATCGGATAGTGGCGTGTACGATCTGATCATCGCTCCACGTGGACAAGTCACGCGGTGGCGGCGTTGCGTAGGGGGTTCGCGTTCTGGTTTCGATCAAGGCTCCACGCGGGCGAGCCGAGTGGTGGCCTTTTGGGCGAGCCGCGTGGTGACCTCTTCGTTTCTTAGTCTCGCCTTGAGGCGGTGTTCGTTTCGACGGGGCTTGCCGCCTGCGAGAACAAGGTAGGTGCCAGGCACCTACCGAAGGGCCAATTTGCCAAGTTTCTGCAATCGCTCTTTGGCCTCGGACCAAGGCGAAACTGACATGCGTCCCTCTTCGATTTGCTTTTGACGCTCTTTTAAAATCGCGGAATGCCATTCGGGAGATCGAACATCCCCTGATTGATGGCACAGGTGGTCCCAGACCTGCTCAAGCAGTTGGATTTTCTCACCAACAGACATCGTACTAAGCGGCAATTCATGTGACATACTTATATTCTCCTCGCGATATTGTAGCAGATCCCGTCGGAAGGTGGAAAAGGGACACGACGCAGATTCTACGTAAGCCGCGTGTAGCAATTGTTGGCAAGGCAATTCGAAGTCCCTTTCAGTCCATTTCAAAGCAGCCAAGCGGACGCGGTGAGGGGCATCCCTTGCGAATCAAGAACTGCCGCTTGAGCTTCTCGAACATGGGATTAAATTCTGGCTAACTTCTTAAGCCACAAAACAGAGATCGGGCAAGCGACCTCAGTCCAGCCCGCGTACGCCCCCAGAGCAACGACGTAGAATCTAAACCTTTATATGTTATCCCTTGCGTGTTATTCGATTCTCTTTGCCCTTGTTGTGTTCAGAATTCTGTACGATAGATTCGGCGGACGCCGGACGAGTAATAGGAGCCTTCGGGGGCTCAGTCTTGGCAGGCTCGTTTGGTTTAGATTCTTGTGGTTTGGAGTCAGTCATGTCAGTTGATGCCAATGGAAAAAGAGTTCACGATACGTTAGTGGAAAATCTAAAGGAAGTCAGCGAAATGATAAAGCGCACGGGAGACCGAATGACGGTCGTACTCGGTGCGACCGTTACCGGCTTTGGACTCATTGTAAAGCTCGACGATTCGAAGTCCACTGGCTGGGCCGTCGTGCTGCTAGTTTGCTCCATGATCTTTTTGATAGCCACTTTCGTGTCCGCGATCATCGGATTATTCCCAAAGCGCGGTGAACAACCCGGTAGTACAGACGTCGATGTTCTTTGGGCAGATTTCGTTGCGGTGTCTCCGGAGTGTGCATTAGCCAACAGTATGAACGATTTGTGTAAAGTACTCCGTCAGAGGCGTGAAATTAACATCAAGATGAATTGGTGGTTTCAAATCACTCTGATCAGCGCTACACTGACGCTGATTGCGGTAGCCGTGTCAGAAGCGATTTCTTCAATGGGGTAACGACCGGGATGACCGAGGGCGAGTCGTTGACTCGACACAAGTCAAACACGGGTGACCGAGCCCTTCGCGTCCATCCCATTGTTCCCTCATCACGCTTCCATCCAATGGCATCTTGAACTGCCGACAGGTTCGCGAGCATGAGGGTCTGGATCTTGGTGCCGATGTCAACATCATATCCGATCGTCGCGACGCAATCCACAATAGAACGTTTCTCTCTCCCTTTCGCTTTGGAAAGGGAGAGAGGTGGCACAGCCGGAGTGAGGGTTTGACACGCTGCGATTGTCATGAGGGAATTGGCCTCGGAGTCATTTCACGTAGAGATGGTGACCGCGTTAAGCGGTGACCAGCTCGGAACATGAAGTACTCGGCCCCCATGGTTTTTGTTCTCGAGCATATCGAGCCTCAGTCGTGTCACGCAAAGACGCGAAGTCGCGATCGCTGTGAATCACTGCTATTGAAGTGCCAGCCAAATTCCTGATGTCATCGCCCTATGCACGCTCTCGATTAATCAGTCGTAATCAACAAGATGCTCGACTGAGAGGAAGAAACAGAGGGACACAGCATGTTTTCGGGTGGGTAGTTGCAAAACGGTTTTGGATTTCCTATTTTGATTAACTACTACTTTCTTCGGCTTTATCGACGGAGTTTATCATGGCAAGATTGTCTAGAGCAGAAAACGCCTTGGACGAAGCACCCGATAAGTAAGGCCCCCCACAAATGTGATCGCGGTAGGAACGGCCATTGCTGGCCGTCCCCCGCACAGATCCGTACGTGAAGAATTACGTCATACGGCTCCTCCGTTAAGCGATGACGGTCGCGATGAATCCATCGCTACATGCCGTGCATGTACCTTTGCTCGAACGGGTGTGACCGGCGTTCCGCCGGTTTGTTTTGCAAGCAAAAGTATTTAGGGTAAACAAAAAGCGGCCAGCCTGCCATGATTCGGTTATCTAACGACCCAATCACTTCAGGCAGGAGGCCACACTATGAAGATCCTCGA